>NZ_JBFAHB010000045.1:0-78374 GCF_040653975.1 Kribbella sp. NPDC050820
GGTCCGATTACACCCCGTACCCACACCCCCACAAAAGCCCCCACCCCCCACCAGAGGCCCCCCCCCCCCCGCGCCCCCCCCCCCGAACGCACCCGCGTCCCCCCGGCCGAGCCCCCCCCCCCCCGGGGCCCGGGGGTTGGGGGGGCCCCCCCCCCCGGGCCGCGGTTGCGCCAGGCCGCAGGTGGTCAGTCGGCTACCACCGCCCGCAGCACGTCGACCTTGGCCGCGGACCGGGCCGGTCCGACGGCGGCCAGTACGCCGGCAACCGCCGCGAGCACCACATAGAGCATGACCTGCAGGCCAGGGATCGAGATCGCCTTGACGCCCTCGTCCGCGAGTACCTGCGAGAGTGCCAGCCCCAGGCCGATGCCGAGGCCGGCTCCGGCCAGTGCGCCGATCAGCGAGATCACCACCGACTCCCAGCGCACCATCGCCCGAACCTGACCGCGTGTCATGCCGACCGCCCTCAGCAGGCCCAGCTCGCGGGTCCGCTCGAACACCGACAGCACCAGGGTGTTGACGATGCCCAGCAGCGCGATCAGCACCGCCAGCGCCAGCATCACCGTGACGAAGGTGAGCAGGTCGTCGATGAAGCCGCTGGCCTCTTTCTCGAAGCCCTTCCGGTCGAGCACCTTGGCGTCGGGGTGGTCGGCCAGGGCCGCCGTGATCGCCTTCTGCACGGTCGCCGTGTCGGCGCCGGCTGCGATGGTGACCAGACCGGACGCCGTGAGCTGCCTTCCGGCGTACGCCGTCTGACCAGCAGTGCTGATCACGAAGTCGTCACCGATCCAACCCTTGGTGTCGTAGATACCGGCCACGCGCAGGTTGTGCTTGCCGGTTTCCGCGAACTCTGCCGGGATCGTGTCACCCACCTTCCACCCGTGTGCGGTGGCGGCCGCCTTCTGCACCACCACTCCGTCGGTGCCGAGATCGGACAGCGAGCCAGACGACAATCCGAGGTTCAGCACGTCCGCGGCTGTCGCCGGGTCGACTGCGGAGTATTTCGAGTCCGCGCCGTCGAACCGTGCCTGACCCCAGCCGCTCGCCGAAACCTTGTCGACGCCCGGGACGGCCTCGACCACCTTGATCACCTCGGGGCTGAAGCCCGGCGCCTGGGTGCTCGACGCAGTGACGAACAGGTCGGCGTTGGTCGACCCTCCGATGACATCGCCGAACGAGGCCTTCAGCGAGGACGCGAAGACACCCATGCTCACGACCAGCGTCAGGCCGACCATCAGTGCGGCCGCCGTCGACGACGTACGACGCGGGTTGCGCATCGCGTTCTGCCTGGCCAGTTCGCCGGGCAGCCCGCGCAGCCGCAGCGGCACTGCGATGAGCGATGCCAGCGGACGGGCGACGGCCGGCAGCAGCGTGATGACTCCGCCGACGATGCCCAGCAGACCCAGGCCGAACATCGCCATGCCGGCGTCGCCATACAGCGCCGAGAACATCCCGGTCAGGCCAGTGCCGGAGAGAACGACGCCGGTCGCGACGCGCTTCTTCGACGGGTTGCCGGCACCAGGCACGGCTTCGCGCAATGCCTCCACCGGCAGCACCTTCGTCGCCCGGAAGGCCGGGACGAGAGCCGCCACGACGGTCACGATCGTGCCCACCAGCAGCGAGACCCAGATCGTGCGCGGCTGCAGTTGCAGCGACGTGCTCGGCAGGCTGAAGCCGACGACGTCCATCAGCAGCTTCAGCCCTTTGGCGACGCCGACGCCGAGACCGATGCCGACGGCCGAGGCGGAGACACCGAGCAGCGACGCCTCGATGATCAGGCTCCTGCTGACCTGGCGCCGGGTGGCGCCGATCGCCCGCAGCAGCGCGATCTCGCGGGACCGCTGCGTCACGGTCATCGTGAACGTGTTCCAGATGATGAACGATCCGACGAACAACGCGATGCCGGCAAAGATCATGAACATGTACCTGACGAACTTGAGGTCCTCGTTGATCGCGTCCGAGGCCTCCTTCGCCACGGTGGCTCCGGTGACCGCCTCCGCGCCGTCGGGCAGGGCAGCATCGATCCGCCGCGCCAGCTCGGCCTGGCTCACGCCGGGCTCGGCGCTGACCTCGATGGCGTCGAAGACTCCCGGTGAGCCGAGTACCTTCTGCGCGGTCGCTGCGTCGAAGTACGCCGACGTCGTACCGCCGAGGTTCTTCTCACCGCCGAAGCCGACGGTACCGACCACGGTGAACTCCTGAGTCGGACCACGGAGCAGCACCTTGATCGTGGAGCCGAGCGCGATGTGGTGTTCTTCCGCGCTGGTGGCGTCGATCGCCACCTCATGCGGTCCCGACGGTGCACTCCCACTGCGCAACTTGACGTCGCCGCGCAGCTTGGGGTCCGCCGGCATGCTGTAGCCCATGGTGGGGGCGCCACCACTGGTGAGCACGGCCCTGCCGTCGTTGTCGGTCAGCAGCGCGTAGCCGCTGACCTCGCCCTCGGCGGTGCGGACGCCGTCGACGCCGCGCACCTTCTGAAGTACGGAGGACGGGATGGGACCCCGGCTGGTGCCGGTGCCTTCGGACTGGGTGTAGGCGGCCTCGGCTCGGACTACCGCGTCGGTGCCGGAGGAGACCTTGCCGAACAGCTGGTCGAACGCCAGCCGCATGGTGTCGGTCAGGACGAGCGTGCCGGCCAGGAACGCGACTCCGAGTGCGATCGAGGCGACGGTGAGGACAAGTCGCAGCTTGTGCGCGAGCATGCCTCGCAGGGTTGCGGTGAACATCTGTCATGCTCCTAGGTGCTTCATGAAGTCGAGTACGGCGTCGGCGGTCGGCTCGTCCATCTCGTCGACGACGTGGCCGTCGGCCAGGAAGAGGACTCGGTCGGCGTAGCCGGCTGCCGTCGGGTCGTGCGTGACCATGACGACGGTCTGGCCGAGCTCCCGGACCGCCGTGCGGAGGAAGCCGAGCAGCTCGGTGCCCGACGTCGAGTCGAGGGCACCGGTGGGTTCGTCGGCGAAGATGATCTGCGGTCGCGAGGCGAGGGCGCGAGCTGCGGCGACCCGTTGCTGCTGGCCGCCGGACAGCTCGGTGGGACGGTGGTCGAGCCGTTCGGCGAGGCCGAGCTTCTCGACGATCGACCGCACCCAGAAGTCGTCCGGCTTGCGGCCGGCGATGCGGATCGGGAGAACGATGTTCTCCGCGGCGCTCATCGTCGGCAACAGGTTGAACGACTGGAAGATGAAGCCGATCCGGTCCCGGCGCAGCAGCGTGAGTGCCTTGTCGTTGAGTGAGGTGATCCGGGTGCCCCCCACGTACACCTCACCCGAGGACGGCCGGTCGAGACCGGCGAGCATGTGCAGCAGGGTCGACTTTCCCGACCCTGACGGCCCCATGATGGCGGTGAATCTGCCTGCATCGAGGGCGACGTCGACGTCCTTCAGCGCGGCGACGACGGCGTCGCCGGTGCCGTAGAACTTGCTGACGCCCTCGGCCCGGGCGGCCGTGGTCCGGATGGTGGTGCTGGTGGTGACGGACATCTGATTTCTCCTGCGTCTGTTTCTGCCCCCCGGTCGAGCGGCGTGTAACAAGCAAAGGCGTTCCGGAAGTTCGCGCCCATCGGGCTAGGCGCACGACGTCCGGGAGCTGGCCGCGTGCCATCTGCGGGCGATCGTGCGGCCAACCCCACCCTTAGGGGTTCGGGCAGAGCCCTCCCGCCGCGCCGCAGATGGGCGCAGACTGCAGAGGTGAGGAGGCGGTGGGGAAGAGGGCGATCCCGGCGCGAACGACTCGCTGCTGTGCTCGTGCTGGGCGGACTGGCCGGGTTCGTGCTGCTGGTGTACGTCGCCGTGGTGCTGGGCGGCGGCGTGCTGATCGGCCACACGTCGTCGCCGCATGTGGGGCTCTCCGTGCTTGCCACGGCGGTGGTCGCGCTGGGCTTCGAGCCGGTGCAGTCGTGGCTCGAGGACGTCGCGTCCCAGCTGGTGCGGGCCGGCCGCTTGTCGCCGTACGACGTCCTGAGCCGGTTCTCGGCCGCGTTGACCAGCACCTACGCGAACGAGGAGCTGCCGGTGCGGATGGCCAAGGTGCTCGCGGACGGCACCGGTGCCGCTGGCGCGCAGGTGTGGCTCGTCGTGGACGACCGGTTGACCCTCGCCGCTTCCTGGCCCCCTGGTGCCGGCTCGGCGGTCGGAGCACCCGGAGCCGGCAGCGTGCCCGGCCGGCGCGAGCTCCCGGTACGCCAGGCCGGAGACCTGCTGGGCGTGCTCGCCATTCAGGAACGCGACGACGTACCGCTCTCACCGGTCGAGGAACGGCTGTTCGCAGGGCTCGCGGACCAGGCCGGGCTTGTACTGCGCGGGGCCCGGCTGCGAGCTGAGCTCGGGCGTCGGTTCCAGGAACTGTCCACCCGGGCGGAGGAGCTGAGGATATCCCGGCAGCGACTCGTCGACGCGCAGGACGCCGAGCGACGACGGCTCGAACGCGACATTCACGACGGCGCCCAGCAGCACCTCGTGGCCCTTGCCGTGAACCTGCGACTGGCCCACACGCTGGCGGGGCGGTCGCCGGAGCGGGCCGATCGGCTGATCGCGGCGCAGGGTCCGGCGGCAACGGCAACGATCGACACGCTCATCAGCCTCTCCCGAGGCATCTATCCGAGCCTGCTCGTCGACGAGGGACTGGTCGCAGCACTGCGGACGGCGATCTCCACGAGCCCGGTCCCGGTCGAGCTCCACGAGGTCGGCACCGGCCGGTACTCCGCCGAGATCGAGGCCGCAGCGTACTTCTGCGTGCTGGAGGCATTGCAGAACGCCGCGAAGCATTCGTCCGCGCGGTCGATCCGGGTTGAGCTGCGAGGCGATCCCGACCGGCTCACGGCAATCGTCGGGGACGACGGATCCGGCATCGACCCCAGGACGACGGCTTCCGGCGCGGGTCTGGCCAACATGCGCGACCGCGTCGAGGCGGTGGGCGGCACGCTGACGATCGAGACCGCACCCGGCCGCGGCACCATCGTCGAGGCGCGGTTGCCATGCCTTCACATTCCGGACCGACAGAAAGGCTGACATGTACGCCCGGGTGGCTTGGACGCTGACGGCAATCACCGTGCTGGTCGCGGTCGGAGACGTCTCGATCACCGCGAGGTACTGGCCGCTGCTGTCCGAGGACGCCGTCGCCGTCCACGGCTTCCCGTTCGTCCAAGCCGCGGCCGTGGGCTCGGCCGCGATGGGGGCGCTGATCGTGTCGCGGTATGCCCGGCATCCGATCGGCTGGCTGCTCTGCCTGACCGGTGTCAGCGGATCGATCTCGCTGCTGACCGAGGCCTACAGCTTCTGGGTGCTGAGGTATGACGGCCCCGGGCCGCGGAGCGTCGGGAGCGTCGCCGGATGGACCGCCGTACTGCTCGGCGGCCAACTCATCCTCGGCGCGCTGGCGATCATGTACCTGGTCGCGCCGGACGGGCACTTCCTGTCCCGCCGCTGGCGCATCGCGGGCATAGCGACGCTCGCAGGGCTCGGCTGCTGGACCGCTGGACAGCTCACCGTGTCGCCGACCGAGTTCGACATCGACATGCAGCAGGCCGGCCCTGTCGGCAGCGTGCTCTTCACCGCCGGCATCCTCCTCACCGTCGGTGGTCTCATCGCCGCCACCGTGTGCATGTTCCGGCGGCTGCGGCTCAGCCGAGGCGTGCAACGGCAGCAACTGCGGTTGATCGCCGTGTCTGTTCTGCTGGCGGTGGTGGGCCTGGTCTGGCTGCTCGTCGTCCAACTGTTCAACGGCGGACGGCAGACCTGGGCCGCGAGCCTCCCGCTGTTCGTCTCCTACTTCTGCCTGCCGATCCTGTTCGCCATCGCCGTACTGCGCTACCGGCTGTACGACATCGAGGTGATCATCAACCGCGCCGTCGTACTCGCTGTCGGCACCGCATTCGCGGCGATCGGGTACACAGGTCTGGTCGTGGCGGTCGCGGCAGTCGTCAACACCCAGACGAACGGGTTCTGGCTGTCGCTCCTCGCTACGTCGCTGGTCGCCCTCGCCTTCCAGCCGCTGCGACGGCGAGTCGTCCGGTTCGCGAACCGGCTCGCCTACGGCTCGCGGGCGCTTCCCTACGAGGCACTCGCGGACTTCAGCCGGCGCCTGACCGAGACACCGTCACCGCAGACACTGCTTCCGGCCGTCGCCGAAGCGGCCGGCCGTGCGGTGTCCGCGGCAAGCTCGACCGCGGTACTGCGCGTGCCCGGCGCGGGAGATATGCCGGAACACTGGCCGACCGGCACGCCGCACCGGCAGCCGGAGTACGAAGCGCCCGTACGACACGGTGGCGACACCCTCGGCAGCATAGGAGTCACCATGCCGAAGGGCCGTCGGCTCCGCGCGGTCGACGAACGACTGCTGCACGACCTGGCCGACCAGACCGCGCAGGCGTTCCGCAATGCCGCGATCGAGGCCGAGCTGGCTGAGCACGTGGCGGCCCTCGACCGGACCACACAAGCACTGACCGAGTCGCGGCGACGGATCATCGCGGCCGACGACGCGGCCCGCCGCCAACTGGAGTCGGCGATCTCGCGGGAGGTGCTGCCACACCTCGACACGATGCCCGCCCAGCTCGGCAGCCTGAGCGTCGCGGCATCGGGGTCCGCCACCCTGGACGAGCTCGAACGACTCGTGACCCGGACCAACACGGCGCTGGAGTCCTTGCGCGAACTGACCCGTGGCGTGTTCCCGACCCAGCTCGCCCGGTCGGGTCTGGTGCCGGCTTTGCGGTCACACCTGGCACGAAGCAGGCCGGAGGCCGCCCTGCACGTCGAGCCGTCGGCCGTCCGGCGGTTCCCTGCCAGGGTCGAGGCGGCGGTCTACTTCTGCTGCGTCGAGGCCCTGAGTGCCGGCTCCGGATCCGCCGAGGTCGGCCTGCTGACGATGGGACCGGACTTGGTACTGCGGATTCGGGGAGTCGCTCGCGCCGAGGTCGATGTACAGGCAATCGTCGACCGTGTCGAGGCGGTGGGCGGGTCGCCGTCCCTCGGTGACGGGGACGTGCTGTCGATCAGCATTCCGCTTGGCGAGGCTGGGTCGGCGGCCACGTCGTAGCCGCGGCCCACGTGGCTGCCAGCCGGTCCGGGCCGAACGCGGCCTTCGCGACGTACGACGCAGCACCGCAACCGGAGATGTCGATGTCGTCCTCGTCGTACGTCGAGAGCAGGACGACGACCGGCGCGTCAGGGTCGAGCGTCATACGCCGGGTGGCCTCGATACCGTCGATGCCGGGCAGGTTGACGTCCATGAGGACCAGATCGGGGCGCAGCCGGGCGACGGCAGCGAGCGACTCCTCGCCCGACCCGGCGGAGTCCACGACAACGAAGCCGTCCGTCTCGGAGACGACGGCGGCGATCGCCCGGCGGAACGTCTCCTGGTCGTCTACGACCAGGACGCGCACATCTGGCACCCGCACACCTCCTCGGCGCCATCATGGCGCGGCCGCCACCCCCGACGACATGGTGCTGGCCGCCGTAGACCGTGCGGCTGTCCCACCCTCATGCCCGGTCCGGTCAGCGTGCGGAGGGACCGCCGGTGGCTTCGAGGAAGGCGAGCACCGCCATCACCCGGCGATTGACATCGGCCTCATCGGTAAGACCCAGCTTCTGGAACACCGAGCCGACGTGCTTCTCGACGGCGCGCTCACTCATGAACAGGGCCTTTGCCGTCGCCGAGTTGCTGCGACCGGCCGCCATCGCCTCGAGCACTTCGCGCTCGCGGTCGGTCAGCCCGAGCAACGGTGACCGCGATTCCTGCGCCTTGCGCGCGAGCAGTCCCTCCACTACTCGCGGATCGAGGACCGAGCCGCCCCGCGCGACGTCGTGGAGCGCCCGGACCAGTTCGTCGCCCTGCGAGATGCGCTCCTTCAGCAGGTAGCCGAGCCCGGCGACGCCTTCGGACAGCAGGTCGAACGCATAATCCTCCTCGACGTACTGTGACAGCACCACGACCCCGGTGGACGGATGGCCGGCCCGGATCCGCTTGGCGGCGTCGATGCCTTCGGTCGTGAACGTCGGAGGCATCCGGATGTCGGTGAGTACAGCGTCCGGCCGGTACTCGGCAACGGCCTCGATCAGCGAGCCCGGATCGGTGACCGTCGCGACCAGCTCGATGTCGTCGGTCTCGGACAGCAGCGCGGCGACACCCTCGCGCACCAGAAGGTTGTCCTCGGCGAAGACGACGCGCAGCACCACGGCACCACTGTAGGCCCGACGTCCACCACCCACGTCGCGACGAACCCGTCGTCCTACGGTCGTGCCGCCCGGGAAGGCGGCGCAGAGGCGTCCTCAGACGTTGACGCTGACGCGTGTGGTCAAGGTGCGTTTTCCTCCCCGGACACGTCGGTGCAAGGGCTAGGGATGGAAGGAGCCGAGCTCGCTTGCCGCGGTGCGGTCGGGTGCGACGGCCAGCCGGTCGCGGATGGTGTGTTGGAACTCCTGGAACGCCGGCAGTGCGGCCAACACCTGCTCGATCAGCTCGCGGTTCCGGGCGGCGGTCTCGGGGGTGGTCTGGTAGCGGATCATTGTGGTCGTGCTCATCGGGCGCGTCCTTCCGTCGTAGCTGGAACCTGCTGTGGTGGCGTCGACCTATCGTTGGTGCGGCCGGGTAGCCACAGGCCGGCGGCCGCCCCGGCCAGCGAGATCGCGGCGGCCACCTTGATGGCCGGACCGAACCCGTCGGCGAAGGTCTGGGCCGATGCCGTGCCGCCGAATCCGGAGAACACCGCGACGCCGACCGCGATACCGAACACGCCGCCCAGCTCCCGCATCGTGCTGTTGACACCGGCGGCCTTGCCGATGTCGGCGTGGCCGACGGCGCTGACGACCGAGCTCTGTACCGCGGGCAGCGCCATCGACACACCGCAGCCGGCGACCACGAGCGGCGGCACCAGGGCGCCGTACGACATCCCGGGTTCGGCGATCGAGGCGACCCAGAACAGGCCGATCGCCTGCAGTGCCAGCCCACCCGCCATCAGCGGCCGCTCGCCGACCCTGTCGGTCAGCGCACCTGCCAGCGGCGCGCACAAGAACAGCGTCACGGTCCAGGGCAGCAGCCGTAGCCCGGCGTCGAACGGCCCGTAGCCGAAGGTGGTCTGGAGGAACTGGGCGAAGAAGAACACGGCCGTGAACAGGGCGCCGAACGTGCAGAAGATCGCCACATTGCCGGCCGCGAAGGCCCGGTGCCGGAACAACCTCAGCGGCACCATCGGGTACGGCGCCCGCGCCTGCCAGCCGATGAACATGGCCAGCAGGGCGACGCCGCCGAGCAGGGCGCCGAGGATCTCCGGGCTGGTCCAGCCGGCGGTGTTGCCGCGGACCAGGCCCCAGACCAGGCCGAGCGCGCCGGCGGTGACCAGTGCCAGCCCGCGCAGGTCGAACGACGTGTCCGGGCCATGGCTTTCCGGCAGTTTGCGCAGCGCGAGCGGTACGGCGACCAGGCCGATCGGCACGTTCAGCCAGAAGATCGCCTCCCACGCCAGCCCGTCCGCCACGGCGCCGCCGACCAGTGGTCCGCAGGCGACGGCCAGGCCGGTGACACCTTCCAGGACGCCGATCGCCAGCCCGCGCCGGTCAGCCGGAAAGGTGGCACTGACGATCGCCAGCGCCAGGGTCATGACCAGCGCCGCGCCGGCCCCCTGCACCACCCGGGCGGCGATCAGCGCACCGACGCCGCCGGACACCGCGCACGCCGCGGACCCCGCAGTGAACAAGGCCAGCCCGCCGGCGAACATCCGGCGCCGTCCAAGCCGGTCCCCGGCCACCGCGGCCGGCATGAGCAGGACCGCGAAGGTCAGGTTGTAGGCGTTGACAGTCCATTCCAAGTCCTCGAGCGAGGCACCCAGATCGCGCTGGATGGTACTCAGAGCAGTGGACACGACCAGCGTGTCCAAGGCGGCCATCAGCGAGGCCAGCGATCCCAGCACAAGGGCCCAACGGCGGGCCGACAGGCCCATCGCAGAAGTCGTGTTCACTCGTTCTCCATCCGGCGTCGGCACACTGTCAGGGATGGATACCGGCGCGCAGATCGGAATTCGTCGGGTTCGGGCCGACGAGTTCGACCGGCGCAGCCGGTAGGTACAGGTGCCGGCAGGCCTTCGCCGGCCACCCTGACCAATCGGAGGGCGGACCTGGTGGACACCATGACCGAAGCGGACTTCGTCCGGCGCGCGGAGGACTTCCGCCGCGAACTGCTGGTGCACTGTTACCGGATGCTCGGCTCGATCCACGACGCCGAGGACCTGGTACAGGAGACCTACCTGCGGGCGTGGCGGGCCTTCGACGTCTACGACCCGGACCGGTCGTCGCTACGGACCTGGCTGTACCGGATCGCGACCAACGCCTGCCTGACCGCGCTCGAGCAGCGATCCCGCCGGGCGCTGCCCTCGGACCTGCGCGGGGCCACCACCGACCCCCGGGTCGACCCCGGCCCGGACGCCACGGAGATTCCCTGGCTGGAGCCGGTGCCGGATTCCTGGGTGTTCAACTCGCAGGCCGACCCGGTGGCCGTCGCGGAATCCCGTGAGCAGGTCCGGCTAGCACTGATCGCGGCCCTGCAACACCTGCCACCGCGCCAGCGCGCGGTGCTGATCCTGCGCGACGTACTCGGGATGAGATCCGCCGAGACGGCCGACCTGGTCGGGATATCCGTGACTGCCGCGGACAGCGCCCTGCGTCGGGCTCGGAGCCGGATCGAGCGGCTGGCGCCCACGGCCGAGCAGGTCGCGCCACTCGACGACGCCGAGACCCGCGACCTGCTCCGCCGCTACGTCGACGCCTTCGAACAGGCCGACATTGCGGCCCTCACCAGCCTGCTCGCCGAAGACGCGGTCTGGGAGATGCCGCCTGTCCCGACCTGGTACGCCGGACGCGCCGCCGTGGCCGGACTGGTAGCGAGCAAGTGGCCGCCCACCGGTGCGCGAATGCTCCCCACGGCAGCCAACGGCCAGCCGGCCTTCGGCTACTACGCCCCGGACGGCGCCGACAAGTACCGCGCGCACTCCCTCCAGGTGCTCACCCTCGCCAACCGGCACGTCACCCACGTGGTCTCGTTCCATTCCCCCGAACTCTTCGAGCCGTTCGGACTCCCAGCCGTCGTGACGGCCTAGCCACCGAAACCATCGCCGTGCGGGCGGTCCGATGACGACCCGCACGACGACTCAGCTCAGGACACATTGGTACGGAACCTGGCCGACATGGTCGGCCGCGATCATGACGCCGACTTCCAGCCTCGATGGAACTCCTCGGCCCGATCAACTGGTGGATTCCCCGTTGGCTCGACCGAGTCCTCCCACCGGTCGAGACACCTGTCCGGTCGCCGCTCCACGTCCGATGACCAGGACGAAACGGACCAGACACACAGGGACAGGGCCTCCAGGACGATGGCCGGAGCCCAGAACGGGACGTGCAGTGCTTCGCTGGCCGCGTAGACCATTCCGGATATTGGGATCGCGCCCGCGATGAACATCCGGATGACGCTGTTGACGCGGCCGGCCACGCCCGACGGGATGACGTCCTGGCGGAAGGTGATCGAGGCGACGTTGCTCAGGCCGGCCGCGAACTCGACTACACCGAAGCACAACGCCTGGAGCCAGACCGACGGTGCGCCGGTCAGCACGAAGAACGCGGCCCCGAGGAGCAGTTGACAGACGAGGATCCGGATCGGTGCCGACCAACGCCGCGGCAGGCGGGATCCGAGCCGCGACCCGAGGGCACCCACCAGCAGGCTGCCGGCGAGGACGACAGAGATCACCGTCGGATCGACATCGCGATCGCCGAAGAGCGTAACGAGCACCGAGGCCAAGGATCCGATCGCCAGGTTCGACAGCGCCATCGTTCCCACCAGGAACGCGAGGTCTCGCTGCTTCAGCCAGGAGAAGCCGACGAGCAGGTCGGCGATCAGAGTCTGCGGCTCGGCCTCGACCGGCAGGCGAGGGAGCAGGTACCCGACCGCGGCGGCGAGCAGATAGCAGGCAGCAACCACTCCGAGCGCGAACTTCTGCCCCGCACCGCCGAGGCTCACACCGCCGAGGAGAAAGCCGGCCAGCTTGGCCAGGTCGACAGCGAACGCGAGTTTCGAAACCGCCTCGGGCCGGTTTTCTTTGACGACCAGTGCCGGGACCAGGACGAACTGTCCGGAAATCGAGCTGGCCACACCACCCAATCCGGAGAGGAAAACAGCCAGCGAAAGGACGGCAGTGTTGTTCGTCCAGAGCGCGACGACGGCAGCGCACCCGAACTGCAGGATCATCGCCGCGACATACAGGGTGCGCCGGTCATAACGGTCGATCAGCGCACCGATCAGTGGAGAAACCGCGTAGGCGACACCGCGGAGCGAAATCGCGACGATCGACCAGGCGACCGAATCGGTGTTTTGCAGAACCGCCAGCGGGACGACCAGCAGCAGACCGTAGTCCGCGAATTTCGCGAGCACCGATGAACTCACCAGCAGTCGAAAGTTCCGACGTTCGTCGGTTTGATCGGCGGGTCTCACGATCCCCGGACTCCTCGGGCTTCGGCAGCGGGCGGACCGCCAGCCTTAAACGCTTCAGCCCGGAACGTCACGACATGAACTGGACAAGGAAAGCGACACGCTCACATCCCGACGGTATCGCTAATCATGCGCTATCGTCCGCTCGTTCACGCCAATTCCCGGCAGATCGGTGAGGTATGCCTTCATCCCGCCATCTCCAACTGACGGCCGGCCAGGAACGCCAGTGGACGCTGTCGCGACATGGGTTCGGCGGACAAGTCGCGACCGATCTCGAACAGGCGGCCGCGCAGCACATGGGGCTCCACGCCGCCCGCCTGCTGACGCCGTTCGTGACCCTGTACGCGCGGAACGAGTCGTTCGTTCCCGAGCATCTGCAGCAGGCGCTGGCAACCCAGGGGCACCTCATCAAGCTCCGGTGCATGCGGCGCACGCTGCACATCCTGACGCCGGAGGACGCGGTCGTCGCCCACGTCGCGACGCTTCCTCAACGGCAGGGCGCGTACCTGGCCGAGCTCCGGCGGCGTGGCCTGTCCGCGGGTGCCTGGAAGCGCCACCGGGCCACGGTGCTCGAGGTATTGACAGTCGGCCCGGCGGAATACCGCGCGCTCGTCGCGACCGTGTCCAAGGCGTACCGCGTCCGCGGTGGCAGCAAGGTGGCGAAGGAGCTGGCGGTCCTGGCCGTCAAATCGTTGTGGGAGGACGGCGCGCTCTCCGCGGTCAACGAATCGACCTCCATGCACCACGAGGTGAAGGTTTTCCTGCGCGCTGAGCATCATCGTCCCGATACCGAACTGGTCAATCCACCACTTTCGTACCAGGACGCGATTCGGCGCTTGATCCTTCGATACTTCGAGTGTTACGGTCCCGCAACCTTTCGTGATTTCGTCTGGTGGAGTGGGGTGAGAATGTCGGACGCCCGGGCAGCACTGGATACATGTTTGCCACTATTGACATCCGTAAGGCTTGAGTCACACGACTCCACCATGTATTTGCGCGCAGGCGACGAGGATTCGCTGCGCCGAACGCCCGAAATCTCCCCGACGCACACTGCTTTGACGGCTTACGAAGATCCGAGTCTCAAGGGGTACCACGAGTCACGCCGGCGTTATGTCGCGGACGATGCGTACGATTCGCTTTTCAACTCCATCGGCGAAGCCCGCGGCTCAGTGCTGGTCGGCGGCTCGGTCGCAGCGATCTGGACGTGGGACCGCCGGCACGGCCGCGTCGATGTCGACGTCGTCAGGCAACTGTCCGAGCGCTCGCGCAACGACATCGCCGACGTGACCGCCGGCGCCGCGCAATTCCTCCGACTGCACGCCGTGGAAGGGTGACCACTTCTTCATGACCGCGACGACGTCTGGCTTCACGATCCTGAGTGCGGCGGCTGGTTCCGGCAAGTCCGGCCTTTCAGTCGGCTTCGCGCGGATCCTGCGCTCCCGCGGGTTGGAGGTGCAGGCGTTCAAACCGGTCAGCGTGGTCAACCTCGCCGACACGACTTGCCCCGAGCCGGACCTCTGGCGGCGCGGCGCGTTCTACAACTGCAACGCGGCCGACCAGCCGGTCTCCTGGTGGAACGCACCGGTCGTGGTGGTGCCCGCCGCAGACGGGCAGGCTGGTGAGATCTTCGTCGGCGGGCCGACAAACCGTGCGCCCCGGGCAATGGTTGCCGCATCTGGAGCTGCTGTCGCATCGGAAACGGCGCGGCCGTCAAGACGCTGTCGAGCGTCCTTTTGAGCAACGTCGTGTTGCCGAACTACGCGCGGCTGCTGATGGCAACTGACGTCCCGCCGAGCTCAGTGGTCAATCGATGGACGCGGCGCGAGCATGCACGCTCGATCCAGGGCAGGTCTGGCACCCGGCCTCCCGCGTACGTCACAGCCGCCGCTCTCAGTGGGGATGGGCCTCCCAGAGAGGCACTCCGGCGAGGCGGGCGGTGGTGACCTCGGCGAAGTTGGGACAATGCAGAATGTTCTCGTGGGGACAGCGCAGGGCGTGTTCGAGGGCCTCGCGGGCAGCCTCGGCTTTGGCGATGTGCGCGTCGAGCTCGGCCAGTTTGCGGTGGGCGAGCTGACGCCAGTCGTCTGCCAGCCGACGA
Organism: Kribbella sp. NPDC050820; assembly: GCF_040653975.1. Taxonomy (NCBI): domain Bacteria; kingdom Bacillati; phylum Actinomycetota; class Actinomycetes; order Propionibacteriales; family Kribbellaceae; genus Kribbella; species Kribbella sp. NPDC050820. The sequence continues at coordinate 14,567 of NZ_JBFAHB010000045.1, forward strand.
GAGGCGATCAGCGTTTTCAACTCGCGCAGTGAGAATCCGACATCTTGCAGCAGCAGGATGATCCCAACGTCCTGTGCCGCTGACAGCGGGTAGCGGCGCTCGCCCGAGACGCGGGCCGGGGGCGGCATCACGCCGAGCTCTTCCCAGTAGCGCAGCGCTGAGGTGGCGACGCCCGTGCGACGCGCCAACTCGCCGATGGTCAAAGTCTGATCCGTCATCTTGCCTTCAAGGCTACTTGAAGCCATATGACTGGCGTTGTGGAACCACGTCGCGCACCACGCGCTCAACGCCCAGCACTCACACAACTGTGTCCGCGCAGCGATGGACGAGTTAGGAGTCCTGATGCGCAACCCCCACCATCCGGCTCGTGACACCGACGAGCCGCAGGAGTCCGCGGACCCGCGCCGCTGGAAGGCGCTCGCGGCGATCTGCACAGCGCAGTTCATGCTGATCCTGGATCTGACTGTCGTCAACGTCGCCCTGCCCGACCTCGGCGCCGACCTGGACCTGAGCCGTACGGCGTCCACCTGGGCGGTCAGCGCCTACGTACTGTTCTTCGGCGGGCTGATCCTGCTCGGCGGCCGGCTCGCCGACCGGTTCGGCTCCCGGACCATGATGCTGATCGGCCTGGTCATCTTCACCCTCGCCTCGCTCGCCTGCGGCCTGGCGCAGAACGAGATCCTCCTGATCGGCGGTCGCATCGGCCAGGGCGTCGGGGCCGCGCTGCTGTCCCCCGCGGCGTTGCGGGCCATCACCGGCATCTTCCACGGCGAGGAACGCAACCGAGCCCTGAGCGTATGGGCCTCTCTCGGCGGCATCGGCTTCGCCGCCGGGGTGCTCATCGGCGGACTCCTCACCAGCGGCCCCGGCTGGCGCTGGGTCTTCTTCATCAACGTTCCGATCGGCGTCATCCTGCTGGCCGGCATCCGCGCCATGGTGCCGCCGTCGCACCCGGACCGCGCCGCCCGACGCCTCGACATACTGGGCGCGGTGACCGTCACCGCCGCCACCGGCTTGCTCATCTACGGCATGGTCAACGCCGGCGACACAGGCTGGACGGATCTCCGTACGATCGTGACCATCGCGGCCGCCATCGTCCTGTACGGCGTGTTCGCCGTCGTCGAGCGCAGCACACAGACTCCCCTCATGCACCCGAGCCTGCTGTCGCGCCGTCCGATCGCGACCGGCGCGTTCCTGATGTTCATCGCGGCAGGAGTGACCATCGCGGACCTCTTTCTCGGTTCGCAGTACCTGCAGCACCTTCGCGGCCTCAGCGCTCTGGAGACCGGCCTGTTCTTCCTGCCCCCAGCCTTGGCCCTCATGATCGGAGCCATCGCTGCCGGCCGCTTGGTCGGCATCATCGGCGCGCGCCCGGTCGCCGTGGTCGGGCTGGCTCTGGTTGCTCTCGGCAACGGTCTTCTCATCGGCTTGTCGGCAGGCGGCAACGTCTATGTCGAGGCCCTTCCCGGCATTGTGGTGTTCGCACTGGGCGGAGGTCCGCTGTTCGTCGCCGCGACCACCTCGGCCCTGGGCCGCGCTGCGCAGCACGAGGCCGGCCTGATATCCGGCGTCATCTACACCTTCAACCAACTCGGTGCCGCGATCTGTGTCGCGGTGGCCTCCACAGTCGCCGCCGCGGGTCTCGCCGACGCACCCTCGATCGAGGGGTTCAGTGACGCCTTCACAGTGTTCACTGTCGTCGCCGCCGTGGCCGCGGTCCTCGCACTCGGCCTCGTGCCGCGCCGCAACCCCGATGACCGCTACCCACCCGCCCGATGACTCGGCCTGGGTCTCGCGCCGCACGGCTTCGACCCGAAGAAAATGGTGCCGAGAGCAACAGCCGTACCGGAGACACACAATGACGATGCAGACGACACCGATAACGGTTGACGGTCTGACCAAGCAGTTCGGCCGGATACGAGCGGTCGAGGACCTGACCTTCGACGTCGCGCCGGGAAAGATCACCGGGTTCCTCGGCCCCAACGGTGCGGGCAAAACCACCACCCTGCGCATGCTGCTCGGGCTGGTACGCCCCACCGCCGGCGCCGCTCTGATCGGCGGGCAGCCGTACCTGTCGCTGCCGCACCCGCGCCGCACGGTGGGCGCGGTGCTGGAGGCGACCGGAGCCCATCCCGGTCGTCGCGCCCGGGACCATCTGCGGATCCTCGCCCAGGTGACCGGTGTGCCGGACGGGCGGGTGACGGACGTCCTCGACCAGCTGGGCCTGACCGAGGCCGCGGGTCAGCGGGTGGGCGGCTACTCGCACGGCATGCGCCAGCGCCTCGGTCTGGCCGGAGCGCTGCTCGGCGACCCACCGGTGCTGCTACTCGACGAACCGGCGAACGGCCTCGACCCGGCCGGTATGGCGTGGCTCCGCGGTCTGTTGCGCGACCTGGCCGACGAGGGCCGCACCATCCTGGTCTCGAGCCACATGCTCAGCGAGGTCGCGCAGACCGTCGACCAGGTGGTGATCATCAACGAAGGCCGGCTGCGCTTCGCCGGCCCGCTGGAAGGCCTCGGCGACCTGGAAGCCTCCTTCCTGCGCCTCACCGACGCCGCCGACCATCGCTGAAGGACCTACCATGACGACCCTCATCGCCAACGAAATCCGCAAACTACGAACGGTCCGTGGCCCGTGGCTGCTGCTCGCCGCCGGTCCGGTACTGGTAATCGTCGGCGTCGCCGGAGTGGTCGTGGACGGAGCAGACGTGCGACAGCCGCAGACGGCCATCGACGCGGTCGCACACGCCGGTTTCATGTCCCTGCTCACGCTCGTCTTCGGAATCACAGCGGTGGCCGGCGAATACCGGCACCGGACCATCACCGACACGTACCTGGCCACACCGCGGCGCGGCCGTGTGATCGCCGCCAAGTTCGCCGTCTACACCTCCGCCGGCGCCATCGTCGGCCTCGTGCTCGCCATCACGGCGGTAGTCGCAACTGCCGTGGGAGTCAGCGCGAACGGCGGCTCGCTCGACCTGTCCAACAGCGACCTGTGGCGCACGCTCGCCGGCGGTGTCGCCTTCAACACCGCTTTCGCCGCGATCGGCGTCTCCCTCGGCGCCCTGATCACCAACCTGGCCGCCGCAATCGCCGCCGCCCTCGCCTGGATCGCGCTCGTCGAAGGTCTGGTCGCAGAACTCATCGACGCCCTCGAGCCGTGGCTGCCGGCCGCCGGCGGCCAAGCCCTCGCGCGCTTGCCCGGCGCACCCGACATCTCCCAATGGGCCGGTGGACTCCTACTCGCCGGCTACGCACTCGTTTTCGCCGCGATAGCCCTAACCACCACCGTGCAGCGGGACGTCACCTAACTCGACAATGGATGGACCGAGGTGCCGGCAGACAGTCGTGCGCAGTGCGACGCTGCGCGGGTAGATCTGGTACGCCACCGCAGACAGACTCCTCTGAGTTGCGACAGATCTCGGGAGTGCCGCACTGAGTTGACAATCGGACCACCGATCGCGCTGGGAGGACGAACGATGAAGCACCGCCTCGTCACCGGAGCCGTCATCCTGGGTGTCCTGATCTTCGCGGTGCCTGGCGTCTGGGCGTTTGGCTGGCCGAGGTCGTTCTACGACAACGTCGCGACCTACCCGCCATACAACCTGCATTTCGTCCACAACATAGGCGCGTTCCAGCTCGGCATCGCGGCGGCACTGGCCGGCGCCTTGGTCTGGGGGGACGCTCTCACCGTCGCGTTGCTCGGCGGAGCCGTGGGCTGCGGCTTCCACGCCATCTCGGACTTCCTCGACGACGACCTCGGCGGCTCGGCCGGCGCTCCCTGGGTCCTGGCCGTCTTCACCACGCTCCTCGCCGCTGCCTTCGCCGCTCGGGTCTCCGTGCTGGGCCGGCATGCCGGCGAAGGCGGACGGCCGCAGTAGGTCTGTCCAGCGGCGGCTGTCCTGCTGCCTCCGCCGGTCCAGGTGGGTCAAGGCAGTCCGCCTGGTGCTGGACCACCGCGACCCGCACCCGAGTGAGTTGTGCCCGAGATCCACCAGGTCCGGTCGGATTGTTGCGGAGGGCCTCAAGTACGACGGGATGTCGCCACGGGGCCGCAGAGAGTCCCACTGATTGACGAGACCACCGTGCGCGGCGCCGTACCGCGTTCGCCCAGTTGCTCGAGGTGCCTGTGACGTCGTCACGTGGAACGCTGAGTGCATGGGTAGCGACGTCATTCCGCGTGACGATCGCGCGTGGCCGCGAAGTTCGGTGCCTGTGTCGGTGGTGCTGATCCTTATCGCGTTCGGTGCTGGTGCAGGCCTGATGTTCGTGGCCGGCGACGGTGGCGCTATGGCGATGGCGCTGGTTGGCGCCGGGTTCGTCGCCGCGTTCACCTTCGGGGTGATCGTGGCGGTGCGCGGGATGCGGCGGTGGATTGCCGGTCATTCGGTTCCCGCGGGCATCCAGTTGCTCGAGTGGGGCGCCGTGGTGATCGGATTCCTGATCACCGGTCTGGTCGACGCCGGGCTGGGCTGGGCGGTCATCGCCGGCCTGATGGGCGGCCTGCTGTCGGCGAACGTGTGGGGTATCCGCAGCGCCCGCGCCAATCGTGGCCTCGTCGACCGAGCCTTGGCCACCCGGGCAGCGTCGGCATCCACGACCCCGGCGACAACGACGGTCAGCGCAACCATGACCGAGCCGTTGACGCCGATCCTCCGCGACAACGTGCTCCTCGAACGACGCCGCGCAATCGCCTGGCTGATCGCGGGACTGATCGCCCTGGTCGGCGGTGCCGTCCTCGACCTGCCTCCAGTGGTCACGATCACGGCGGTCGTGGTCGGCCTCAGCGCCTCGCTCTGGGTGCTGCGCAGGCTCACGGCAAGCTGGTTGGCGCTCCGATCGTTCACCAAGGCCAAATCCGCACCGCGCCGGGCGTTCGTCATCCTGCTGAACGATCCCGCACCGAAGATGCTCCGGCCCCTGCTGGCAGTCTGGTCGGTGCCGCCAGCGCTGCGGGACGGTCGCATGCCGAAACCCGAGCAGGTGTACCGCTGCGACGAGGAACGAGACGCACTGCTGTCCTTCCCCGGCGACGCGGTCGTGCATGAGGCCTGGATCAGCACCGGCCGACGCCGGCGGTCCAAGCCGCGCTGGGTTGCCGCCGACGCAGGCGTCGCCTTGCCACATCGACGCGCCTTGTTTGGCCGCTGGTACGTGGGCAATCTGCTCCCCGGCGAGCGTCCAGACGAACCACGCCCGCTGACCCTGCCACCACCGCACCAAACCCACGAGCTCATCGCTCGTCACGACGGGCCGCCGGGAAACCTTCTAACCGCCTCACTCACCCGCCTCATCGGCCTCGTCGCACTCGGATTCGTCATGCACTGGCTAACCTGACCTGGCATCACCCGGGCGGCGGCGCCTATGTGGTTGTCAAGCGGATGAGGTCGAAGCGACGAACCTAACCCGGTACGACGCCTGCACAGGCGAGCGCGGTCATCTGGCGGTCACCACCTGGTCGACGTGCTCGAGCAGTTCGTCGTGCACGGATCCATGGGGTCTCGTAGATCCCGCGCCAGACGCTGCCGTGCCGTACGACGTACACCACCTACAGTTAGCTGGCGGTCGAGCCCCTCAGGCTGCAGCCAACTGGTTCGCGGGCCACTGTCGGCGTCGGTGGGTTGCTCCGGTGAGGTGAAGGTCAGGACGGCCCCGGTGTAGTAGCGGATGCGTTCTGACTCCTGTACGACCATGACGCTCGGGCAGCGGCGCATATGCTCCGGCTCCCGGACCCGGGAGCGATGGTCACCTCGAGCACGCGCGTGTGCTCAACCTCGAACAGCACGCGATGAGACTCGGGTGCGGCGACGACCGCATCGAGCGATCAGACCACGGCCATTCAGTTGCCGGCCATGTAGTGCTCGCCAATCCGGGTCCGCTCCTTCCACCGCGGCCGACAGTCTGCGATGTGCAGATTGTGGCGGCTGCGGTGTGCGCGCGGGCTGCTCCGCTGTGGCGGGTGAGAGCAGCACGCGGCTCGCACTACTTACCGGGCGTGGTGCCGGCTGGTGCCGGCGCACGGGTGTGGGGGTTCGGCGCCTCGGATCGTGGGCTTGGGAGGAAGGCGCCGGGCCGCCCTTCGATGTGCAGCTGGGGAAGTCGCCGGTCAAGCGATCGGGGCAGCCACCAGTTCGCTCGGCCGAGCAGGTGCATGATGGCCGGAACGAGCACCATCCGTACGACGGTCGCGTCGATCGCGATCGCCGCCGCCATGCCGACGCCGATGACCTTGATGGTTACCTCGGGGCTTGGTACGAACGCGGCGAACACGGCAACCATGATCGCGGCAGCGGCCGTGATGACGCGACCGGTCCCGGCCAGGCCGTCGACGACCGCCGTGGTGCCGTCTCCGTTGGTGCGCAGCCACGACTCGCGCATCCGGCTGACGAGGATGACCTCGTAGTCCATCGAGAGCCCGAACTGTACGGCGAACATCAGCACCGGGATGAACGCGGGCATCGGCGTGTAGGTGTCGATGCCGATCAGCTCGCCGACCGGCCCGCCCTGGAGCACGAGCGCAACGACGCCGTACGCCGCACCCACTGACAGCAGGTTCATGACCGCGGCGGTCAGCGGGATCGCGATGCTGCGGAAAGCCAGCAGCAGCAGGAGAACGGACAGCGCGACCACGCCGGTGATCAACAGCGGGATGCGCTTGGCGATGTTCGTGGTGCCGTCGATCGCGATTGCGGTGGCACCGCCGACATGCACTTCGTGCGCCGCGCCGCCGGTGGCGGCCGGGATCACGTGCTTACGTAGCGTGCGGACGAGGTTTTCGGTGGCGGTGTCCTGCGGCCCGGTTGCCGGGATCACCGTGAGCAGGGCGGTGTCACCGGCAGGGTCCAGCTGTGGCGGTAGCACCGTGGCCACACCCGGCGTGCCTCGCACCTGGTCGGCGAGCTGGTTCACCAGGTCTTTGTCGGCGCCGTTGGCGAGGTTCGCGACGACGGCGAGCGGGCCATTCGCGCCGGGACCGAAACCGTCGGCGAGCATGTCGTACGCCTGCCGGGTGGACCTGCCCGCCGGATCGTTACCGGCGTCGGGGAATCCGAACCGTACGCCGAGGAACGGTGCGGCGAGCACGAGGAGCACACCGACTCCGACCAGCGACGCGATCACGCTGTGGCGGTCGATGAGCCTGCTCCAGCCGGTCCAGCCGCGGGACGGCAGGACGTGGCCGCCTGCGGTGGTCTGCGTCTGAGGGTGCCTTACCAGTGGGACGCGTAGCCGGTCGACCCACCGGCCGAAGTAGCCGAGCAGCGCCGGGAAGAGCGTCACCGCGGCCGCCATCACGACGAGTACCGCCATGATCGTGACGAGCGCGGCGCCGCGCATGAACGACAGACCCATCGCGAACAGGCCGAGCATGCTCACCACGACGGTGCTACCGGCGACCAGCACCCAGCGGCCGGCGGTGTCAAGCGTCGCGACGGTGGCGGTCTCCGGATCCAGGCCCGGGGGTCGAATGGAGACCAGCCAGGGACGGGTTCGGATCGAGCAGGTGGCTGCCGAGACCGGATGGAGCCGCAACCGGCTGTGGTCCCGGTTCCGATCCCAGATCGGCCTCACCCCCAAACGCGCCGCGCAGCTGATCCGCTTCGACCACGCTGCCCACCGCCTCGCCGCAGGTCACAGCGCCGCCCACGTGGCGGCAGAAAGCGGCTACGCCCGACCAGTCCCACCTCCACCGCGACGTCATGACCTTCACCGGCGCAACGCCCAGGGCCGTTGCGGTCGCGCCCTGGCTCGCGGTCGACGACCTCGCCTGGGCCGCCCCGAAGTACCCACTCCGAATCTGACTCCGGCCGGGCAACGCGGTTGCGCGCGACGCCGCGCGATCTCCTGGCCGCCCAGGACTGCCGCCGAGTCCCCCGCAGGTCCGCCGGCCAGAGCGACGTGTGGGTCGCTCAGTTTGTGCCCGGCGCCGTGGACGTCCACGAGAAGAGGGTCGACACGACGAACGTACCTTCGCTCACGTGGTGGGAAACCTGGAATTCAAGATGGACGAAGCCGACGTTGTCCGGTGTGAACACGTGGGTGCTGTAGTTGCGGTCGCTCCCGATGCGGCGCTCTACGCCGGTCCGCCAGCCCGTGGCAGCGTCGGCCGGGAAGCCCCATTCGGCGGCGTACTGCGCGATGAGGCGCTGAGTGGCGTCAGCATCCAGATCGGCAGCCGGAGGTTGAACCATGAGCCGGTCGGGTTCGTGGGTGGCAGTCGAACTCAGCATCACCGCCTCCGCGGCGGAGGTGCGGTAGACGCGCCCACCTGGCAGCAGCACGCGAACGTCGAACGGCCTGCGGTTCGGGTTCATCCAGACCCGGCTGTCGGCGCCTTCATCGAACCCCGCCGAGGCGCGCGTGGGTGGGCTGGTCAAATCGATCGACAGATCGTCGGTCATGGCCGCCAGCAGTGGCTTCCTGGGTGGCGACTCGAGCGGCACAGCGCCTGCTGCTGCAACACTGACGTCCCATCGCGTGAGGGCCGTAACGACGAGATAGCCCGCACGCCTGTGTAGCTGGTAGCGCTCTGCGCGCTCCGAGACCGGCGTTCCCACCAATGTGCGTGCCTCGTCGGCGTGGCCGGCGACATACCCGAGGAACTGCGGCAGCGTGTCGTCCTCAATCAGCCGCCAGCGGTTGGCGAACACAGCGATGTTGCCATTCGCCAGCGGAGTCCGCACGCTGATGGTTGCTTGGGGCAAGCGTGCGACCACGGCGAGCGGGAACCGTTCTGGGAAAGAATGAGTGCCGGGTATCGACGGTGCTCCGGCGAGCGTCAGCAGATACGTAAATGCCAGGCCCTCCGGCCGATCATGCCGCAGCATTTGGAGGTAGAACCGGTCGATGATGTCGAGCTGCTCGCGGAACAGCAGTGCGCGGTTGCCGCGATCGATCAGCGCAGTGTCATTCACCTTCTGGCCGCGATCGATGTCCCGCCAGGCCTCGAGCGTAGCGAGGTCGATTATTCTTGAATGATAGAGCTCCTCGATCTTGGCGACGCCGTGCGTGATGTATGCCTCGTGCATCGGCGCTTGGTCCTCGAAGATCTTCTTCTGCATCCTGAGAAATGTCGTCTCGTAGAAGCCGAGGTCGGCAACAGTGCGCTTGACGAAGCGTCGCAAGGAACGTTCGTACACTGCCACGGCCGCCTTGCGTGCGACATCTGGGACGAATCCGAGGTCCTGGAAGCCGGCGTAGAAGGACGGGCCGATCAGGCTGGCCATGCCGGCCCACTTGAGGTGCGGATAGGCAAGGAAGAGTTGTCCGTAGTAATTGTAGACAGCCTCGACCGCGCGCTTGTTGGCAGCGAACCCGAGGTGCGGGCGCCAAGTATGCCGATCGATCCCAGCGCGGATCAGCGCGTCATTGAGTAGGGCTTCCTTGATCGCATGAGCTTCCAGAGACATTCGCCACCGCCGAAAACAACGCTCGACCGCCATGCCCAGCACGCTACGAGGGAAGCCTACCGGCTGAGTCCGATAGCGCTGTCCGTGGCCCAGCGAGGACCTGCGAGTAAAGGCCGGCTGGCGGGAAACTGTCGTGCGGGCGGCGTGGTGTCCAGGCACCGTGGCCGGTAGAACGGCACACGGACGCCCATAGTGAGGAGGATCGCCGTGCAGCAGAAGGCCGCGGTTGCTCGCGTCCGGCGCTTGAGGGTACGGCGCGCGCTCACCCAGGAGCAGGTTGCGGCCAGGATCTTGGTGCTCAGCAGTCAGCCGGCTGTCCCCGGTGGTGTTGCGGCCGCTCATCGAGCCGGTCGCGGCGTACCCGTGGAGCATGGTCTGGCGCCGCGACCTGAGCCACCCCGGCCTCCGAGCACTGCACAGCGCGATCGACGACCTCGCCGCCGCGGAGCACTGGTTGGACGTTCCGCCCGGCACGTGGCTGCCCGAGCCTGAGGCGACCCGGATCGGCGCTCGCTGACTCACACGCCGCACGAGTGAATCGCCGCGATTCAGGTGTTGGACCGGCGTGGGTAGGCGGGCGCATCGTGGCCGAAACAAGTCCACGACATCTCGGAACGGAGCAGACATGTCGTCCTGGATCGCGTTCTTTCCTGCCGTCGAGGGCACCCGCAACCTGATGCCCGCGAACAGGGTCACCGCGACCACCGGCCCGGAACTGGTCGGACGAATTCAACTCACCGACCAAGACCACATCAAGGACCAAACACCATGAACAAGCAGCCATTCCGTTTCCGCAGCGAGAACGTCACGGTCGTGGCAGACCTCTACCTCCCGGCTGACCCGGCCCGAGGCATCGCCGTCGTCACCGGGCCACTCACCCCGGTCAAAGCGCAGGCGGCCGGCACCTACGCGGCAGCGATGGCCGAACGGGGGGTACGCCGAGCTCGCCTTCGACTACCGCCACTTCGGTGAGAGCGGCGGCGAGCCACGGCAGCTCGAGGACCCCGAGGAGAACATCATCGACATCTGCAACGCTGTCACCGCGCTGACCAACGTGCCCGCGATGGCCGACCTACCGGCCTACGGCGTCGGTGTCTGCTTCGGCGCCGGGCCGATGGCGGTCGCGGTCTCGCGAGATGCCCGGTTCCACGGCTTCGCAGGCGTGGCCGGCGTCTACACCAACGGATTCGCCGTCGCCTCCTACGCCCATCTACTAGCGTTCGACGCCCAGGGCGCGGCCGACAACCTCACCAAGCCGGTCGCGATCGTGCACTCCGAAACCGCTCTGGCCCCAGACCTCGCCCACCGGTTCTTCGCACGCCTACGAGGCCCCAAGGACCAGCTGTGGCTGACCTCACAAGGCCAGATCGACTTCTACGACGACCCAGCACTGGTCCCAGCCGCGGCCGACCGCGTCGTCGCCACCTTCGCCCACGCAGGCTAGCGCTCGTCCGCACGGGCAGCGCCGGCGATGGGAACCTCCACCTCGCCACTCCAAGCGCCCTGGTCAGTCCAGCGCCGGTTGGTGCGTCTCCTCGACCTCCTCCTCAACGCGTCCGGCGGCCGGCTCCCGTCGGCCGGGCGGCGCGACGACCCCCTTGGTCGCGAGCGGCGACGGCTCGACCCGCAGCAGTCGCGCCGGCCACTCGGGCAGCCACCAGTTCCATCGTCCGAGAACGCTCACCAGCGCGGGAACGAGCAGAGCGCGCACGATCGTCGCGTCGATGAGGATGCCCACGCCGAGAGCGGTCGCGAACACCTTGATGTCCGTGCCCGGCGCGGATGCCAGAGCCGCGAACGCGCAGAACAGGATGAGCGCCGCCGACGTCACCAGCCGACCAGTGCGGCCCAGCCCGACGGTCACAGCCTGACGGGTCGACCCCGTGGCGTCGTACTCCTCCCGCATTCGGCTCAGGATGAACACCTCGTAGTCCATGGACAGTCCGAACAGGAATCCGAAGATCAGCGGCGGCAGCCAGAACGTGACCGCGCCGGTGCCGCTGACGTCGAAGACCGCGTCCGAGCCGTGCCCCTGCTGCCAGAAGTAGACGACCGCGCCGAACACGGCGGCAACCGAGATCAAGTTGAGGATCACGGCCTTGAGCGGAAGCAACAGCGACCGGAACGTCCGCACCAGGAGGATGTACGTGATCAGCGCGATCAGCCCGAGCACGTAGGGAAAGTTCTCGTACACGGCGTGGAAGTAGTCTTCAACGGTAGCGCCTGAACCGGTGACTCCCACCGGCCCGTCGACGGCGTCCTCGACAGCATCACGGACCCGGTCCACGACCGCGGTACCGGTGCTGTCCACTGTCTCGTTGCGGGGCAGTACCTCGACCACCGCCCGGCCGTCCGAGGTCCCGCCCACCACTGCGGCATGGACCCCGTCCACCGCCGAGGCAGCCCTGGCGGCTGCGTCCGCCTGGTCGGCGGGCACCAGCACCTCGATCGGGGTGAGCACACCGGTGCCCACCCCACCGTCCCGGAGCACCTGCAGGGTCTCGAACGACGACCCGGAACGCGCCAGCGAGTCGGCGCGGGCCTGACCGATCGCGATCCCGAAGACAGGCGCAACGAGCACGCCGAGCACCGCAAGGCTCGTCGCGGTCGCGAGCCACCGGTGTCGAACGATCAGCCGCGCCCAGGCCGTCCAGCCGCGTGAGGCCACCGCCTCCTTGCGAATGCGCGGCCTGTCCACCCGTGGCCCGATGCCTGCGAGCAGGGCCGGGAGCAGCGTGAAGCAGACCAGCACGCTGACCAGTGGGATCAGCAGACCGCCTATACCCATACTGCGCAGCAGCGGGACGGGTACGACGATGAGCGCGACGAGGCTGATCGCCACCGTGATACCGGATGCGATGACGGCGTGGCCGGCCGTGCGCATGGCGGTGACGACCGCGGTCGAGTTCTCCTGGCCGTGGGCACGCTCCTCCCGCCAGCGGGAGACGATGAGCAGCGAGTAGTCGATCGCGACACCGAGGCCAACCAGGGCGATGAGGAACTCCACGACGAAGCTCACATCGGTGAACGTCGTCAGACCGAGCACGACAAGGAACGTGCTGAGGATCGACACCGTGGCGATGATCAACGGCACCAGCGCGAGGAACGACGCGAACACGAAGATCAGCACAGCCAGCGCGCCCAGCCCTCCGAGAAGGGTCTCGACCAGCACGCTCGGCCTGTCGCTGTCACCACCTCCGGCCAGCATCTCGTACGACGTGAGGCCCGCCTCGAGCCCGGTGCGTTCCGCCGCAGCGTCGGCCGCCGTCCTGATCTCTGCTTCCAGGCTTGACCCGAACCCCGACGGCAGCGGCATGAACACGAGACCGAACGTCGACCGCCCGTCGTTGGTGAGGAAGCGAGGGTCGTTCGTACTGGCGAAGTCGACCACGCGGACGCCCGGAACCTCCTGCCTGATCGCCTCGTAGACATCGCCCACCCGAGCCTTCTCCCCCTCGACGGTGCTGCCCTCAGGGACGGTCACGACCGAGATGAACGGAGACGACGAGTTCGTCCCGTACGTCTGCACCAGCTGCTGCTCGGCCTCGTAGCCGGGCTGCCCTGGCAGGGAGTAGTCGATGCTCAGCCGCTGGTTCAGCTGTCCGGCCGTTGCTCCGCCCACCAGGAGCACGACAAGCCAGGCGAGTGCGACGAGCCGCCCGTGACGCAGGACGAACCTCACGAAGGAGTTCATCTCGCCCACCCCCAAGGCGATGTGACGTCGGCGAGCGGCCCGAGGTGCTTCAGTTTGTCGGGGTTGACGATCGAGTTGATGCTGGTGATCTGACCGTCGGCGATCTCGAGCGCCACCACGCCGATCAGCCGCTGCTGTGCATCGACCCAGAGTGCTCCCGGCCCGCCGTTGACCTCGACCGGGCGGAACGACACACCCGGAAGCCGGGCGAGCAGGTGGGCCCAGTCGGTCAGCGTACGCGCAACACGGTTGCGCCCGCGCAGCGTGCGCGCCAGGGTGGGCACCTTGCCGCCGCCGTCACCGGTCAGCTCCACGTCGTGGGCGAGCAGCGCTTCGAGCCCAGCGAGATCGCCTTGCTCGGCGGCCGCAAAGAACCGTCGCGCCAGCTCGTCGCGCTGCTCGCGCGTGGTCTGGAAGCGGGGCCGGCGCTGCTGGACGTGGCGTCTGGCGCGGGTGGCGAGCTGACGCACGCTGTCCTGGCTCTTGCCTATGATCTCCGCGATCTGCACGTAGTCGTAGCCGAACACGTCGTGCAGCAGCAGAACCGCGCGCTGCTCAGGCGTGAGGCTTTCCAGCAGAACCAGCATCGCCAACGACAGCGAATCGGTCAGCTCCGCCTGCCGAGCCGGATCATCGCGACCGTCGGTGACGATCGGCTCCGGCAGCCACTCGCCCACATATTCCTCGCGACGGACGCGCGCGGAACGCAGCTCGTCGATCGCCAGCCGAGTGCTCACCGTGGCAACGAAGCCACGCGGCGATGCGATCAGCTCGCCGGCATCCAGCGTCCGGTGCACGCGCAGCAGCGCTTCCTGCACCACGTCCTCGGCCTCGGAGACGCTGCCGAGCATCTGGTATGCGATCGCGAACGCGACCGGCCGCAACTCCTCGAGCAACTCGTCCCGCGGACTCACGTCGGGTACCCCCGCCGCCACCCCGAATGCCTCGGCTGCCACCCCAGATCGCGCTTTGTCCATCTCATCATCAACGCCTCGAGCGCAGGATCATCTACACCACTTAAGACGAGACGGCTACCCCCGCTGTGACACCCGCGAGCGCCACCATTTTGTGGTCGTTCGCGGGTGTCATCCCTGAGCATCAGGGGACTTCGGCTTGCAGGATCTCCGCTGTCGGACGGCGAGCGCCGATGTGGGCCGGGATGGTCGTGAGCGCCGCTACCGCGAGTACGGTTCCCGCTACGACGGTGAGCAGTTGCCAGTACGTCGGGTTCGCCTCGTCGTTGCTCACCGCGGCCCAGAGTGCGAGCCCTCCCGCGATGCCCAGGACAGCGCCGACGAGAGCAGGAAGCACCTGCGCCGCCGAGAGTCCCGCGCTGACCTGCCCGGGGGTCGCGCCGAGGGCGCGGGCCAGTGCCGAGGCGTGCTTGGCGTCGAGCGCGGCTGCCCACGTGATGACGATGGCGTTGACGGCCGCCATGCCGACCAGCACGACCGTGAGTACCAACAGCACCTGGTTCGCCCGGCCGGCTTCGGGGTCCAGACTGGAGGGCCCTTCCCAGTCGGAAGCCATCGCGGCCCGGCCCGCCAGCACGACGACGATCCCGCTGACCGTGACGGCGATACTGGCAACGCCCAGCAGGACGCGGCGCGGCCGTCGCGCGATCACCCGCACGCCGAGGAGCAGCGGGGCGGGCAGCCGCGTCGAGAGCGCGATCAGCCAGCGCGTTCGCCGGGGTCGACGGGCGGAGTCGGTCAAGGCTTGGACGGTGCTGCTGCGAGCGGCGCGGACTGCAGAAACGAAGCTCGCGGCCATCGCCACTCCGAGGGCCACACCCGTGACCACGCCGACCGTCGACAGGGTCAGCGACGGCGCACCGGCGCTGCCGAGGAGGCCTGCCCCGGGGTCGCTGAGCAACGGAGCGGCCAGCCATCCGACGGTGAGCCCTGCGGCCGCGGCGAGCACAGCCAGCGCAACGTACTCGGCGAGCAGCACGACGGCAACGAGGCCGGGGGTTCCGCCTACCGCCTTGAGCAGCCCGACACGTCGGGTCTGGTCGGCCATCCGGCCACCGACGAGGACCGCGACGCTGGCCATGGCGAGCAGGGTGAGCAGTGAGCTGAACGTCACCAGGGCCTGCTGCGCTCCCCGCACGAATTCGCCGTACGTGTCGCGGATGTCCTGCCATGACGCCAGGAAGAGCGCGTCCCAGCTCGTTGGGGAGTGCTCGGCGACGAAGCCCGGAGCATCGGCCGGGTCGGCAAGCCTCAAGTTCATGACGTAGGACAGGGCCGCTGCAGGGGCGAGTCCGCTCGCGTCGGTTCGGGTCAGCCAAACCAGGCCCGCGTCGTCCGGCGGCGGCGCGTAATCGGCGGTCATGGTTCGGCCGTCCGGCCGCTCCGCCGGCGGGCCTTGACGCACCCAATCCGGTGGCGAGCCGTAGAAGAACGAGCACACCGGATGGCCGAAGCACAGGTGGGTGTACGGCGCCACCGCGGTGACCGCCACGCCGACGACCTTGAACGAGCGGCCGTTCAAGGTGACCTCGTCCCCGACGCCGACGTCGAGCGCGTCAGCGAAGGCGGCCTCGATCACCACCCCGCCGTCTCGCACCCAGCTGCCCTCGGTCAGCTTGGGCTGGTCGACCGAGACCTCCACGGTGTCGCGCCCCACTGCCCACACCGCACTGCGGACGCCGTTGGCCTCGAGCTTGGTCGTGGTCGCCGGGTACGGCCCGCTGTGGTCGACAACGCCTGGCACATTGGTCAGCGCGTCCAGTTCGGCCCGATCGACCGGCAGTGCACGGCCCGGCGCGACCTCGAGTGGGCCGACGCTCGCGACGACGTCGGCACCGGCCGTCGCCTCGCGGGTGCGCTGGTACGGGTTTTCGGTCACGCCGTGCAGGACCAGTCCCAGCGTCAGCACGGCCGTGGCCGCCATGATCGCCAGCACCAGCAGCGCTGCTTCGGCTGGACGCCGCCGCACGTTGCGGACGGCGAGGCGACCGACGAGCAGGAGCCGGCCCACGGCTCAGCCCTCCAGCCCGACCAGGGCGCCGAGCTGGCCTGTACTGCCGCCGGTCAGCCGTGTCTCGTCGACGAACGCGCCGTCGCGCATGGAGATCAGCCGATCGGCGGTCGCCGCGATCCGCGCGTCGTGGGTGACCATGACCAGCGTCTGTCCAACCTCGCGCAGGCTGTCGAACAGCCGCAGCACGTCCACGGTGGCGGCACTGTCGAGGTTGCCGGTGGGCTCGTCGGCGAACACGATCAGCGGCTCGTTGCTCAATGCCCGGGCGATCGCGACCCGCTGACGCTGGCCACCGGAGAGCGCCGAGGGCAGGAAACCTGACCGGTCGGCGAGCCCGACCCGGTCCAGCAGGCTCGCCGCCTGACGTCGCGCCGTCGACGGGGAGCGTCCGGCCAGCAGCGCCGGCAGCTCGACGTTCTCCACCGCGGTCAGCTCGTCCATCAGGTGGAAGGCCTGGAACACGATCCCGACGTCGGTGCGCCGTACCCGGGCCAGCGCCCGCTCCCCGATTTTGTCGATGCGCCGGTCGCCCAGCCACAACTCCCCGCTCGACGGCCGGTCCAGGCCGCCCAGCAGATGCAACAGCGTGGACTTGCCGCAGCCGCTCGGCCCCATCACCGCCACCGTCTCGCCGGCGACGACCTCGAGGTCGACCCCGTCTACGGCGCGGACCAGCCCCTCTCCCGTGCCGTACTCCTTGCGCAGCCCGCGGGCCCGCAGCACGGCAGTCACGGCAGTGTCGCTCATGATCTGCTCCCTCGGCCGGTCCAGCTTTGTTCGCATGCCTCCAGCCAGCGCAGGTCCGCCTGCAGCCGGAGAACGATGCCCTCCAACAGGAGTGCGGCATCCGAGCCGTCGGGCTCGGCCATCGCGGCGCGCTGGGCGTCGCGCAATCGGCGCAGCAACTCGCGGCGCTGCGTGTCCACGATCGTGAGCGGATCCGCCAACCCGGCCGCGGCTGCCGCGATCAGCTTGAGATGGAACTCGGCCAGGTCGGGCTTGGGCCAGCTGACCTCCGCCAGCCACTCGGCGACCCGCTCCTGACCGGCCGGGGTCAGCCCGTAGGTCTTGCGATCCGATCGGTCCCTCGCGGTCGTCGGTGGATCGCCCGCCACCAGTCCCGCCTTCTCCAGCCGGGTCAGCGTGACGTAGATGTGGCCGGCGTTCATCGCGTCCCCGAGCGGGCCGAGCGCCTCGCGGAGCCGCGCCCGCAGCTGATAGCCGTGCGAAGGCTCCTTCGCCAGCATCGCCAGCACCACTTCCTGCTGCATGAGCACCCCCTCTAACCGTTATCTATATCTAACGGTTAGCCCCCACCCCCGTCAAGCCCAGCGAGGCGCCTTGGTGCAGATCCTGATGGCGCGGCGGCCGGAGCGGGTCACGCGGGTCGTGCTGACGTCATGCGACAGCTTCGAGCGTTTCTTCCCGCCCCTGTTCCGACCGCTGACGGCGTTGGCGCGCGTACCGGGCTCGATGTGGCCGCTGGCTCAGGCTCTGCGCCTGCGGGCGCTGCACCGACTGCCGATGACCCTCGGTTGGGTCGCCAAGCGACCGATTCCCCAGGAGATCACCGACTCCTATCTCGGGCCCGCGCGGACAGACCGCGGTGTGCGACGCGATCTGCGCCGATTCCTGCGTGGCGTACATCGCCGGCACACCTTCGCCGCCGCCAAGGCGTTTCCGACGTTCCGGCGTCCGGTCTTGCTGGTGTGGGCGCAGGAGGATCGGCTGTTCCCCGTCTCGCTCGCGCGCCGTCTCGAGAGGCTGCTGCCCGACGCCGAACTGCGACTGGTGCCGGACAGCTACACGTTCATCCCCGAAGACCAACCCACGGTGCTCGCCGACCTCGTCATCGACTTCACTCGATCCGGCAGGGTGACTTGATGGTCGAGCGCCGCCGTCAGGAGGACCGTTCGCGAGCCACCCGTACCGCCCTGATCTCGGCAGCACGGCCGCTGTTCGTCGAGCGCGGCTACGGGGACGTCTCGGCCGAGGAGATCGTCGGCGCCGCCGGGCTGACGCGCGGCGCGCTCCGTCACCATTTCGGCGGCAAGCCGGAGCTCTTCCGGGCGGTGCTCGAGCAGCTCGAGGGCGAGCTCACCGCTCGCATCCTCGCCGAGATCACCGATCCGCAGGACGCCTGGAGCGCACTGACCGACGGCATGAGAGCCTTCCTCGACGCCTGCGAAGACCCCGAGCTGATTCAGATCGCGCTGACCGACGCGCCCGCCGTCCTGGGTTGGACCGCCTGGCGGGAGATCGAGGCGGATCACGGCCTCGGTCTCATCATCGCCGGCCTCGAACGTGCCCGGCTCGACGGCGTCATCTCTCAGCAACCGGTGGACGTCGCGGCTCGACTGTTGCTGAGCGCCACGATCGAGGCGGCTCTGCTGATCGCGGCGGGTGACGATCGTGCAGCTGCGCGATCCACTGCTGAAGACGCCCTACTCAGCCTGCTTTCCGGACTTCGCAAGGAGCGCCAATGACCGGCCCGTCGTACGACGTCATCGTGGTCGGTTCCAGTGTCGCCGGTGCGGCCACGGCGATGCTGCTTGTGCAGCGCGCGCCATCGAACTCCGCTACCAATCAGGGGCCCGCGCAGATTCGTCGCCGTAACCAGGGCACGCTCGACGATCGAACGTCCCTGCATCGACGTTGCATAGTCGATCAGCGACAGTTTGGCCGGTGGTGGTCACAGACGTCTGAGTACTGCGCGCGAGAGGGCGTCGCGGTCGTCACCGACTTATCAGTTCGGGTCGTTCCGGTTTGCATGTGCGGGTGGCCGACTCGGATACTCCTCGAGCCTCACCGCCGACTTCCTGCGGCGACTCCGACTGCCACCGCAACGACATCTTCGGCGGCCCTCCGGTCAGGTGTCACGCCGCAACTCCACCGCATCGACGTCGACCGCGAGTTTCATCCGAGGGAAGCGCTCGACCAGCTGGGCGACACCGCCCGCAGCTCACGCGGGTGAGCCGCTCACAACTCGCAGGTAAGAAGGCCAAGAAACTCGTCGCGAAGTAGGGGATCCCGGAGGTGCAGAGCAGTAGCGTTCAGTTCTCGTCCTTTCCATCCAGTGTTCGACTCCGAGCGCGCAACCAATCTCTGATTCCCACAACAAGCATTCAAGCCACCGTCGCCGCTACGATCGCGATCCGCGGCCAGCTCGGACCGCTGTCGGGAAACGTGGCCTGAGCGACGCAGATCAAGCCAAGAACCAGAACAAGAATGATGCCGACACGCATCAACGGTCCGCTGTTCTTCCAGATCCTCACCCATGTCGTTGTCTCGCCCAAGGGCCGCCGCCGGTTAAGCCTGGTGTGCACACCGGCCGCACGTCGCGAGTCCAGCCCGTTCGCGACGGGTCTAGTCTGCGGTGAGGGCTTGGACCATGAGTTCGTTGCGGGCGTCTTGGCCGTAGGGGACGGTGGTGTGGACGCCTTCGCGGAGGCATTGGGTGAGAAGGGACGGCTTCGCGGCGAGGAACTCGGCCCAGCGGACGATGCGCAGGTTCGGGTACTTCTTGTCGGCGTCGTGGATCTGGGAGTTGATCCAGGCGCTGTTGCGCTGGTCGGCGACCTGGATCGCCGCGCTCTTCGCGGTCCGGGAGATCTGGGTGTTGACCCAGACCACGGTGCGGTTGGGGCCGGCGATCTTCATGGCGCGATCCACCTGCGCGGCGAAGACCGGCGGGTTGAAGATGTCGTTGGTGCCGGTGGCCATCAGGATCCGCCGCGGCAGGCCGTACTTGACCGCCCAGTTCTCGAGGGCGTCGACGGCAGGCGCTGTCGGCCGGCCCGACCAGTTGTGCACCGCGAGACTGCTTCCGGTCCGGCTCATCAGCTTGGTCGCCAACGCCTTGCCGTCCTGGACCGCGATGCTGTCACCGAACATGTACACACCATCGTGATCACGGACGTAGGCGATCGTGGCCGTGCTCGAGATCGCCCGGCTGAGGATGGTCCAGTCGCCGAGCATGCCGGACCCGTAGAGGTCGGCGGCGGATGAGTTTTCGGCGGCGGCGACGGTCGCGACAGCAGCAGCCGCCCCAGCCATCAAGACTTGCCGTCGGTTTGGTTTCAGTCTCTTCAAGGTTGCCCCCACAGGGAGGAACTTTGAGGCATGGAGACCACTTTGCGCAAGTTCGCTTAGAACGTTCCATCGCCTGTCCTGGTTGACGATCCGCCGATCACGCAGCGGGCGCGCACCCTACAGATGTGCCAGCTGGTAAGGCAAGCCTTTGCGGCCCGGATTGCAGTTTGTTGCAGTCCCGGCGGCACAGCACGGCACGCGCCCCGGTCACTCCGGGGCGCGTGCCGGCTCTGTCGATCAGCGGCTGTGAATCAGCTGACGGTCAGGATCTTGTTCACGGTGAAGGCTTGCGCGTGGTCGCCGTCGGCCGGGAACCACACGCGGTAGGCGATCTGGCCGCGGATGGCCGGCTTGATGCCGAACGCGTAGGCGCCCGAGCTGCTCAGCTTCACCGACGCGATCGACTTCCAGACCTTGTTCGAGTACTGCTGCAGATACACCGGCTTGCCGTAGTGCGCCGGCGCGACATAGCCGCTGAACTTCGCCACCTGCCCCAACCGGATCGTTGCCGGTGACAGGGCCGCCGAGATCGTCGGCGCGACCTGCACCGTCAGGTCCGGGCTGCGGGTCCCCATCAGGTCACCATTGCCGGGGAAGGTCATCATGAACACCGACGACACCAGCGGCTTGTAGGCGTACGCGACCGCGCCGGTCGAGCTGGTCTTCAATGCCGCCAGCAGCTTGAACGTCGACGAGTTCGCAGGCCGCACGTACAGGTTGACCGGCAGTCCGGTGTACGCCTTGTTGTCGACCCGCAACGTGCTCCCGCGCACGGTGATCGTGCCGCCGTAGTTCACGAGCGCCGCGGTCGTGCTGATCGTCGTCCTCATCCCGAGCAGTTGCGTGACGGCGACCGGGCTGACCTTCCCGCCCCGGTCCTTGATCCAGGCGGCATAGGTGTACGTCACGCCTTGCGCGAGCCCGGTGTTCTTCACCGAGGACGCCGTACCCGAGTAGACCAGCGTGCCGGTCGTCAGCGTCGGCACCTGGCTGCCGGAGTTCCGCCGGACGATCACCTGGTCGAAGTCGGGCAGGGCCGGGATCTTCCAGGTCAGATTCGCGGCCAGGTAGGCACCGGTGGCGTCGAACTCCGGCTTCGCTGGTGCCATGTCCACGGTCGAGAACACGCTGCTGAACGGCGCCAGCGCCGTACCGCCCGCCTCCTGGACACCACTCACGACGATCCGGTACGGCGTGTTGTCGAGCAGCGGCGTGGTCGGCGTGATGACGGCCTGCTTGGTCGCCGCGTCGTACGCGACCGCGCCGCCCACCGTCGTACCGGTCCGGCCGTGCACCAACCGGACGCTGCCGGCGGTCACGCTGTCCGCGACGACCTCCCGCGCGAACGTCACCGCCGGGCGAGTGTCCAGCGCCTGGCCGCTCGCCAGATCGGGCGGCATCACGTCCCGGACGGGATAGTCCGCGCCGGAGCCGGAACCACCCGCGCTGCCCTCCTCGATGGTCAGCGTGTACGGGCGAGTGTCGCGCGAGCCATTGGAGTTGCGGACCGCGATGTAGGTGCTGCCCGCGGCCACGTTGACATTGGTGGCGGCCGTCAACGGCCCCCACAGGGGGCCGCCCGTGTCCGGGTCCAGCTCCGTCGGGAACGGCGCCGCGGCGTAGGTCAGCGACTTCAGGTCGGCGCCGTGGATGTCGATCCGCGGGCCGAAGTTCACCGCGTACTTGTCGCCGTTGAACTCGGGACCGGTCAGCGATACCCGGATGGTGCGGGCGGCCGTGGACGTCACCTCGTACCAGTCGATTTCGCCTTCGGTGCTGATCGTCGTAGTGATCTCGCTCGACAGCGGGATGGCTCGCTCCGGCTGGTCGTTGAGGTCGATCGGGTTGGTCGGGAAGTCCGGGGCCCAGCGCCCGCCGAGGGCGGCGTAGGCGTCCAGGATGCCGGCGCCGTAGTACGGGTCGGTGCCCCGTGGGCCCGCGTCCCGGGCAAGAGTCTTGAGCCTGCTCTCGATCTGCGCCGGCGTGTACGTCGGCCACTTGTTCTTCACCAGCGCCGCCACGCCGGCGACGATCGGCGCCGAGCACGACGTGCCGCTGCAGAACCAGTACGGCACCGCCTGGCTCATGCTGCGAACGCCCGTGCTCAGGACATCCCACCCCGGGGCGGCGAGGTCGACCCAGTCGCCGTAGGAGCTGAAGTCGGTCAGAACTCCGCCGGCGTTCGTCGCCGCGACCGCGATGACCTCCGGATACGCGGCGGGGTACTGCAGCACGGCACTGCCGTCGTTCCCCGCAGCCGCCACCACGACAACGCCCTTGGCGACCGCACGCTTGATCGCATCATGCAGCACCGGGTTGTCGCCCGGATTGCCGAACGACATGTTGAGGACCTTGGCGCCGTTCGCCACCGCCCAATCGATGCCCTCGACGATGTTGATGTCATCAGCCACACCGTCGGCGCCGGCAACCTTCACCGGCATCGCCTTCGCACTCCAGCCGACGCCGGCCACGCCGGTGGCGTTGTTCGCGCTGGCGGCGATGATGCCGAGCGTCATCGTGCCGTGGCCGTTGTCGTCGACCGGGTTCGGTCGCGTGCTAGAGACCGCGTTGTAGCCCGGGACCAGACGACCGACCAGGTCCGGATGCCCGGCATCCACACCGGTGTCCAGAACCGCGACGACCTGACTGCCGGTCGACTTGGACACGTCCCAGGCCTGCGGAACGCGAACGGTGTTCAGGTACGCCGCCTGACCCACACCGCTCACCACCGGGTAGAACGGGTCATTCGGCACCGCCGAGACCCGACGGCGGTAGCTCAGCGAAGCCAACTCGACCGCAGGGTCTGCCTTGGCCTTCTTGAGCAGTTCGGGTGCGGAGAGCTTGCCCTTGAGCTTGACGACCCTCGAGCCTGCTTGCTCCTCTTCCTTGGCACCGAGCTTGGACGCCGCAGCCCTGCGAGCCGACGCCGTGGCCTTGCTCTTGAACTTCACCATCACAGCGTTCGGCTCGAACTCCGGCTTCGCGGTGTTGTGCCGCGCCGTGAACGCCGGACGGTAAGGCCCAGGCTCAGCCGCCGAACCGGAAGAACCGGTCAGAGCGACCAGCGACCCGGCAACCAGCGCCGTCGGCAGGCCAAGGCGCAGCAGGTGAGCAGGACGAAAAGGCACAATGCCCCCCAGGGCTCAAAGTGACAGTCGCCCGGAGTATGCCAGACGTCCCCAGCAAACTCGCCCGGGCCGGCGTCACCGACATCGAATCTCGTACTGCGCGCCCTATCGCCAGTTTGGAGACGGACGAGCCCTCAGCGCGTTTTGGCGAGTTTGGGGGGTGCGACGACGGCGGCGAGGTAGGGGTGGAGCAGTTCGCGGAACAGGGCGCTGGGTGGGAGGCCGAGTTCGCGGTCGAGCATCGCGCGGAACTGCTCGTAGTGCCTCACGGCCTCGACGAGGTCACCGTTGTCGAGGTGGGTTCGAACGATGGCGCGGTGCGCGCTCTCGTGCAACGGCTCGATGCTGATCGCGGCTCGAGCGGCCTGGAGCGCCTCGTGACCGCGTCCTTGACGCCGTAGTCGCCGAGCAAGGGAGTCCAATGCACCGAGGCGCAGGTGCTGCATCCGTTCGCGAGCGGCGAGCACCCAATCGTCGTACCAGCCAGGCAGCAGTTCGGCGGAGTGCAGGATGACGGCTGCGGCCTCCTCGACGGCGTCGTCGCTGCGGTCGGGGTCTTGGATGAGCAGTTCGGCGCTGACCCGCAGGCGATCGGTGTCCACGCCAATCTCCTGCGCAAGTGCAAGGGAGGTCTCGCCGATCTCGAGCAATGGCGGTACGCCGGCATGGCGGTGACGCAATCTCCAAAGTACGGCGCGTAGACGCGCTGCAGCCACGTCATCCGTGCAATCCGGCCACAGTGTGGCGGCCGCTTGAGTCCTGGCACACCGGCCATGCAACGCCAGCAATGCAATCAGGTGTTGGGGGCCGGCAGGCAAGGTGATCGGCTTGGCCTGCCCGGTCGTCAGGAACCAGTCGCCGAGAAGTTGCAGCCGTACGTCGAAACCGGTGAATGCCCGCATGCCTGGACTCCCCCTCGGTCGAGAACACGTGCGCCAGAGCGAGCGATGCCCCACATCCGCTCTGCTCGCCAGTGCCCTCCGCTGTCTGTGACTGCCGAGACACATGATGCCACCACTGCTTTGCACCATTGGTCAGGAAATGCCGCTTTGTCAACATGTTCGGCCACTAACTATCGCGACTCGATTGCTCCAGAAAATGCTCGAGCCAAACGCGGACCTCGCGGTAGACCTCTTCCGGTGAGGCCACCACCATGGTCGTCTGTCGCTCATCGGCAAGGTCGGGCCGGCGTGTGATCCGAGCCCTGATACCGGAACGTTCCGCAGTCTCCCGCCACACCCGGATCACCAGGGCTGCGGCCTCGGAGCGCGCGTCATCAGTCATGATCCATCTCCCCCGCAAGCCGCCTGACCGCCGGCTCGCCCCGTAAGACACCGGCTGGAAGACCCACGATGAGGAAAACGATCCTCGAAGTTTGCGGTCACGTCGAGCGACGATTCCTGATGACGCTGTGACAACGCGTTGACAACGCTGTGACAACGCAGTGAGTACGTGCCGGGGTCTGCACTTGCTGTGAGTACCGATCTGGACGGAGGGGGTGACTCATGAACAAGTTGCTGACGCATGTCGAGCTCGACCTGGAAGAGGTCCAGGTTCTGCCGGAGCGAGAGGCGCTGGGTTCGTTCAACTGGGCGAACATCTACGCGTCGAACACGGCTGTCGCGCTGAACGCGGCATCGCACTACTCCGCGGCCAAGGCAGTGGCGCTGCAGTCGATCTACGTGAACCAGCACTAGCCGATCGACGGGGCCAGGTGTGTGGGCGGTCGTGAGGGCCGCCCACGCACTCGAGGAAAGGATGGGATCGATGACGGATCTCCGCACGATCTCCCCGACGGAGGTCGCCGGCCAGTCGGCCGATCTGCTGCCTGCGAGGGAGGCGCTGGCGCTGGTGAACATCACCAACATCACCGCCGTCAACATCGCGATCGCGGTGAACGCAGGCACGATCGGCTCGACGGCAGCCGCAGCCGCGCTGCAGAACATCGGCGCCTACCAGCACTAGCCACACCGGGGACGGGCGGGGGGCGTCTCGCCCCCCGCACTGGTCGAGGGGCACTGTGACGAACGAGTTGGTGGACAGTACGACGGTAGGACCCGTCAACGGCGGGCCCAGGCCAAGTCGTGCCGCCGGCCTGCGGATGCTCGGACTGTACGAGGGATCCGGGTTCCGCGACCAGCGCTATCTGGTCGAGCGTTCCGATCGTCAGATGGTGCTGCTCACGAAGCTGCTCTACCTCATCGTCCACTACGCCGATGGACACGCGTCCACCGATCTGCTAGCCGACCGGGTCAGCCGCGCGTACGGCCGGCGGCTCGATCCCGCGGACCTGGTCACCCTGATCCAGAGCAAGCTCGCGCCATCCGGCCTCGTCGCACTCTGGAACGGCGCACCCGTCGGACAACGGCGAGCAGATCCGTTGCTCGCCCTGAGCATCCGTGGCGTCCTGCTGCCGACTGCCGCGGTCCGCATCATCGGCCGGATCTTCGCGCCCCTCTTCCACCGGCCAGTCATCCTTGCCGTCCTCGCAGGCGTGACTGCCTTCGACGTGTGGCTGGTCGCCAACCGGGCGACGACTGACATCTTCGCCGCGCTCGTCGACCCGGCCGGGGTCCTCGCCGTACTGGTCCTTCTTCTCGCCGCGACCCTGTTCCACGAGTTCGGGCACGCGGCCGGGTGCACCTACGGCGGCGCGAAGCCCGGACCGATCGGCGTCGGCCTCTATCTCTGGATCCCGGCCTTCTACACGAATGTGACGAGTGCCTATCGACTGAACCGCGCCG
The DNA here is from genome assembly GCF_040653975.1 of Kribbella sp. NPDC050820. Taxonomy (NCBI): domain Bacteria; kingdom Bacillati; phylum Actinomycetota; class Actinomycetes; order Propionibacteriales; family Kribbellaceae; genus Kribbella; species Kribbella sp. NPDC050820. The sequence goes on from NZ_JBFAHB010000045.1 coordinate 40,620, forward strand.
GGCGACTGCGGACCGACCTTGGTGGCGTGTACTTCAACGCGGTCTTCATCGTCGCGGCCGCGGCGGCCTACCTGTGGACCGGATGGGCGCCGCTGCTCGCGGTCATCGCCCTCTCGCACCTCGAGATCTTCCAGCAACTGCTGCCGGTCGTACGTTTCGACGGCTACTACATCCTCGGGGACCTGGCCGGCGTACCGAACCTGTTCGGGCACGTCCGGCCGATCATGCGGAGTCTGCTCCCCGGCCGCCAGAAAGCCCGGAGCGCGTCGCAGCTCAAGCTTCGCACCCGTGTGGTCGTCACAGCCTGGGTGCTCGTGACCGTGCCAACTCTCATCATCGGCCTGGGAGCCATCGCCTGGAACGCTCCCGGCTACCTCGCCCACTTCTGGGATCGTGCGACCGAGCTGTGGACGGGCACGCGGGAACTCATCGCCGCGGGCCAACCCGGCGCCGCCACGCTGACTGCCCTGTCGCTGCTCGGGATAACTCTCCCCATCGTCGGCATCGGCCTCGTACTGGGAAGGTCACTGCTCCACCTCGCCAGCGCGCTGCGTGCCCGGCCTTCGGCCGGCGAATCGCCGCAGCCGACACCGCCTGCGGAGGACCCGATGATCGACCACCTGGCAGCCGAGTCCCAGGTCGCCGAGGCAGCGCCTCCCGGAGCCGCCGCCTTCACCGAAGAGCAGATGCTCCGACGCAGGACACCTCCGGCACGGCACGGCTGGCGCCACGGCATGTACGTCGCAACAAACGGCCGCGTCAACGTCGGTCCGAGTGCTGCGGAGCAGCGCGAGCAGGAGCGAATCTCGCGCGTCCGGACGCCGCTGCACGGCCCGCGCCGAGTGGTCACGCTGAGCCGCAAAGGCGGGGCCGGGAAGACCACGACGACCCTGATGCTCGGCCACACCCTCGCGGAGCACCGCGGCGATCGCGTCGTCGCACTGGACGCCAACCCGGATGCCGGCTCTCTCATCTACCGGGTACGGCGGGAGTCGCCGGCCACCGTGACCAGTCTGCTGGGCGAGCGCGAGCTCATCACCAAGTACGCCGATCTGCGGGCCTACACGTCGCAGGCGCCGACCCGGCTCGAGGTGATCGCATCCGACGACGATCCGACCATCAGCCAGGCATTGGGCGACCGCGACTACCGCGTCGTGATCGATCTCCTGACCCAGCACTACAACCTGATCCTCGTCGACACCGGAACCGGCATCCTGGACAGCGCGATCCAGGGCATCCTCCGCGAGGCCGACCAGATCGTCGTCGTGATGCCGCCGGCGCTCGACGGCGCCCGGGTCGCCGCCGGCACTCTGGACTGGCTCGACCAGCACGGACACGCGGATCTCGTCGAGTCCGCCGTCGCCGTCATCAACACGACGCGAGGCAGGCCGCGCTGGCTCCAACTCGACGAGATCGAGAAGCATTTCGAGGCCCGCTGCGCCGGAACGGTCCGCATCCCGTGGGATCCCGCGCTGGAATCCGGCGCTGCGATCGGCCTCGACGACCTGCGGCCTTCCACCCGCGACGCATATCTGGAACTGGCCGAGAAGGTCGCCAGTGGCTTCTCGATGGAGCGCTGGAGCAGTCGATGACCCCTGCTGGAGAAGGAGCCATGACCCAATGAGAGTCCGCCAAGGCATCGAAGCATCCGTGCTGGTCGTATCCCTCCTCCTCGGGGCGGCGGCCGGCGGTTCCAGCCTGCTCAACCACCGGAAGGGACAGGACTTCGATCTGGTCGCCTCCGCCAACCCGGTCGTGCCCGGCACATCCGACACCGACCGCACCGCCATGTTCGAACGGTCGCGCGGCAAGCGGGCGCAGGCCGACAACGTGGCGAGTGCCTCGGCAACCTGCAACTCGTGCACGGGTACGGCGACCGCCGTACAGGTCATCTACGTCGGCAAGGCACGCAAGGGCACGGCCGACAACCTGGCGACCTCCTGGTCGAGCTGCCGTGGTTGCAGTGCGATCAGCGTCTCCGTCCAGATCGTCGTGACGCGGCCGGGAACGAACCTGACCATCCGAAACCGCGCACTGGCGGTGAACGCCTCGTGTTCCGGCTGCACCTCAGCCGCTGTCGCTGTCCAACTCGTCGTCGTCACGAAGAAGCACCAGGCACTCTCACGCAAGGCCCGGGAACAGCTCGCCGCGCTCGCCGCCCAACTGGAGGCTGACCTGCGCTCCGCGTCCCGCTCAAAGGCCGCCCGCCTCTCCGCGGCCAAGGAAAAGCCCGGTCTCCCGGAGATCCAGGCACTCGTCAAGAACGAACTGAAGCCGACGTCCATCCGACCCAGCTTCACCGTCAAAACCGGATGACAGGAGGTCGAGCCGATGCCTCTCCGCCGGCTGATCACCATCGCGGTTGCGGCACTTGCCTCGCTCGCGTTGCTCGGCTGTGAACCCATCGAAACCACCCAACAAGGCAGCGCACCGAACAGCCGTCCCAGCAAGGGCAAAAGCACGGGCACGACCACCACATCGACATCCCGCGCAACCGTCAAGATCACCGCGGCCGACAGCGTCTGCTGGGCCGGCCAGATCGGCCGCGGCACCAAGAAGGGCTGCGGGAGCGCCACTCTCTCGGTCAAGGACTCAGGCGGCAACTACCGGATCCTGCTGCGAAAGACCAAAGGCAACGGCAACCTCACCGTCGTCTTCACCGTCAACGGCAAACGCGTCAACAGCGGAAGCATCACCTCCAGCTCAGGCATCGTCTCCATCAGCTACGCCACCGGGTAGTCGAGGCGGCAGGAGCGCCAGAAGTCGTGTTCGATCGGCAGCACGGTCATGGTCAACCCGTCGGCGTACGGGCGCACTTCACGGTGGTCAGGCGATTCCGGCTCCCCGCGAAGAGACTTTGAATGTATTCGACTGGTCTGACGTGACCGTGTCCTTCTTGAAGTACAGCGTCGAATTCAAGAAGCGTCGGTTCGGCGGGGTTCGCTGTGGAGGCCATAAGGGCATCCGCCCAGCCGACTCGTCGGTACCCCACGTCATCGATGATCGTCTCGGCCGACGCAATGATGGCGTGGGGACAGCAGGCGTTCTCGAGTACTGCGGGTTCGTCGCCTGCTGACCTGACAATCCGTCAGTGAACGATCGAAGTCCCTGCTGCAATCTCAAGCTGGTCGGCGACTTCGAGCGACGCTGGCTCAACCGCTGTCTCTGATCGGCTGGTCGTAGTCACGCCCACCAGGTGCAACGTCGCGCCCTCGACCGGCGCCGGTCGCGCCGTCATGCCCGCGACGCGGATGGTGCCGGTCAGCTGCACCGTGTGGTCCGGGTCGTCGAAACAGCTGTCCAGGATGGGATCGAGCCTTCGAGCCGTAGCGGCACTGGTCGGAAGCTCGCCGGCCGGGGTGAACGGACTCTATGACATGGGTGGGAATGTCTGGGAGTGGCTGGCCGACGCCCAGGGCGACAACCGGCTCGCCGCGGGCGGCTCCTGGTGGTACGGCCCGGAGCAGACGATGGCCGACGCAATCAGGTCATAGATGCCAGGCGGCCCCGCGCGAGCGGGGCCGCCTGTGGGCGTCGGCCGGCGGGGGTCGCTGGTCAGCCTCTGGCGGCGGCCCGGATGAGCTTCACCACGATGTCGGGGTGGCTCATCATCGCGACGTGTGAGCTGTTGATCTGTACGACGGTCGAGCCGGCCCGGGCGGCCATTGCCCGCTCGGCCTCGGGTGGGATGATGCGGTCCTGATTGGCGACGAGGTACCAGCTGGGGATGGTCTTCCAGGCCGGTGCTCCGGAGGGCGTCACAAGCGCGGCCAGTGCGCCGGGCCGCTGAGTGGCGGCCATGAATCGGGTAGTTGCCTGTGGCAGGTCCTGGGCGAAGAGCCGGTGGAAGTGGGCCGGGTCGATGTAGGCGTCGGCGTCTCCTTCGGCGGCTCCGGGGAACGGTCGGAGTACGAGGTGGTCGGTAACCTCGGTGTGCCCGCCGCCCAACGTGTTGGCGGCGGCGACGCTCTCTCCCTCGTCTGGGGCGTAGGCGGCGACGTACACGAGGGATTTGACGTTGGGGTTGCCGGTGGCGGCGTTCGTGATGACGGCGCCTCCGTAGGAGTGGCCGACCAGCACGACCGGGCCCTCGATGGTGGCCAGGAAGTCGCGTAGATACGCCCCGTCGGCGCGAGGTCCGCGCAGTGGGTTCGAGAACGCGAGGACGGGGTAACCGGCCTCGAGCAGGCGGCCGGCAACTGCGTTCCAGCCGCTGGAGTCGGCGAACGCGCCGTGCACGAAGACGATGGTGGGCTTCGCCGCGGAGTGTAGGGCTGTGGTGCGCGCCTGCTGGGAGTTGGTCTGCTGGGCGCTAGGGGATGCGGTGGCGTTCAGAAGGGATCCGGTCAGCAGAAGGATCCCGACGAGACCTGCGGCCAGCGCTGTCGCCAGCACGTGCAGACGGCGTGGTGCTCGGAGCTTCATGATGCTCTCCTTGGGTCGGTACCGGTGAACGCATCCTGGATCGACCTCCGGGTGACGCGGACCACGTGAGGTGCGTAGTAGTTATCGCTGGCGGGGCCTCACACGGCCGTTTAGGGTCAGCAGCCATGGGAGTAGAGGGGGGTCTGCTCGGGCGGGATGCGGAACAGCGACAGGTCCGCAGCCTGCTTGGGCACGCGCGAAATGGACGCGGTGGTGCGTTGCTTGTGTCCGGCGAGCCAGGGATAGGAAAGACCTCGCTGCTCGAAGCCGCTCTGGCGGGTGCGACCGGTATGCGGCAACTGCGCGTTGATGGCTACGAGGCGGAGTCCACGATCCCGTTCGCCGCCTTGCAGCGCCTGATGATCCCGCTGCGTGCGTACGCGCCGTCGCTTCCGGAACGCCACCAGCACGCGCTTCGGGTGGCTGCCGGGGTGGCCGACGGCCCGCCACCGGATCGGTTCCTGGTCGGGTTGGGTGTGCTCGGGATGCTGGCCGCCGCGGGAGAGGTAGAACCGGTCGCGTGCGCGGTTGACGACGCACACCTGCTGGACTCCGAGTCGCTGGACGTACTGGCGTTCGTTGCCAGACGACTGGAAGCGGAGTCGGCTGCGATTATTTTCGCCGGCCGCCACGATGCCGGTCTCGCGGACCAGATGGCGGGCGTACCTGAACTCGGTCTCACCGGTCTCGCTCCCGAATCGGCGATCAGGTTGCTGAGGTCGTCCCTGCCCGAAGTCCTCGATCCGGCGGCGGCAGCGCAGATCGTCGTGGCGACGGGTGGCAACCCGCTCGCGCTGATCGACCTGGCCAGTGAGCTCAGCATCAAGCAGTTGACCGAGTCCACCTTCGCCGCCGAACCGTTCCCCGTCGGGCACCGCCTCGAGGCGTTCTACCTGCGCCGGATCCGCCACCTTGCGCCTGACCTGCAGCAGTGGCTGCTGATCGCAGCGGCAGACTCCACAGGGAATGTGGACCTGATCCGCGCGGCCGGACAGTCCCTCAGCCTGCCTGACGGCGCGGGTGACGCGGCGGAGGCCGCCGACCTGGTGGAACTTTCGCCGTCAGTCAGGTTCCGGCACCCGCTCGTGCGGTCGGCGGCGTACAACGCCGCCCAGGGAGGGCAGCGGCGGCGAATCCACGGCGCGCTGTCGGCGGCTGCCGGCCGGCTGGGCCTGATCGAGTTGGAAGCCTGGCACGCCGCCAAGGCGACCCTGGGCACGGACCCTGCGGTGGCGGATCGGCTGGAACGCGTTGCCGACCTGGCAGGCCGGCGCGGTGGGTTCGCGTCTCGCGCCAGAGTGCTGGCGCAGGCCTCCGCGCTGACGCCGCAGGGAGGTCGCAAGTACGCCCGGCTGGTGGCAGCGGCCGAAGCGGCATTGGCCGCCGGCGCCGCACAGTTGGCCAAGAGCCTGCTCGACGATGTGGCCGAGGACGCCTTGGACGCAGTCTCGCAGGGTCGACTGATCTCGACCCGTGCCAGCATCGCGATCTTCACCGCGGACCCGGCGCTGATGAACGGCGGGGCGAACATGCTGGCCGCTGCCGAGTTGTTCCACGGCCACGATGCCACGCTGGAGCAAAACGCGCTGATCAAGGCATTCGAGTACACGATGCCGGCCGAACGCCTCGCTCAAGGTGCGACACTGTCCGAGCTCGGCCGGCGCATGCGGAAGGGGGCCGAGCTCCACGATGGCATCGCCGCGACGATCCTCCGTGCCTTGAGTGCCCATATCCTGCTGCCCTATGACGAGGCGGTCCCGATCATGCGGACCGCTGTGGACGCGATCGCCGCGTTGGACCCGGAAAGCCTCTTGCACTACGGAACGATCAGCGTCGCACTGACCACGGCTCTGTGGGACGCCGACGCGCGCCGAGAATGCCTGGAGCGCACAGCAGAAGCCGCCCGCGAGGCAGGCTCGCTGCAGCTGCTCGAAACCGCGCTCTGGATCTTGTCCTTGGCCGAACTGAAGGGCGGAAGTCCGCAACGCGCAGCCCACTACGTCGAACAAGTGCGAGAGTTGCGCCGCGCCATCGGCTACGACGCCGAGAACGTAGTCAACGTGGCCCTCCTCGCCTGGTTCGGCGCACCTCGATCGCAGGTCGAGCAGATCGCCGAAGGCGCACGGTCGATGGGTTTCGGCGGCGTGCACGCCTCCGGGGTAGCGGCCCTCGCCATCCGCGATCTGTGTGAAGGCCTCTACAACGAGGCGTATGCCAGTTTGAAGTCACTCGTGGACGATCCGTACCTCCAGGTCACGCCGCTGGAGTACCCGGACTTCGTCGAAGCGGCGGTCCGCAGTGATCACCTCGATGAGGCACTCGGCTTCGTGGAGTACCTGGAGAAGCTGGCACGGGCCAACGGGTCGCCATGGACAGCCGGTGTCGCCCAACGGTCGCGAGCGCTTGTCGACGACGCCAGGGCCGAACCTTATTACCAGGCGGCCGTCGCGACGTTCGCCCCGACCGGCATCGAGATCGAGCTGGCCCGGACTCACCTCCTGTACGGCGAATGGCTGCGCCGTACACGGCGTCGCCGTGACGCGCGAGAGCAGCTGCGTCAGGCTGTGGAGATCTTCGAGCGGATCGAGGCATCCGGTTTCGCCCAGCGTGCTCGCAACGAACTGGAGGCCATCGGGGACCACGCGCCCGCGGCGGGACAACGCAGCCCGCTCGACCTCACAGCCCAACAGTTGACCGTCGCGCGGCTCGCCGCGGCCGGCAACACCAACGCCGAGATCGGCGCCACCATGTTCCTCAGCGTCAACACCGTCGACTACCACCTGCGCAAGGTCTTCCAAAAGCTGGGAGTCACCTCTCGTCGGCAGCTCGCCGACCGGATCCACCCGCCCTCCTGACGGCCCGCACATCGTCACGACTACGTGCTTCACGTGGTCCGCGCCTGCCCGTACCGGTACAGGCTCGGGGAAACCTCAGCCAAGGAGGACCCCCATGCCTTACATCACCGCCGATGACGGCGCCGAGATCTTCTACAGGGACTGGGGCGCCGGTGGTTCGCCGGTGATCCTCAGCCACGGCTGGCCGTTGAACTCCGACGCCTGGGAATCCGGAGCCCGCTTCCTCGCCGAACACGGGCACCGCGCCATCGCCCACGACCGGCGCGGCCACGGGCGCTCGAGCCAGACCTGGAACGGCAACGAGATGGACACCTACGCCGACGACCTGGCCTGTCTCATCGACACCCTGGATCTGCAAGACCTCACCCTTGTCGGCCACTCCACCGGCGGCGGCGAGATCGTCCACTACCTCGGCCGCCACGGCAGCAGCCGCGTCTCCCGGCTCGTCCTGGTGTCCGCCGTGCCGCCACTCATGCTGCGCACCGACGACAACCCCGAAGGACTACCTATCGAGGTGTTCGACGAGATCCGGGCCGGCGAGGCCGCCGACCGATCACAGCTGTACCGGAATCTCGCCGACGGCCCGTTCTTCGGGCACAACCGCAAGCAGGACGTCGACCAAGGCTTCCGGGACGCGTTCTGGCTGCAGAGCATGGCCTGTGGCCACCGCGGCGCCTACGAGTGCATCGCCGCGTTCTCGGCCACCGACTTCCGCCCCGACCTGGAAAAAGTCGACGTACCGACTCTGGTCATCCACGGCGACGACGACCAGATCGTGCCGTTCGAAGTGGGCGGCAAGCGATCCGCCGCGCTGATCGACGGCGCCGTACTCAAGGTCTACGAAGGCAGCGGCCACGCACTCCCCGACACCGACCGAGACCGGCTGCACGCCGATCTGCTCGAGTTCATCGACGCCTGACCGGAAGGAACATCATGAACGACACCCGCCGTCCCGACACCGTCGTCCTCGTGCACGGCCTGTGGATGACGCCCCGAAGCTGGGAAAACTGGGTCCAGCACTACCAGGCCAAGGGCTTCACCGTCCTGACACCCGGATACCCCGGCTTCGACATCGAGGTCGAGTCCCTGCGCGAGAACCCCGAAGTCATCGCAAACCTGACCGTGCCCGAAACCCTCGACCACCTCGCCACCGTGATCGAGAAGGTCGAGACTCCGCCGATCATCATGGGCCACTCCTTCGGCGGGACCCTCACCCAGCTGCTGCTGGCCCGCGGCCTCGGCTCAGCAGGGGTCGTCGTCGATTCCGCCCCCACCGAGGGCGTACGCGTGAACCCGCTGTCCCAGGCCAAGTCACTGTTCCCCGCGCTGAAGAACCCGGCCAACCGGCACAAGGCCGTGGGATTCACCCCCGAGGAGTTCCACTACGCCTTCACCAACACCCTCACCGAGGAGGAATCCAAGGCAGTCTGGGACCGCTACCACATCCCCGCCCCGGGCAACTGGGTCTGGGAGTTCGGCCTGTTCGCCAACTTCAAACCCGGCCACCAAGACACCTGGCTCGACTACGCCGCCGACCGCGCTCCGCTGCTGTTCATCGCCGGCGAAAAGGACCACATCATGCCGCCGGCTGTGAACAAGTCGAACGCCAACCACTACAAGAAGTCTCCTGCCCTCACCGAATACCACGAGTTCGAGGGACGCGACCACTGGACCTGCGCGGCCCCAGGCTGGGAGGCCGTGGCCGACTACGCGCTCAACTGGGCACTCCAGCACGCGCAAGTCGTGCCCGGCCGCACCGCCGACTCCTGACCGGCAACCAATAACAGAACGGTCGCCCCGTCCATGGCTCAGATGACGCACCTGGGCGGGCCCACCGTCCCCTCGAGATCGGCGGGTGGCGGATACTCACCCACCAGGACGCACGTACCAATTCGGCTGGGCACCTCCTCCATCAAAACCGCAGGCCCCGCACTCCAGCCAGCCGAGATCGGCTCCCGTGACGTCGTGCTACTGAGTGACGACAACGGTCGGCGGCGACGGGGCCTCGGTCGGCCGGTCCACCGCAGTCCTGTACCACCTCGCAGCCAGAGTGACCCACGTCGGCCCCCTCACTGTCGGTTGACCACCTTCGTCGTCCACGGTGGTGCGCCGTTCGGGGATGGAAGAGTGATCCGGACTGCGAGTCCGCCGCCTGGGGAGCGGGTGGCGTGGACGGCGCCGCGGTGGGTGGCCACGATCGCGGCCACGATCGAGAGCCCCAGCCCACTGCCGCCAGACCCGCGAGAGCGGGAGACGTCGTGGCGCCAGAAGCGGTCGAAGACGCGATGCAGCTCGTCGTCGGGGACACCCGGGCCGTCGTCCGCGACCTCGATCACGACGCCGCCGCCCTGGCGGCCCGCCGACACGACGGTCGCGGTTCCGGGCGGAGTGTGCACGCGGACGTTGTCCAGGAGGTTGGCGATCACCTGACGTAGCTGATCAGCGTTGACGCGAACGATCAGCGGAGCGTCGCCGACGTCCAGCGTTCGGGTGCGCGTCGGGTCGACCGCGTTCGCGTCGGCGATCGCTTCGTGCAGGACCTCGACGAGGTCGACGTCGGCCGTCGCCGGCGTCAGGTCCTCGTCCAGCTCGGTGAGGAGCTGGAGGTCGGCGACGATGCGGCGCATCCGCGAGGCCTCGGCGAGGGCGCGGCCCATCGAGCGGCGGTGCTGCTCGTGGCCGGCGAGGGCACCGTCGAGATCGAGTTGCAGGTAGCCACTGATGCTGGTGAGCGGCGTCCGCAGCTCGTGTGATGCGTTCGCGACGAATTCCCGCAGGCGTGCCTCGGACTGTGTCCGGATCGCGAGCGACGCGTCGACGCTCGCCACCATCGCGTCGAGCGCCCGCGTCAGCCGGCGGAGCTCGGCGATCCCGGCCGGCACGGAGAGGGTCCGATCGGCGTCGCCACCGGCGATGGCCTCGGCGCGCTCGGTCAGGCGCTCGATCGGACGGGTGCTGCGCCGAATCCACCACCACGACATCAGCGCGAGTACGCCGGCGCCGCCGGTCGCCAGCAGCGTGAAGGTGCGGGTGAGATCGTCGACCAGCTCCCCGAGGTCATCGACCGGCGCGGCCACCACGAGCGACCGGTCGCCGCCGATGTCGACCGTTGTGTAGCGGTACTGCGAGCCGTCGGCCGCCTCGGCGTACTCGACCCCGCCCAGGGCCGCCAGGTCGCCGACCGCGAGCTCGGGCGGAGGATCGGGTGCGCCAGGTGGACCGGAGGTGGCGAGCACCTTCACTCCCGAGCGGCCGACGAGCACCAGAGCGTACGCACGGTCACCGAGCGCGCCGACGGACTCCAGTGCGCCCGGGATCAGCTCACCGCGGGGAGTGACAACGGAGGCGCGGATCGCCGGCAGATCCGCGCGGAGCCTGGCGTCGATCCGGTCCCGCAACGCGATCTTGGCCGCCGGGATCGCCACGAACCCCACCGCGACGAACGTCGCGAGCGTGGCCAGCAGGATCCCGAGTGTCAGCTTGGTGCGCAGGTGCATCGGATCAGTCCTCGGGAGCACGCAGCGTGTAGCCGACGCCGCGGATGGTGTGGATCAGCGGAGGGCTGCCGCCGACGTCGATCCGGCGACGAAGCGCGCTGATGTAGGTCTCGACGACATGCCCGTCGCCGTCGAAGTCGTACCGCCAGACGCGCTCGAGGATCTGCTGCTTCGACAGCACGAGCCCGGCGTTGGCCAGCAGGTAGCGGAGCAGATTGAACTCCGTTCGCGAGAGGTCCACCCGTCGGCCGGCCCGGCGGACCTCGTGCCGGTCCTCGTGAAGTTCCAGGTCCGCGCAGCGCAGTCGGCCATCGCGGCGCAGGCGTCCGGCTCGGTGCAGCACGGCGCGGATGCGAGCGACAAGTTCCTCGAGCACGAACGGCTTGGTGATGTAGTCGTCGCCACCGCGCCCGAAGCCTTCCAGCACGTCGCGGCTGGCCGCACGCGCGGTCACGAAGATGATCGGGACACCCGCGCCGTCCGCGCGCAGTCGCCGGCAGACCTCGAAGCCGTCAAGGCCGGGCATGAGCACGTCGAGCACGACGACATCAGGCGAGCCGGCGCCGATCTTCGCCAGGGCCTCGGAACCGTCACTCGCGACGCTCGTCTCGAAGCCCGCGTACCGCAGCGCCGTACCGACCATGTCGCGGATGGCGTCGTCGTCGTCCACGACGAGCACGTGTGCAGTCATGAACGAACACTAGAGCGCGTCCACCTCAGTGCCACCTCAGAGTCCGGAGGATCCTCTGAGGTATCCAGGAGACGCGGCTGAGGAGCGTGCGATCTTCTGTCGTGCATGACAAACACCACCACCATCACCACCCCGTCACGGCGGGCCGTCCGGCGCGCTCTTCGGCGTGGCGCGCCTGCCATCGCCGCCCTGCTGACGATGGCGTATCTCGGCATCGACGACTCGGTCGCGACGCAAGCACGCCCGGCCGACCGGCCTCCGCTGCCGCGCACCGAGCCCTCGGGACCGGCGGTCGACCATCAGCGCTCGGAGTTGCCCGCCGACTGGGAGCCCCAGCTCTGGACCGATCTCCCGCCGCGGCCGGCGTTGCTGGGGCCGCTCGCCGTCAACGATCACATCACCAACGCCACGATCATCGGGGAGGACGAGCTCCAAGGCGCCGAGGACATCGCCCCGGGGCTGGACGGCCACCTCTACACGGGCACCGCCGACGGCGGCATCTGGCGGATCAGCATGAACAGCAAGGGAGAGGCCCGGCGGGTCAAGCGCGTGGCCACCGTGGCCGGCCGCCCACTCGGACTCGACGCCTACTCCCGACACATCCTCATCGCCGCGGTCGCCCGGCAGGGTGTGATGGCCATCGACACGCGCACCGGGGAGACATGGGTCCTGACCGACCGTCTCGACGGCAGACTCATCTTCTTCCCCGACGCCGTCTCGGTCGCCACCGACGGCACGATCTACTTCACGGAGGCGAGCACGGTCTACCTTCCCGGGTTCCCCAACGACCTGCTCGACGGCCGCCCGAACGGCCGGCTACTGCGCTACGAGCCGACCACCGGTGTGACCGACGTTGTTGCCGACGGCCTGTACTTCGCCAATGGCGTCCAGGTCGACCCGGATGAGCACTACGTGCTGGTGGCGGAATCCTTCCGCACCCGATTGACCCGTGTCTGGCTCCGAGGCAGCCGGGAAGGGACGACCGAGCAGTTCGGCCCGTGGCTGGTCAACGGGCCGGACAACATCCGGCTGGACGACCGGGGCCGCGTCTGGATCGGGGGAAGCGACCTGCGCAGCGACGAGGTCGACGCCGTCTTCAGCAGCGAGGCTGCCCGGCGCGCCCTCGCTGCCATCCCGCCGGACCAACTTGGCTCCGTCCGCCGTCCGTACGGGTTCGCGATGGTACTCGACCGTCACGGCAGCCCGATCTTCAGCTTCCACGACACAACCGGCCGGTTCCACTCCGTCAGCTCGGTCCTGCCCCACGGCCGGACGATCACCTTCGGATCGTTGACGGATCGCGGCGTGGCCCAGGTCCCGATGCCGGCCGAGCTCACCCGTTGATCCTCCGGCCCACGTTCCCCTGCCCTTTCTTGGAGCTCCGCAAATGCTGCATCGCCTCGGTACGTTCATCACCTTCCACGCCCGAGCCGTCCTGCTGGTCACCATGCTGTTGTCGACCGGAGCCGCCGTCCTCGGGGTCGGTGCCTTCGGCAAACTCGCCGGCGGCGGCTTCGACGATCCCGGCTCCGAGTCCAGCCGGGCCATGACCCAACTCGCCGCCAGCTTCGAGGGCCGGGCCGACCTCGTCTTCGTGGTCGACGCCCGCCGGGCCGTCGACGATCCCGGTGTCACCGCCGCTGGTACCGACCTGACCCGCCGGATCGCAGCCGAACCGGAACTCACCGGCGTCGCGTCGTACTGGACCACCAGAGCGCCGGCGATGAAGTCGGCCGATGGGACCAAGGCACTGGTGGTCGTCTCGACCGGCGGCGACCTCGACTCCCGCGACGAGCTCACCGCTCGCTTGATCAGCGACTACGGCGGTGAGCGGGCCGGGCTCAAAGTCGACGTCGGCGGCGAGGCCGGGGTGAACCACGACGTCAGCGGCCAGGTCGGCCGCGACCTCGCGACGGCCGAGGCCATCGCCGTGCCGATCATCCTGGCGCTGCTCGTGCTCGCGTTCGGCAGCCTGGTCGCTGCCCTGCTGCCGCTCGCAGTCGGGGTGGTCGCAATCTTCGGTACCTTCGCGGAGCTCTCCCTGCTCGGCTCGGTCACCGACGTCTCGATCTACGCGATCAACCTGACCACCGCCCTCGGGCTCGGGCTGGCGATCGACTACGCACTGCTGATGGTCAGCCGCTATCGCGAAGAACTGGCCAGGATCCCGGATTCCGCAACCGACCCGCGCGCCGCCTCGCACGCCGCGGTCGTCCGGACGGTCGAAACAGCTGGGCGCACGATCGTCTTCAGCGCCATGACAGTCGCCGTCGCACTGGCCGCGCTGCTCATGTTCCCGTTGTTCTTCCTGCGGTCCTTCGCGTACGCCGGGATCGGCGTGATCGTGATCGCGATGGTCACCGCCCTCGTAGTCCTGCCGGCCCTGCTGACCGTGCTCGGTCCGCGAGTCAACGCGGGCAGGCTGCCATGGCTCAAGGGTGCCCCGACGACTGTCGCGCCGTTCTGGGGGCGGCTTGCCGGATTGGCAATGCGCCGACCGACGCTGGTCGCGTTGCCGGTGGTCGCCGGATTGCTGCTGCTGGCAACTCCGCTACTGCATGTCGAGTTCGGTACGCCGGACGATCGCGTGCTGCCGACCACGGCGACCAGTCGCGTCGTCGGTGACGCACTGCGCGATGATTTCGGCACCGACGACACGAACGCGGTCGAGCTGGTCAGTTCCGAAGCGGTGGGGACGAGCGCCGTCCGGACCTATGCGGAGGACCTCTCGCGGCTGCCACACGTCGTACGGGTCGAGTCCGCGGCAGGAGCGTTCGCTTCAGGTAGGCAAGCAGGGCCGGCCGATCCACGGCTGACGGCCGACGGCATCCAGAGGCTGTCCGTGATCACAGACGCGGATACGCGGTCGGGCGAGGCGCGGGCGCTGGTCGACGCGGCGCGCGCGTTGCCGGGGCCGGGCGAATTCCTGGTCGGAGGGACGACGGCGCGGTTCATGGACAGCCAGGAAGCCATCGGATCGCGACTGCCGCTGGCGGCCGGGCTGATCGCGCTGACCACATTCGTGTTGCTGTTCCTGTTCACCGGGAGTCTGCTGCAGCCGTTGCGTGCGTTGGTGCTGAACGTGGTTGCGTTGTCGGCGACGCTCGGGGCGATGGTGCTGGTGTTCCAGGACGGATGGTTGTCCGGCTGGCTGGGGTTCACGCCGTTACCGTTGGACACGAGCATGCTGGTCCTGCTGTTCTGCATCACCTTCGGGCTGTCGATGGACTACGAGATCTTCGTGCTGAGCCGGATCAAGGAGCAGCATGACGAGGGAGTCGCACTGCGCGAGTCGGTGACCACAGGGCTGGCCCGGAGCGGGCGGATCGTGTCGATGGCGGCGATCATCCTGTCGGTCAGCTTCTTCGCCTTCGGCACCAGTTCGGTCAGCTTCATCCAGCTCTTCGGAATCGGGTCTGGGCTCGCCGTCCTGGTCGACGCGACCCTGATCCGCGGCGTCCTCGTCCCGACCGCGCTTCGCCTCCTCGGGAGCCGGGCCTGGTGGTCACCTCCGCAACTCCGCGCTCTGCACACCCGAATCGGCCTCACCGAGTCGACCTGACCCCCGCTGTGCGTCCAGCTCAGCCCTAACAACATCAGTCCCGCATCACCCCCTGGCCCAGGAGGGTTCTGCTTCAGCAGGCCTGTCCTGGCCAGGGGGTGATGGCGCCTTCCTTGCCCCATTTGCGCCTCCACAGACCTCGGCGACGAGTGAGCGGAACCACTGGTGAGCGGGATGGGCCTGCAGCCGTTCGTGCCAGACCAGCTTGTAGATCAGCTTCTCGGTCTCGAACGGCAACGGGCGGACCACCAGGTCGTGTTGCTCGAGGATGGTGCGGCCCGGGCCATCGATGAAGCCGCTCGGCACGCAGGTGAGCAGATCGCTCTCAGCGACGATCCGCAGTGCGTCGGCGAAATGGTTGACGACTGCGACGATCGCTCGCGTGCGGTCCTGCAAGCTGAGCCAGCCGTCCACCGCGCCGAGGTCGGTCCCGGATGGCGTCACCAGCACGTGCGAGGCGGCGGCGAAGTCGTCCAGGCTCATGCTGCTCGTCAACGGATGGACGCTCTTCATCACACACATGTATTGGTCTGTCCGTAGGCCGCGCGCGTGCATGCCGCGGGGAATCGCCGGGAACATGCCCACGGCACAGTCCAGCGTGCCGCGCTCGATCCCGTCCAGGGAGCCGGCGTTCGTGTGCAACGAGAAGGCGATGCGGGCGTACGGCGCCGTGGACCTGAGCTTCAGGGTGATTCCGCGGACTCCCTCTGCGGCGAGGGGATCGGTGACAGCGAGCCGGAAGGTCGTCGGGTCGGCCCGGGGATCGAAGTTCTCGGGTGCGATCGAGGCCCGGATCACGGCGAGGGATCGATGCAGCTCCGGCCACATCGCCAGCATCCGTGCCGTCGGCTGGACACCGTTGGCGACCTTGAGGAACAACTGGTCGTTGGTGAGCTTCCGCGCCCTGCGGAGGGCATTGCTGACCGCCGGCTGGCTCATCGACAGGTTCGCCGCGGCACGGGTCACGTTCCGCTCCAGCATGATCGCCTCGAGAACCACGAGCAGGTTCAGATCGATGCGGGCGTTATTCATGTGGTTGATGATGAACCCCCTCGACTCTCTATTGGACGGTCGGGGTGACTGGGCTCACGCTATCAGCACGAACTCGCATGAAACCGGCTCACTCGAGACCGGCTCGACAGCGGGCCGACCGGTTTCCACGACGCCCTAAGGATTCTTCACATGAATGATGTTCCTGCTGGAGACGTGCTCCCGAAGCTGACCGGAAAGATCAGCCACGAGCGCATCCGTCTTCTCCGGACGCCTCGGCCGCCGCTAGGCGTCATCGAGGGCTTCCAGCGCCTCGCGGACGCGACCAGCGTGGTCTCGGACATCATGGACGAGCTCGGGATCACCGGCGTGGTGGGCGCCTCGGTCCTCAAGCCGACCCTGCCGACCGCCAAGATGGTCGGACCTGCGCTGACGGTGCGAAACATCCTCCAGGCCGAGCACGTGTACGAGACCGCCCGCGGTCACGTCAACCGGATGGCGGAGTTCGAGGCACACAACCTGGCGCTGCCCGGTGATGTCGTCGTCATCGATGGCGTGGCCGGCATCTCCAACATGGGTGGGATCTCGGCACAGACCGGAAAGCGGCAGGGCGAGGCGGGTGCCGTCGTCGCCGGCGGCATCCGCGACCTCGGTCACTCACGGCGGGTCGACTACCCGATCTGGGCCGGCGAGATCACCCCCGTCACGGGCAAGTGGCGCATCGAAACGGTGGAGATCAACGGCGACGTCCAGATCGAGGGCGTTCGGGTCTCCCCCGGCGACATCGTCGTCGCCGACGAGACCGGCGTCTGCTTCATCCCCATCCTGCGGGCAGCCGAGGTGCTGGCACTGGCCGTGCGGAAGGCCGCCCTCGAGGAGCGGAAGCTGGCCGCGATCGAAGCTGACACCCCCGTTGCCGATCTGCCGACGAATGCGTGACGCGATGACCGATGCCGGCCGGAAACTGCGGATCTCCATCCTCGACGACTACCAGGACGTCGTCCGGACGCTCGACTGCTTCAGCAGACTACGCGGGCACGACGTCACGATCTGGAACGACTCCGTTGCCGACTTGGCTCTGCTCGCCGAGCGCCTGGCCGACACCGAGGTGTTGGTGCTCCTGCGGGAACGGACCAAGGTCGGAGAGCCACTTCTGAGCAGGCTGTCGAAACTTGAGTTGATCAGCCAGAACGGCCACGTGCCGCACATCGACCTCGCCGCCTGCACCCGGCACGGCGTGCTCGTGTCATCGGCCCTGACCTCGCGGCCGTCGTACCCGACCGTTGAGCTCACGTGGGGCCTGATTCTGGCCGCCATGCGCAACATCCCGTTCGAGAGCGCGGCGCTGCGCGCGGGCCGCTGGCAGTCCACGATCGGGGCGGGCCTGCACGGCCGGACGCTGGGCATCTACGGCTTCGGTCGCCTCGGCTCGATGGTGGCGCGGATCGGCGCGGCCTTCGGGATGGACCTGCTGGTCTGGGGACGGCAGGGATCGCTCGACCGGGCGACGGCGGAAGGGTTCCCGGTCGCGCAGAGCAAGGAGGCTTTGTTCGAGGACTCGGACGTGCTCAGCCTGCATCTCCGCCTGAACGCAGACACCATCGGCCTGATCGGTCCCACTGAGCTGGCCTTGATGAAGCCGACAGCGCTGCTCGTCAACACCAGCCGGGCGGAGTTGATCCGACCGGACGCGCTCGTCGCCGCCCTCCGCGCCGGCCGGCCGGGCAAGGCAGCGATCGATGTGTTCGAGCACGAGCCATTGACCGATCCGAACAACCCGCTCCTGCAGCTGCCGAATGCCCTCTGTACGCCGCACCTCGGCTACGTCGAGCGCGACAACTACGAGTTCGCCTACGGCAACGCCTTCGACCAGGTCGTGGCCTTCGCCCAGGGCACCCCGATCAACGTTCACAACTCCGAGGTGCTGACGCAGGAGGATCCGAAATGAAGCTCGAGCTCGACGGGAAGGTCGTACTGGTCACCGGCGGCAGCAAGGGCATCGGTCTCGCCTGCGCCCGCGCCTTCGGCAGCGAAGGGGCTCGTGTCGCGATCGTGTCGCGCAGCACCGCCAACCTCGAGGCCGCGCAGGAGATGTTGGCCACCGACGGTATCACCGTCACGACGTTCTCGGCCGATCTGTCGGACGTGACAGCGGCGGAGCAGGCAGTCGCGGCAACCGAGGAGCAGGTCGGGCCCATCGACGTACTGGTCAACTCGGCCGGCGGGGCCACGCGAGTACCTCCGGATGAGCTGACACCCGACAAGTGGCGGGTGGCGATGGACGCCAAGTTCTTCACGTACATGAACGTGATGGACCATGTCCTCCCGCGGATGGTTGCCCGGCGCAACGGCGCGGTCGTCAACATCATCGGCACCGGCGGCAAGGTCGCCTCCCCGATCCATCTCCCCGGCGGAGCCGCGAACGCCGCACTGATGCTGGCCTCCGCCGGGCTGGCCGCGGCGTGGGGCCACGCCGGCGTACGCGTCAACGTGATCAATCCCGCGGCGACCATGACCGACCGGGTCCAGATGTCCCTGGCGGCCGAGTCGCGCATGACCGGGAAGTCCCCCGAGGAACTGCTTCGGCGAAACCAGCAGCGGATCCCGCTCGGGCGGTACGCAAATCCCGACGAGGTGGCCGACGCGGCGGTCTTCCTGTGCAGCGCACGCGCGTCGTACGTGACCGGTGCCTCGCTCACGATGGACGGAGGTCTGACACCACTCGTCGTGTGAGGAGGGATGAGTACGAGAGATCATCACAACTTGGAGGCACCAGCATGTTCAAGTGGTACCGCGAGCTGACGAAGCGCGAGCGCAACACGTTCTGGGGATGTTTCGCCGGATGGGCAGTTGACGCGATGGACGCGCAGATCTTCAGCTTCGTCCTCCCCGTGCTGATTGCGACCTGGGGAATCACCACGGCGGAGGCCGGCTATCTGGCCACCGCGACGCTCCTCTCAGCCGCCGTCGGCGGCTGGGCGTGCGGCTTCCTGGCCGACCGTTACGGACGCGTCCGCGTCATGCAGTTCACCATTCTCTGGTTCGCAGTGTTCACGTTCATCGCCGGCTGGGCGCAGGACTTCGAGCAACTGATCGTCATCCGTGTGCTGCAGGGCCTCGGCTTCGGTGGTGAGTGGGCCGCCGGTGCGGTGCTGATGGGCGAGATCATCCGGGCCAAGCACCGCGGCAAGGCGGTCGGCTCGGTACAGAGCGGATTCGGCATCGGCTGGAGCGCCGCCGCGATCCTCGCCGGAGTGGTTCTGGCACACGTCCCGGAGGAGTACGGCTGGCGGGTACTCCTCATGATCGGCGTACTGCCCGGCCTGCTCGTCGTCTACCTCCGGCGCAAGCTCGAGGAGCCGGAGCTGTACCAGCACAACCGCGCCAGCCTTGCGGCGCAGGGTCACCGGCGTCCGGGGCTCGGGGCCATCTTCGGCCGACAGACGCGGTCGACGACCATCCTGGCGTCACTCCTGGCCTTCGGCGTGATCGGCGTCGGCGGTGCCATCGTGAACTGGCTGCCGACCTTCATGAAGACTGTCCGGCACCTGTCGCCGAGTGCCTCCGGCTACTACGTCTTCCTGGTCACCGGCGGCTCCTTCTTCGGCTTCCTTGCCAGCGCTTACCTCGCCGACACCATCGGCCGGCGCAGAACCTTCCAGCTGTTCCTCGTCTGCTCGTGGCTGGTGACCGTCGGGTACATGTTCCTGCCGCTGTCCGGCTGGGGGCTGATCCTGATGGGGGTGCCGTTCGGCTTCTTCACCATCGGCAACTACGCCTCGCTCGGCCCGTTCTTCACCGAGCTGTTCCCGACCGCGATCCGCGGCAGCGGGCAGAGCTTCGCCTACAACTTCGGCAAGGCGGCCGGAGCGCTCGCCGTCACCTGCATAGGCATCCTGGCGCAATGGATCTCCCTCGCCGAGGCCATCGGCCTGATTGCTCTGGTGGGCTACAGCATCGCGATCGTAGCCACTCTGGTACTTCCTGAGACCAAGGGCCTCGAACTCGAGCCGGGCCTCGCGGCGGCGACCGAACGAGCGCCCGCACTGCCTGAGTAATCCGCTCTGCGACAGGAGCCGCAGGTCCCGGCACCGGACCGGCCACCGGACAGGAGGTGGCCGGTCCGGAACCATGCGACAACCCTCTACACCGCGATCCGAGGAGAAGATCGATGACCGTCCCGACATCCACAACCAAGCGCAAGAGTGTCACCGTCGACGGGCTCGCCCACCGCTACCCAGTGCCCAACGCAAGCCGGATCGGTGACCTGCTCGTCTCGGGTGCGATCCACGGCGTAAGCCCCGAGACACACGAGTTGCCGGAGGGGCTGGTCGCGCAGTGCGCAAACGTGTTCGCGAACCTACGCGCCGTCGTCGAGGCAGCCGGCGGCAGCACGGACGACATCATCAAGGTGACCGTCTACCTCCGCGACCGCGACAACCGGGACGCCCTGAACGAGGAATGGACCCGCATGTTCCCGGACCCCGCCTCCCGACCCGCCCGGCACTCACAGCCGCTGCTGATCGACGGACCCGCTCTGATTCAGTGCGACTTCATGGCAGTCCTCGGCCGGTAAGCATCAAGGGCCCGAGACCCGGTCCGGCCTCGGAACGGAACTCTCATCCGGCCGGTCGCCGGACCGCCGCGGCACACTCATGCTCGAGGCGCTGGCCGACGTCGATTCCGACGACCGCCGCGGTTCACGGCCATGGTGCGCCGGCTTTGCGAAAGTTTTGCACAAGTTCTGCATCCAGGTCGCGGCCGTCGGCGGAAGGACAGGCAAGAAGCTCGATTCCCAAGGAGGGATTTGCATGTCTGTTCGTCGATTCGCCGCCCTGGCAGCGACAGGTCTGCTCGCCGCCGGTGTGCCCGCCGTCGCGGTGACATCCGCTCAGGCCAAGCCGACAGCCGATGCTCACGTTTCGGTACTGCACGCAGTACCGGGCGCGACCGTCGACGTCTACGCGAACGGCAAGGCCCTGCTGACCAACTTCAGGCCCGGCACCCTCACCGACCCGGTTCGCCTGCCGGAGGGCAGCTACGACCTCAAGGTGACCGCTGCCGGCCAGACCGCGGCGCTCATCCAGGCCAACGACGTAGCCGTTCCGGGTGGAGCCAACATCACCGTTGTCGCACACCTCAGTGCCGCCGGGAAGCCGGTCCTGACGCCGTACGTCAACGACACCTCGAAGCTGGACCCCGGCCAGGCCCGGATCACCGTTCGGCACGACGCCGCGGCGCCCGCCGTCGACGTTCGGGCCGGCGGCAAGCCGGTGTTCGAGAACCTGGTGAACCCGAAGGAGGCGAAGGCCGACCTGCCGGCCGGCACCGTGAAGGCCGATGTCGTCCTGGCCGGCACCTCGACCGTCGCGATCGGTCCAGCCGATGTGAACCTCGAGGAGGGCACCAACACGATCGTCTACGCGTGGGGCAGCGCGAACGACAAGAACCTCAAGCTCGCCGTCCAGACGATCTCCGGCCTGCACGGCAACCCCTCCGGCGTCCCGGGCGGCACCGGCGGTCAGGTCGCGTCGGCCGACACGCCACTCTGGCTGGTCGGCGTGCTCGGCTTTGCCGGCCTGGCCGTTGTCGGAGCAGGTACGGCGGCAGTCCGAGTCCGTTCCCGGTCGTGACCAACCATCGTCGTGCGGCCGCCCTCGTGGTGGCCGCACTGACTCTTGTTCTCCTGCCGGGCTGTAGCCCTCCGGGCTCGACGGTCACAGCGTCGAAAGACAGTTCGAGGCCGAGCAGCCCGTCACCGAGCAGTACGGTTACGACCGCCGGCTCCGGCAGCAGTGTTCGCACGCGGTCGGCCACCCTGCCGACCGCCGAGCCATCGCCGTCGGCGCCGTCCCGGGTCGTCATCGAGGCGGCGGCACTGGACATCTCGGTGCGGCCGGTCGGCGTGGCCAAGGACGGACAGATGGAGCTGCCGCCGGACCCAAGGGTCATCGGGTGGTACCGCTTCGGTCCGGGACCGACGGACGATCAAGGCACGGTCGTGCTCGGTGGACATCTGGACAGCAAGGAGTACGGCGTCGGCCCCCTGGTCCGCCTTCGCCGTCTCGACCGGGGTGACCTCATCACCGTGCGTTCGGGCGATGGTTCAACTGTCCGATATCGAGTGCGGCAGGTCGACGACATCGCGAAGAAGAAGCTGCCTGTCGACCAGCTCTTCGCTCGGGAGGGACCACCTGTTCTGAAGATCGTGACCTGCGGTGGCCCCTACGACCGCAACGACGGAGGATACCGCGACAACCTGGTCGTAACGGCGACTCCCGCGTGATCCAGCCGGCTCGAGGCGAGCCGCCCAGCGATCTCCATCCGCCCAGGCACTGAGCTCGGTCGACGATCGGTGCCCGGCGGCGTGCAGACGAGCGCCGCGACTACTTCTTCGAAGTCTGCAAAGACCGAGCTTCATCAAGTCTCACTCTGCTCTGGAGAGCCACAGTGTCTGGTTCGCGTTGGTACTTGAGGTCTCGCCTGACCGCGCTCCTCGTCGTGGTGGCGGGCATCGTGTTCGCCACTGCGGTGTTGCTGGTGCCTGCAGCGGACGAGGCGTCTCCGCGCTCGAGTACAGGCCTCGCCACCTCGGCGGAGTCAGCTGAGGTCGAGCAACTCCGTACTCAACTCCCCGCATCGGATGCCACGTCGGCCCTGGTCGTATTCAGTCGGTCGGATCAAGCAGCACTCAGCCCGACGGACCGAGCGGCTGCGCAGGAGAAGGCCGGCAGTCTTGGCTCCCGAGTTCCGCTGCAGGTGTCACAGGACGGCCGAGTCGCGCTCGCGGTCCTGACCCTGCCTGCAGCGGACGACGAAGCCACCGCCCAGAGGGTGGACTCCATCCGGGCAGACCTGTCCGGTCTGCCCGACGGACTCTCGGCGGACGTCACCGGACCTGCGGCCTTCACCACGGACCTGACGCGGGTCTTCGACGGCGCTGACGCTCGGCTGATCCTGGTCGCGGCCGGTGTCGTCGCCGTACTGCTACTCCTCACCTACCGAAGCCCTGGTCTGGTTCTGATACCGCTCCTGGTCGTCGGCTTGACAGAGCAGGTGACGAGAGGCGTCTCCGAGCAGGTTCTGTCCGGGCTCGGGATCCCGAGCGGCGGGCCCGTCACCGGTATCGTGAGCGTGCTCGTTTTCGGTGCCGCGACCGACTATGCCCTGCTCCTGATCGCCAGGTACCGCGAGCAGCTTCGGGCCTCGGAGCAGCCCTTGGATGCGATGAGAATCGCAGTACGGCGCGTGTCCGAACCGATCCTGGCCAGCGGCGGCACGGTGATCGGCGCGCTCGCGCTTCTCCTGCTCGCAAGCACCGAGACACTGCAAGGCATCGGAATCGCCTGCATCATCGGCATCACGTTCGCGGTGGTGTCGGGACTGGTCATCCTGCCCTCGGCACTCGTCCTCTTCGGCCGCCGAGTGTTCTGGCCTCTCATCCCACGCACAGGCGACCCGGCCACCGAAGGCAAGCTGTGGGGACGTCTCGGCCGCGGTGTGGCGCGCCGGCCGGCGACGGTTCTGCTGCTCTCGACCCTTCTCCTGGCTGGGCTCGCCCTCGGAACGTTCGACGTACGAACCGGTCTCGCGCAGAACGAACAGTTCCGGGCGGAGCCTGAGGCGGTCCGCGGCGCGAAAGTCCTGGCCAAGGCGTTCCCGGCCGGCGCCACCGAGCCGCTGATCGTCGTCGGTCCCGCCGACAGGGTGGACAGCATCGCCCGAGCCTTGACCGGGGTACCCGGCGTTGCCGACGTACGGCCGGGAAGCCGTGACGACCGGCTCGCCCAGTACGACGTCATCCTCGAGACCCAGCCTGGCACCGAGGAGTCGTCGGCCACGGTGCGCGAGCTCCGCGACCGACTCGACCAGGTCGACGACCGAGTCCTGGTGGGTGGTGGACCCGCCGAGAGCGTGGACGTTCAGCAGGCGGATCAGCGTGACCGGCTGCTGATCATGCCGTTGATCCTGCTCCTCGTGGGCCTCGTACTCATTGCGGTCCTCAGATCTTTGGTGGCTCCGTTACTGCTGCTGATCACCGTGGTCGCCTCCTTCTTCGCCAGCTTCGGGGCGAGTTGGCTGTTGTTCGACCACGTTCTCGGCTTTCCGGCACTCGACGGTTCAGTCGTCCTGCTGTCGTTCCTGTTCCTGGTCGCGCTGGGCGTGGACTACAACATCTTCCTCAGCACCCGCGCTCGTGAGGAGGCTTTCGAGTCCGGCACTCGCGAGGGCATGCAGACTGCGCTCCGGGTCACGGGTGGCGTCATCACCAGCGCAGGTCTGTTGCTCGCCGCAGTGTTCGCCGTTCTGGGGGTCCTGCCGCTGATCACCCTGACCCAGGTCGGCGTCATCGTCTGCGTGGGCGTACTTCTCGACACTCTCCTCGTGCGGACTGTCGTGGTCCCGGCGTTGGCATTCGTCCTGGGCGATCGCTTCTGGTGGCCAGCTGTGCCGCGCCGGGGATCCGCCGCAATCCCTGGCGAGTCCGCGCATCCGGTCGCGGCGGTTGCAGAGAAGTAGTTGTCGAGAGCGGCGGCAACGAGGCCGCCGCCGACCGTCCGAAAGGTTGTCCGATGCGAAACACCACCCGACGCCTGACTCGCTACCTGACCGCCGCAGCGGTCGCCGTGGGAATGCTCGCAACCAGTGTCATCGCCTCCGCGGCACCGGCCGGTGCCACCCGCCCGTTGGGGACGAAGAGCTTGGCCAGCGTGCTCGCAGCCGACGGCGACACCTTCGATCGCAACTGGAACGACTACGACGTCCTGACGCAGGCGGTCGGCGCCGTTCTCGCCGCGAAGCCGAACAGCCCGGTCAAGGTCCTGGCCGACGGAACGGTCCGGTTGACGGCGTTCCTGCCCAGCGATCGCGCGTTCCAGCTCCTCGCCAAGGATCTGACCGGTAAGACGTACCGCACCGAGGCCGAGCTGTTCAGCGGCCTGGCCGGGCTCCTCGGCGTGAACACGATCGAGTCGGTCCTGCTCTACCACGTCGTCCCCGGGGCCACGATCGACAGCAGGACCGCCCTGCGGTCCGACGGCGCCAAGCTCACGACTGCGCTGTCCGGCGGCACCATCAAGGTCGACGTGCTCAGCAAGCGCTGCCGTCTGATCAGGCTCGTCGACGCGGACCGGAACGACGCCAACCCGCTGGTCAACCCGTGGGCACTGGACATCAACAAGGGCAACCGGCAGATCGCCCACGGCATCTGGCTGGTACTCCGCCCGCTCGACATCTGAGTGCCCGGTGTCGCGGTCGTGCACCATCGAGTGCATGACCGCGACGCCACACGGCGTGACTTGGGTAACTCCTGACATCGGCGCGCATCCGCGTGCACTTCTTCTGCGGAAGGTACAGGCGAAGAGCGCTTTGCCGAGGAGAACCCTGATGACCGGCTGCTGCCGCCGACCCCCGCTGGTGGGAAGGCGGCTGCATGCCGCGGTTTCGCCGGTGCTACCAGGACCGTACCGGTGAACCCTCTCCGGGCGGTGGACCGCCTGCGGCTGGAGGGCTCCGATCCGGCGCGCCCTCGCCGTCCGAGATCGCGAAGGGCTTCGCCGACGGCCGCGAACAGAGCCTCGCGGATGCGTACGCGCGGTGGTCCAGCCTGGTCTTCACCCTCGCATTCCGGACTCTGGGTGATCGTGCGGACGCTGAGGATGTCACTCAGCAGGTGTTCGTCTCGGCGTGGCGCGGCCGCGCAACCTTCGACCCCGGCTCAGGTTCACTGGGTGCCTGGCTCACCGGTATCACCCGGCACCGGATCGCGGATCGGCTCGCCGCCCGCAACCGCGATAAGTGAACGGCGAAGCATCTTGCGGCTCGCCTTCTACGAAGACCAGACACAGCCGCAGATCGCCGAAGCACTCGATCTGCCGCTGGGCACGGTCAAGAGTCATGTCCGCCGCGGCTTGCTGTCACTACGCGACCGGTTGAGGGAGGTGCACGGGTGACGACGCATCTTGATGACGAGCTCCTCGCGGAGTGGGCGCTCGAAGGAAACAGTCCGGATCCCGGCGCCGCCGATCATCTCCAGCACTGTGCTCGCTGCCGTGACAACCTCGCCGAGTTGCAGTCCGTGGCAGACCTGGCAGCAGGACTTCCCCGCCTGGAGAATCCATCGCCGGATCTGTGGCAGCGTGTCCGCGGCGAGGTGAATCTTCTCGTCGGCGACGAGGAGTCCGTCGCTGGACCTGAGCCGCACGCGGCCGCACCCTCGCCGCACACACGCACCGATGGGGCGAGCGCGCGAACCAGAAGATTCGGGCCGAGGTGCGCTCGCCTTGGCCGCGAGCGTGGCGGCGCTCCTCGGTCTGGGCGTCGGCGTCGCCGGCACCCTCGTGCTGACCGATCGCGAAGACACGCCCAACAAGGTCGAGGCGATGATCAGGCTCGAACCGCTGACCGGCAGGGTGGGGGGCGGTACGGCGGATCTCGTCCAGTCCTCGGCCGGGAACCAGTTGAAGGTCGATGCGTCCGGCCTGGACGCGACCAGCGGATTCTACCAAGTGTGGCTGATCAACGCCGACGGCAAGCGGATGGTGTCTCTCGGCATCCTGAACCCGCGAACCGGTGGCACTTTCCAGATCCCCGCTGGGCTCACCAGCCAGGGTTACCAGATCGTCGACGTCTCCCTGGAGCCCCGCGACGGCAACCCTGAGCACTCGCACGACAGCATCATCCGCGGCACTCTCCCGAGCTGAGCATCAATTGCCGGTCCCGGTCGTTTTCGTGCCATCGTTGAGTCATGCGAGCGTCGGATGCGCCGATCGATCGGACCGAACGGGTCGCGACCGTTCTGCCGGTTGGGCAGGTGGCGCGGCTGCTGGACATCCCTGCGGTGACGCTGCGCACGTGGGATGCGCGCTACGGTGTCGGTCCGTCCGCCAGGACATCGGGACTCCATCGCCGGTACACGCCCTGGGACATCGACCGGCTGCGCCGAATGCAGCGTCTGATCGCCACCGGGATCTCCGCAGGCGACGCCGCGCAACTGAGCCTCCAGGACAGCTTGCCGGCCGCTGCCGTGGACCAGGACCGCCGCATCGCCGAGCTCGCGGAGTCGGTCGCGGTCGACGAGCTGGCTGGTGTCCTCGACGACTACCTGATGACGCACGGCGCGGTTGCAACGTGGACGGAGCTGGTCTCGCCGGCGTTTCGGATCCTGGAGGAGCGTTTCGGCCGGCTCGGTGATTGCACCGACATCGAGATCCTGCTTGCGGATGCGGTGCAGGCCGCCGTCGCGCGCTACCTCGACCGGCGCGTGCTGAAGTCGGGGGCCGGTCGTCCGGTGCTTCTCGTGCAGTGTCCTGAGGAACGCCATACCTTGCCGTTGACCATGCTGAAAGCGTCTCTGCTCGAAGTCGGTCGACCGGTCATCCTGCTGGGCTCGGACGGCACCGACCGCGCCGTGCTGCAGTCAGTCACCCGATCCAAGCCGCGCGTCGTCGTACTCTGGGCTCTCGTCCGCCGCCCGGGGCAGCTGCGTCTGCGCAACCGCATCGAGGCCGCCGGTTGCCCGGTGCTGCTCTCCGGGCCCGGCTGGCCGGCCTCGGCCGAGCCGCTCAACGACCTGCCTTCGGCTGTCGACCGGCTGACGAAACGGCACCGGTTCACGCGGAACGGCGGCTGAGCCGCCTACGGAGGCGTGGTTCTCCCGCGGTAGCGGGTGGATCGCAGCGCCACGCCGGCCGGGCCCCGCCGCGCAGGGCGCGGCCTGTCTCCGAATCGTTGCCGCCGGGAACGACCGCTGACCGGACCACCTGACACGCCCGACTTTACCCAGCGCTCCTCTCGTGCATCAATTGTGCATAAGTTCTGCATCAGGACTGCCCCCGGAGGTGACGAAGTGGCAGCCGAACTACCCAAGCCGGTGGCCTGGGCGGACGATCGCCTGGGACTGGCCAAGATCGGCCGGAAGAATCTGCGCAAGGTGTTCCCGGACCACTGGTCCTTCATGCTCGGGGAGATCGCGCTCTACAGCTTCATCATCCTGATCCTCACCGGCATCTTCCTCACGCTGTGGTTCAAGCCGTCGATGGCCGAGATCGAGTACCAGGGCTCGTACAGCCTGCTCAAGGGCCTCACGATGTCGGAGGCGTACGAATCCACGCTCGCCATCTCGTTCGACGTCCGCGGCGGCCTGCTGATGCGGCAGATCCACCATTGGGCCGCGATTCTGTTCACCGCGGCGATGAGCATCCACCTGCTGCGGATCTTCTTCACCGGCGCGTTCCGCAAGCCGCGTGAGCTCAACTGGATCATCGGGATCGTCATGCTGTTCCTCGGAGTGGTCGAGGGTTTCATCGGCTACGGCCTGCCCGACGACCTGCTCTCCGGCACCGGTCTGCGGATCACCCAAGGACTCGTGCTCGCGGCGCCGGTGGTCGGCTCGTACCTGAGTTTCTTCATCTTCGGCGGCGAGTTCCCCGGCGACGACTTCGTCTCCCGCTTCTACACGGTCCACGTGCTCCTGATCCCAGGCATCCTCCTCGCGCTGATCACGGTGCACCTGTTCCTGGTCGTGTACCACAAGCACACGCAGTACCCGGGCCCCGGCCGGACCAACAACAACGTGGTCGGCTACCCGCTGATGCCGGTGTACATAGCCAAGGCCGGCGGCTTCTTCTTCGTCGTGTTCGGCATCACCGCCCTGATGGGTGCCCTGATGCAGATCAACCCGGTCTGGCTGTACGGCCCGTACAACCCGGCGGAGGTGACGGCCGGCTCCCAGCCGGACTGGTACATGGGCTGGCTCGACGGCGCGGTCCGCCTGATGCCCGGTCTGGAGTCCGAGCTCGGGACGGTCACGATCAGCTGGAACATCCTCCTACCCGCCTTGCTCGTACCTCCCCTGTTCATCGGCTTCGTTGCGCTCTACCCGTTCATCGAGGCATGGATCACCGGCGACAAGCGCGAGCACCACCTGCTGGACCGGCCCCGCAACGTCCCGACCCGCACCGGCATCGGCGCCGCGATGATCACCTTCTACGGCGTGCTCTGGCTGAACAGCGGCAACGACCTGATCGCGACGCACTTTCACACCTCGATCAACACGATCACCTGGATCTGCCGGTTCCTGGTGATCCTCGGCCCGGTCATCGCGTTCTGGATCACCCGGCGGATCGCGATCTCGCTGCAGCGTGCCGACAACGAGCGGATCCTGCACGGCCTGGAGACCGGCGTCATCGTCCGCTCCCCCGACGGCGCGTACTTCGAGAAGCACACTCCGATCTCGAACTACGAGGCCTACATGCTCACAGCCCGGGATCGCGTCAATCCGGCCGAGACGCCGCCGGCCGCCGACGGGAACGGCGTGGCCAGACCCCATCGCCGCCGGGACCGGCTCCGGGCCGCACTCTCCCGCTTCTACTTCGCCGACGCGGCGCAAAAGCCGACCGCGGGCGAGGTCGAGGCGGCGCGCAGGCATCAGACCCCACCGGAACTCGACGACGTCCGGACCGACGACCGGACCGACGAGGCAACACCTTCCCGGAGAGGGTGATCCGATCGACTCGAGAGATTTCGCCGCTACCTGAATCCGCCAAGGCGTGTCGGGCGGAAGTACTGGACGAAGGTTTGCCGTCGTCCGTGGTTCCCGGTGGAGGTCGAGTGTATTCAGCCGTAACAACCCACGATCGTCTCAACTCCTGGTTCGGTCGACGGGCCGCCGAGACTCGGGAGCTCGTTGTCGACTTCGCAGCTCGCCAGGCTGCCGATCACTTCACCTTCCCGCAGACCCATGTCCTCGGGTCCGTCCTGAACGACTTCGTCGGCCGTGGCAAGTTTGTTCGTTCGACCTTCGCGTATCTGGGGTGGCGGTGCGGACAGCCCGACGACGGCCGAGCCGCGCAAGCAGCGGCGAGTCTGGAACTCCTTCATGCCTTCGCCTTGATGCAGGACGACGTGATGGACGATTCAGAGGTCCGCCGAGGTGCGCCGGCAGTCCACGCACAGCTCGCGAACTGGGCGGCGAGGCGCGGCTACCGAGGTCAGCCGGCCGACTTCGGGCGTTCGGCGGCCGTGCTCCTGAGTGATCTCTGTTTGATCTGGGCCGAACGAATGCTGCGGGAAGCGGGCCTGGGTCGGGTCGCGATGGACCGTGGATGGCGAGTGTACGACCTGATGAGGGCCGAGCTCGCCGTCGGTCAGTTCGGCGATCTGCTCAACGAAGCCTCAGCTCAGCCCGCTCTGCACGACGTGCTCGATGTCGCGCGTCGCAAGTCGGGCAACTACACGGTGCGCCGTCCGCTGGAGCTCGGAGCGGCCCTCGCCGGCTGCTCGCCCGACATCACGGCAGCCCTGGGTCGGTACGGCGAGGCCATCGGTGAGGCCTTTCAACTGCGCGACGACCTGCTCGGTGTCTTCGGCGACCCGGCGGTCACCGGAAAACCGGTTGGCGACGACTTGTTCCAGGGCAAGGCGACGACGGTCATCGTTGCCGCCCACGAGCTGGCAGAGAACCGGCTGGCGACCGAGCTCGAGCGGTTGGCCGCCCGACGACCCGATCACCCCGAAGACCGAGCCGAGTGGGTTCGGCACTGGCAGGACGTGATTCGCGAGAGCGGTGCGGAGAAGTGGGCGGAAGAATCGATCGCCGAGAGAGTCGAGCGCGCCGTCGCCGCCCTCGCACCGGCGGTCACCGGCTTCCCGCGCGACGCACTCGTCCTACTCGCTGATCAGGCAACCCGGCGCAGCGCATGAGCCCCGGACCAGGAGGACACCGATGATGCGCCGGGTCACCGGACGCACTGACCGCGTTGTCGTGGTCGGTGCCGGCTTCGCGGGACTCGCCGCAGCCGCCCACCTGGTCGGCCGCGACCGGCAGGTCGTGGTCCTGGAGCGGGGCAAGGTACCTGGCGGCAGGGCCGGCCGGCTGATGCAGAACGGTCATCGCTTCGATACCGGACCGAGTGTCATCACGATGCCCGACGTCATCGAGGACGTGTTCCAGGCGATGAGCAGGTCCAGCCGGGAGTTGCTCAAGCTGACCGAGCTCACGCCGGCGTACGACGCTCGCTTCGCCGACGGCAGCTCCTTGCTCGTGCATCGCGACGAGGCACAGATGTACGACGCGATCAAGCCGTTCGCCGGCGTCCGTAACGCGGAAGGCTACCGACGCCTGCGGGCCTGGCTCGAACGTCTGTACCGCGCCGAGTTCGATCGCTTCGTCGCCGCGAACTTCGACTCTCCCCTGTCGCTGCTGACCCCGCAGCTCGCGCGCGTCGCGGCGCTGGGTGGATTCCGGCGACTCGACCCGGTCATCGCCGGCTTCATCGACGACGAGCGACTGCGACGCGTCTTCACGTTCCAGTCCCTCTACGTCGGACAGGCGCCGTACGACGCCCTGGCCCTCTACGCCGTGATCACCTACATGGACACCGTGGCCGGCGTGTACTTCCCATCCGGCGGGGTCAGCCGTCTACCCGACGCACTCGCGGAGGCAGCGACCGACGCCGGCGTGAAGTTCCACTACGACGCGAACGTCCGAACGCTGGAGAAGATCGGCGACCGGGTGACAGCGGTCATCACCGAAGACGGCCGGCGATTCTCCTGCGACGCCGTCGTTCTGACCACCGAGATCCCAGTCAGCTACGACCTGATGGGCACTTCACCGCGCCGGCCGGTCCCGCTGCGGGCCGCGCCGTCCGCAGTCGTGCTCCACGCCGGGTTGAACCGGGAGTACGCCGACGTGGCCCACCACACCATCTCCTTCGGCGCCGCGTGGCGAAAGACCTTCCAGCAACTGATCCGGGACGGCGAGCTGATGTCCGATCCGTCCTTGCTCATCACCCGTCCGACCGCGACCGACCCGCAGCTCGGTCCGCCCGGCCGCGACACGATCTCGATCCTGGCGCCCGTACCGAATCTCACCACGGCGCCCGGCATCGACTGGGACACCATGGCCGAGCGGTACGCCGACGAGCTCGTGGACCTGGTCGAGCAACGACAGATCCCGGGTCTGGCCGGCGCCGTCACCACCCGGCACCTGATCACACCGGCCGACTGGGCCGAGCAGGGCATGGTGGCCGGTACACCGTTCGCATGGTCCCACAGCTTCTCCCAGACGGGACCCTTCCGCCCGGGCAACTTTCCTTCACGGACCGAGAACGTCGTCCTCGCCGGCGGCGGGACCGTACCGGGCGTCGGCGTGCCGACCGCTCTCCTGTCGGGGCGGCTCGCCGCGGACCGCCTCACCGGACCGGTCCGCACCGCCGGCCGGTCGAGGCTCAGAGCCGGAGGCAACCGATGAAGACCGCAGAACTCACCGCCGCCGGCATCCAGGACCCCTTCCTGGTCCGGTCGTACGTCAGCTGCCGGCGCCTGAACGCCGAGCACGGCAAGACCTACTACCTCGCGACCCGCATGCTCGCGCCGGAGCAGCGGCCCGCCGTACACGCCCTCTACGGCTTCGCCCGGTTCGCCGACGACATCGTCGATGTGCCCGACCCGCACGCGACCACGCAGGACATCGCCGACGCCCTGCTCGGGATCCAGGATCGGCTCAGGGCCGACCTCCGGACCGGCGGGAGCGACGACTGGATCCTCGCCGCGGTCGTCGACACGGCGCGGCGCTACGAGATCGATCCGGCATTGTTCGACGACTTCATGACCTCGATGCGAATGGATCTGGCCGTCGAGGAGTATCCGACCAGATCGGACCTGTACCGCTACACCCGCGGCTCGGCCGAAGTGATCGGGCTGCAGGTCCTGCCGGTGCTGGGAACGGTCGGCCGCCAGTCCGACGCCGCGCCGGCCGCGGCCGCGCTCGGCCTGGCGTTCCAGCTGACGAACTTCCTCCGCGACATCGCCGAGGACTTCGAGCGTGGACGCATCTACCTGCCGCTGGACGAGCTCGCCGCCCACGGCGTGGACCGAGACCTGATCGGCTGGTGTCTGCGGAATGGATGCACCGAGCAACGAATCGTGGCCGCCCTGCGCGAGCAGATCGCGCTGACCCGGGAGATCTACGCCGTCGCGGAGCGGGGCATCGACCAGCTCGCGCCGCGGTCGAGACCGTGCGTGCGAACGGCGTACGTCCTCTACTCGGAGATCCTGCAGCGGATCGAGGCGGCGGACTACAACGTCTTCGCACGGCGGGCGCGCGTCACCACCAGCCGGAAGGTGACGGTGGGAGGCGCCGCCCTGGTCCGGGCCCTGTGGGTACGGCGACGAGCAGGAGGTGCACGGTGAATCACCTGCAGTACCTGATCGTGATGGGCTTGTGCGTGGCGGTCACGCTGCCGTTGGAGCTGCTGGGAGCGCGGGTGTACCGCAGACCGCGTCGATGGGTACTGGCGTTGCTCCCGATCGTCACCGTGTTCCTGATCTGGGACGCCATCGCGATCGCGGCCGGCGTATGGGGCTACGACTCCGCCTACCTGACCGGGATCACGCTGCCCGGCAGCATTCCGCTGGAAGAGTTGGTGTTCTTCATCGTGGTCCCCACCTGCGGACTGCTCACCTACGAGACCGTGACGCTCATGCTCGGCCGCCGGAAGGCCCGGGACACGGCATGAGAGGACTCGGATACACGCTGCCCGCCGTACTGTCGGTCCTCGTCGTCGTGCTGCTGGAGCTCCGGTGGCTGCGCACGGGACTGTTCCGGCGTCCGGCGTACTGGCTCAGCATGATCATCGTCCTCGGCTTCCAAATCCCGGTCGACGGCTGGCTGACGAAACTGAACGCTCCCATCGTGCTGTACGCCGATCGGCACACCGTCGGCGTGCGCTTCCCGTGGGACATCCCGGTCGAGGACTTCGCGTTCGGGACGTCCCTGATCACCGCGACCCTGCTCGTGTGGGAGTACCTCAAGCTGCGCTCGAAACCCGGCACCATCACCGTGGACAACAGCGAACGGGAGCTTCGATGAACGCTGGACTCCCCCGCAGCCAGGTGCCCGCCGCCTTCGATGCCGGACGGCGACTGATGCCTCTGCCCCTCGGCCACGACGCCCGCATCGAGATCCACCGTCCACCGGCACCGCAGAGATCCGCTGTCCCTGATCGCCGGGTGACTGTCGTGGGTGGCGGCATTGCAGGCCTCTCCGCAGCGACTGCACTGGCCGAGCGCGGCGTCACAGTCACCCTCCTGGAATGCCAGCCGTACCTCGGCGGCCGGGTGGCCTCCTGGCCGCAGGAGCTGCGGGACGGAAGCGCGGTGTCGATGAGCCGCGGTTTCCACGCGTTCTTCCGGCAGTACTACAACCTCCGGCAACTGCTCCGCCGGACGGATCCCGAGCTGCGCCGGCTGGTCGCCGTACCCGACTATCCGCTGGTCGACGCGGAAGGCCGGACGGACACGTTCCGCGGGTTGCCGACGACGCCGCCCTGGAACGCCGTCCTGTTCGCGCTCCGCAGCCCGACCTTCGGCCTGCGTGACCTGCTGCGGTTGAACGCGCGCGCCGCATTGCCGCTCGCCACCGTCTCGGTGCCGGACATCTATCGACGACTGGACTCGGTCACGGCGGACGACTTCCTGGAAGCCATCAACTTCCCGCCGGCCGCGCGGCACCTGGCCTTCGAGGTGTTCAGCCGCAGCTTCTTCGCCCCACCGAGCCAACTCTCCGCCGCCGAGATGGCGCTGATGTTCCATCTCTACTTCCTCGGATCATCCGAGGGCCTGCTGTTCGACGTTCCTGACGCGGCTTTCGGCCCTGCGCTGTGGGAGCCGCTGGGACGGTACCTGGACGACCTGGGAGCGGACGTCGCCACCTCGGCCAGGGCCGACGCGGTCGAGCTGGGCGGTCCACGACGGTTCCGGGTGCATATGCCCGATCGCACCATCGATGCAGATGGCGTCGTACTGGCGGCCGACCCACGGGGGCTTCAGCACCTTCTGCAGCGCTCACCCGAACTCGGACTACCCGAGTGGCGTGAACAGGTCGCGAGCCAGCGCAACGCGCCACCGTTCCTCGTGCATCGACTGTGGCTCGATCGACCTGTGGACGCGGCGCGTCCCGCCTTCCTGGGAACAGCGGGACGGGGTGAGCTGGACAACGTCTCGGTACTCGAACGGTACGAAGCCGAAGCTCGCCGGTGGGCCGCAGCGGGCGGCGGCTCTGTCGTCGAGCTGCACGCGTACTCCGCCGATCCCGATCAGGCCGGCACGTTGGCGACGAGGCTCGAATCGCAACTGCATCGGGTCTATCCCGAGACGGCGGACGCGAAGACCGTCGACACCGTCTCGCTCTGGAACGACGACTGCCCGTGGTTCACACCGGGGTCGTTCACCGGCCGCCCGCCGGTCAGAACACCGGTCGACGGCTTGGTGCTGGCCGGCGACGGCATCCGGATCGACCTGCCCGTGGCGCTGATGGAACGGGCCGCGACCACGGGCTTCCACGCAGCGAATCTGCTCCTCAGCAACTT
Organism: Kribbella sp. NPDC050820; assembly: GCF_040653975.1. Classification (NCBI taxonomy): domain Bacteria; kingdom Bacillati; phylum Actinomycetota; class Actinomycetes; order Propionibacteriales; family Kribbellaceae; genus Kribbella; species Kribbella sp. NPDC050820. Next base: position 76,010 of record NZ_JBFAHB010000045.1, read on the forward strand.
CGGACAGCCCGGTCACGAGCTGTACTCCGTTCCGAACAGACCGAGGATCCGGGGGCTGCACCGGCCCCGGCAACCGGAGAGGCAGCGTTGTGAACCATTTTAGAGACCGCGTGACACAACGGATCCGGACGACCTGGCCCGACGGTTGGCCGGTCCGGTTCCTTCCCCGGCAGGCGTGGAGCCGGCAGGAGCCGACGTACCGCGCGGCCTCACCGGCGGTCATCGACTCCGCGGTCAAGCGGGCCACGAACCGGGCCTCGGGCAACTGGTTCGTGTTCGCAGCCAGTCGCGAGGTCCTGGCGGACCGACCGCTGGGGATCGTGGTCGCGGGCGTCGAGCTCGTTGCCTGGCGCCACGTCAACGGCTCACTCCGCGTCGGCGAGGGCGCGTGCCCGCACCTCGGTGCGCCGCTGGCACTCGGCGCGATCGACTGCGGGAAGGTCGTGTGCCGCTGGCACGGGCTCGCCGTCGGGGGCGACGGCGACAGGACGGGCTGGCGATCGTTCCCGAGCCACGACGACGGCGTACTCAGCTGGGTGCGACTCGACGGCCCGGGTGGCGAGCAGCCGACCGATCGCCCGCTCGAGCTCGTTCGACCGCAAGGCGAGCGGGTGCTAGACGCGGTCGCCAGCATGGAAGGAATCTGCGAGCCCGTCGACATCGTCGCCAATCGCCTCGACCCGTGGCACGGCGCGTGGTTCCATCCGTACTCGTTCTCCGATCTCCGGGTTGTCGAGGTCCCGGAGGGCGTGGACGATCCCGCGGCAGATCGCTTCCTCGTCGATGTCACGTTCCGGCTGGGTGGGTCGATCGGCGTACCGGTGCGCGCCGAGTTCACCTGCCCCGGACCGCGGACGGTGGTCATGCGGATCCTGGCCGGCGAGGGAGCGGGCAGTGTCGTCGAGACCCACGCGACACCACTCGGCCTCGGCGACGACGGCCGTCCCCGGACCGCGGTGATCGAGGCAACGGTCGCAACGTCGGACCGCCCGGGCTTCGTCTGGGCGACCAGAGCCGCAGCCGCCCTCAGACCCGCGATGCGCTGGGCCGCCGGCCGCCTCTGGCTGGACGACCTCGCCTACGCCGAACGCCGCTACACCCTCCGCGCGTCGGCAGTTGCGGATCGACGTGCTGCCCGCACGGGGATTCACCACGAGTCGCAGGACGAGATCGACGAGAGGTCATTCGAGGCGTCCGGGAGCACGGGGGGTGATGGTCCAGAAGGTGGTCGGCATGTCCCAGCACGCCGACGGCGGCCGACTTGATCAGCCAGGAGCAAGACCGCGGATCCTCTGCGCCGTGATCAGGCTGTCTCCGGGTTCCCGGATGATCGGCTAGCCGCGGAAGTGGAGGTGGCCGGCGGCTTCGGCCATGGAGATGGGGTGGATGAGCCCGCTGGCGCGCGGGGGCGCCACGACGCCGCCCGAAGCGCCGACGGCGATTGCGTGTATGCAGGGCCTGGCCGCGCCGAGCGGCGATCTCGAGCCGCTGATCGATCTGTCCCTCAAAGTCAATCACCGCGCTCCCGATCTCCGGGGCGACGACGGACTATTGGCCGTCGTACCACTCCGCATCCACGCCAGTCCCGACCAGCCGTACCAGCGTGCTCTTACCGCTCTGCCGGCGCCCGCTCACGAGAACAAGCCGGGGATCGCCCATCGCCTCGTCAACCAGCGCGCGCATGCCGTCGCACTACACGTCCCAACGGCGACTCAGGCTCGCCACGGGATTTCGATTCATCCCTCACCCCGGCGAGCTCGTCCTGCCACTCGCTGTAGCCAAGCCACCCAACCAGAAGACGACACGAAACTCAGACCAAGCTTCCGATCCGGAGAGGCCGACCCAGCGGGCCCGGCAGGCCCTGTCACTCACCTCTTACGCCCCTCAATCAGCGCGAGAGGATGGTGATCGATGAGAACCGGTGCGAACGAGACCGTCCACGAATCCCTTGCCAAGAAGAGGTTTCGCTCATCATCGGCAAACCGCGATCAGTCTCAGCTGGAGATCAGCGGGTTCGGGGTTCGAGTCCCTGGCGGCGCACAACGGCCCAGGTCACGAAGGTGTCCTGGGTTTCTTCATGCCTGATGCGCAGCAATCTGCGGACCTTCAGCTGATTGCGACTGTGCGTCACATCACATGGTTTCGCAGCACTGCCGACTGGTCGGTGACTTCGAGCTGCTCGCGCCAGCCCGGTCGGACCACTGAACACGGCACCCGTGGAGTGTTCCGTTGCTAGTCCCCCGGAACGGCGACCGGTCGACTAGCCGCGGAGGTGGAGTTGGCGGGCGGCTTCGGCTATGGAGCCGGAGACTGAGGGGTAGACGGTGAAGGAGGCGGCCACCTGGTCGACGGTGAGGCGGGCGGC
>NZ_JBFAHB010000046.1:0-78004 GCF_040653975.1 Kribbella sp. NPDC050820
CGCCGATCCACAACACATCAGGCAGCTCTACCTCCCCAAGGACAGCAGCGGCAAGGTAGTCGACGGGCTGAAGCAGTCGACCAGGCCGCGAGCACGTCGCGGCCCGGCACCCGCTCACCTGTGGTCACCAAGTGGCCGTCGGCAACAGCGTGGGCGAGCGGACTCAGGTCGAGACCGGCGAACCGCTCCCGCGCGGTGTCGGCCACCGAGCGCCGCAGCAGGTACTCGAGCAGCTCGATCTCGCGTCCTTCCTCACCGGGCTCGAACTCGAGCTTGCCCCGCAGTACGGCGGGCACCGCCTCCAGGTCGACCGGACGCGCGACCGCCGGCTCCTCACCGGTGATCGCACTGCGACGCAGCGCGGCCGCGGCGATCGTCTCGGCCGCGGCGACCGCGAACCGGGCCGACACCCCCGAGCGCTGGTCGATCGCGTTCGACTCCCGCAGGTGCCGGACGAACCGGGCCAGCACCTCCAGCAGCGGCTCGCCGACCTCGGCGGTGAACTCGGCCTCCTGCCGGATCACGTCCACCTCGGCGTCGATGTCGAGCGGGTAGTGGGTCCGGACCTCGGCGCCGAACCGGTCCTTCAGCGGCGTGATGATCCGGCCGCGGTTGGTGTAGTCCTCCGGGTTGGCCGTTGCCACCAGCAACACGTCGAGCGGCAGCCGCAGCGTGTACCCGCGGACCTGGATGTCGCGCTCCTCCATCACGTTCAGCAGCGCGACCTGGATCCGCTCGGCCAGGTCCGGCAGCTCGTTGATCGCGACGATCCCGCGGTGCGACCGCGGGACCAGGCCGTAGTGGATGGTCTCCGGATCACCGAGGCTGCGGCCCTCGGCCACCTTCACCGGGTCCACGTCGCCGATCAGGTCGCCGACCGACGTGTCCGGCGTGGCCAGCTTCTCGGCGTACCGCAGGTCGCGATGCAGCCACGCGACCGGCAGGTCGGCACCGAGCTCGGCGGCCCTGCGCTTGGACTCGGGGGTGATCGGGTCGAGCGGGTGCTCGGGCAGCTCGGCCCCCTCGATCACCGGAGTCCACTCGTCCAGCAGGCCAACCAGGGTGCGCAGCAGCCGGGTCTTGCCCTGGCCACGCTCACCCAGCAGTACGACGTCATGCCCCGCGAGCAGGGCGCGTTCGAGTTGCGGAATCACCGTCCGGGTGAATCCGACGATCCCGGGCCACGGGTCACGCCCGGCCCGCAGTTCCTTCAGCAGGTTGTCACGGAGTTCGGTCTTGATCGACCGTGGGAGATACCCGGCGGCCCGGAGGTCACCGGCCTGACGGGGAAGTTCAGCAGGTGCACTAGTCACCCTGATGACGTTAGCTCGGTCACCCCAAATCGCACCTGGTTATCTCAGCGTCTGGGGGTAACCCGGCCCGAGGTGAACACGTGGGTGGGTGTGAAGGTGACAGGCACCCAGGGGTGCGTCGCCGACTCCCGGGTGACGAAGTGGTCGCCGTCCGCGGGCGCCGTCGGCCGCAGTTCGTACTCGTGCACCGGCTCCTCGGAGAACGCCAGCCGCTCCCCCGTGGCCTGGTAGTTCATCACCAGCCGATCATCACGCCGTACGACGTCCAGCCGGACGCTGGCGCGTTCGAACCGGCCGACGTGGCGATCGTCGATCGGTACGTCGATCGGCTGCGGCGGCTTCGGGTGCGCGACCCCGACGTAGTGCGTGAAGACCTCGGACGCGAGCGGCTCGAACAGGCTCGTGCCGTTGCCGGAGTTGGTCAGCAGGCACATCACCAGCCGCGCCTCGGGGTCGATCCGCAGGAACGCCAGCTGCGAGATCGTCGTACCGTCGTGGCCGAGCAAGGTCCGGCCGCCCCAGTCGTAGATCCGCCAGGCCAGGCCGAGGTTGCTGAACCCGCCGATCCCGCCGGCGTACGGGACCTGCGGCTCCTGCATCGCGGCGTACCGCTCGTCGGTCAGGTGCATCCGGGCGAACTCGAGCAGGTCGCCCGCACTCTGCGTGATCAGACCGGCCGGGCCGATGCTGCGCGGAAGCTGCCACGTCTTGGCCGGGGAGCCGTCGGTCAGCAGGTGGCCGCGGGCCGCCCGGTGCAGGATCGCCTCTTCCGGCAACGTCACCGTATGCGTCAGGCCGAGCGGCTCGACCAGCCGTGCCTTGAGCGACTCGTCCCAGGTCCGGCCGTCGAGGACCTCGATGATCCGGCCGAGCAGCACGAATCCGGCGTTGCAGTAGGAGTACGCCGTACCGGGCTCGAACAGGCTGTCCACGTCGCGGAGCAGGTCGACGTACTTCGCGAGGCAGTCGTCACCGCGTCCGGTGTCGGTGAACACGTCGCCGTCGATGCCGCTGGTGTGGGTCAGCAGCTGGCGGACCGTGACCCGCGGATCGATCGGTGCCTCGGGCAACAGCTTCACCACCGGGTCGTCCAGCCGCAGCCGGTCCTCGGCGGCCAACTGAACGATCATCGTCGCCGTCCACGGCTTGCTGACCGACCCGATCTGGAACACCGAGTCCGCGGTCGTCTCGACCCCGGTCGCCGCATTCAGCACGCCGTACGGCGCGATCGTCGTCTCCCCGTCGTGCCAGATCCCCAGCACCGCCCCGGGAACCTTCGCCACCTCCGCCAACTCCCGCAACCGCACCACCCAGTCAGCCATGGGGCCAACCTACGTCAGCCGGTTAGGGTGACGTCTGTGCAGGCGCTACCGGATGTGATCGATGACGGGTTGCGGGTGTTGTTCTGCGGGATCAACCCGGGGTTGATGTCCGCGGCGACCGGGCATCACTTTGCGCGGCCGGGGAATCGGTTCTGGCCGGCGTTGCACTTGAGCGGGTTCACGCCGCGGCAGCTTGCGCCGGCCGAGCAGGGTGAGATGCTGGGCTACCGGCTCGGGATCACGAACGTCGTGGATCGTCCGTCCGCGCGGGCCGATGAGCTGACCCGCGCGGAGTACGTCGCCGGTGGGGAGAACCTGGTCGCCAAGGTCCTCACTTACCAGCCGGAGTGGCTCGCCGTCGTCGGGGTCACGGCCTACCGGGACGCCTTCGGTGAGCGTACGGCGCAGATCGGCAAGCAGGACCGCCTGATCGGCGACACCCGAGTCTGGATCCTGCCGAACCCGAGCGGCCTGAATGCTCACTACACGCTGCCGAAGCTGGCGGCTGCCTTCGCGGAGCTCGAGCGGGTCAGTTGAGCGCCGTACGCAGGGTCGAGATCGCCAGGTTGATGGCGGCGTTGGCGGCGTAGGTGTCGCGGAGCGCGTCCAGCATGACGAAGTCGTGGATGATCGCGGCGAACCGTACGGCGGTCGTCGGGACACCGGCCTCGAGCAGCTTGGCGGCGTACGCCTCACCCTCGTCGCGCAGCACATCCGCCTCACCGGTGATCACCAGCGCCGGCGGCAGGCCGGTCAGCTGCTCGGTGGTGGCGCGCAGCGGAGACGCGGTGATCTGGTCCCGCTCCTGCTCGTCGGTCGTGTACTGGTCCCAGAACCACTTCATGCCCTCACGCATCAGGAAGTAGCCCTCGGCGAACTGCTTGTAGGAGTCGGTGTCGAACGCCGCGTCGGTGACCGGGTAGAACAGCACCTGCTGGACGAACTTCACGTCACCGCGCTCCTTGGCGAGCAGCGTCAGCGCGGCGGTCATGTTGCCGCCGACCGAGTCGCCTGCGATCGCCAGCCGGTTCGGGTCCAGGCCGTGCTCCTTGCCGGCGGCGACGATCCAGCGCGCGACCGCGTAGTTCTGCTCGAGCGCGTGCGGGTAGCGGACCTCGGGCGACAGGTCGTACTCCGGGAAGACCACGGCCGCTCCGGCGCCGACCGCGAGCTCGCGGACCAGGCGGTCGTGGGTGTGGGCGTTGCCGAACACCCAGCCGGCGCCGTGGATGTAGAGGATGACGGGCAGCACGCCGGTCGCGCCGGCCGGCTTGACGATGCGGGCCTTCGTTCCGTCGGCCGCGGTCACCCACTCCTCGTCGACGTCGAGCTTCGGGTAGTCGGTGGTCTGCACCTCGTCGACCAGCTTGCGGCCTTCTTCGGGGGCCAACTGGAACAGGAACGGGGGCTTGGCGGTCGCGTCGGCGAAGGCCTGGGCAGCGGGCTCTAGCACGGTCATCTTTGGACTCCCTCAGCAGTGGAGAACGGGCGTTCTCCGCGATGTCCTGTACTCTAGGAGAACGATGGTTCTCCGCGCAAGGTGGCGCGGATCACGTGGCCTCGGAGGATGGGTGAGATGGCGATCGACACGGCGACCGCGCAGCGGCAGGTGCTGGACGCGGCGGACGAGCTGTTCTACGAGCGCGGCGTCCAGGCGGTCGGGATGGACGCGATCCGGACCGCGTCCGGTGTCTCGCTGAAGCGGCTCTACCAGCTCTTCCCGTCCAAGGACGCCCTGATCGAGGCGTACCTGGACCGCCGCGACGCGCTGTGGAAGTCGATGCTCGCCGAGCACGTCGACGCGGCGACGGATCCGCGGGACCGGATCCTGGCCGTGTTCGACTTCCTGGACGACTGGTTCCGGCAGCGGGACTATCGCGGCTGCGCGTTCATCAACTCCTTCGGAGAGCTCGGCACCGTCTCACCCCGGGTCGCCGAGCTCGCGCTGGAGCACAAGGAGGGCTTCCGCCAGGCCCTGACCCAGTTGTCGAAGGCCGCCGACGCCCCCGACCCGGAGCGCCTCGCCGACCACCTCATCCTGCTCAGCGAGGGCGCCATCACCCGCTCCGCGATCTCCGGCTCCCCCGACCCCGCGGTCCGCGCCCGCGAGGCCGCCGTACTGCTGCTCGACGCCACCCTGCCGCGCTGACTGACACCCGCGCTCGGCAGGATTGGGCGCATGCGTGCGAGTGACCTACTGCGATCGATCGACGGGCTCTCGTACGGGCAACGGGTGCGGTACGTCGCCGACCGCGCCCAGGAGCTGACCGGGCTGCTCGACGAGCTGGGCCGGGGCGACGCGTTCGAGCGGATCGTCGGCATCCAGATAGCCGAGGTCGTCCGGGACACGTCGTACGTCTCCAGGCTGCTCCGCGACCCGGAGCCGGCCGTTCAGTCGCGCGCGCTGGCTGCGGTCTGGCGTGGCGTGCCGGTGTCGGACGACGACCTCCGGATCCTGTACGACGACGCACCCGCGACACTGCGGTCGAAGCTGGTGGCCCTGGTACGGCGCACGAGTCGAGAGCACCTCGCCAATCGGCTGATCGACGACCACCGGGCGCGCTGGGGTGACGTGGCCGCGGTCGGCCTGCTGGAAGCCACCTCCCGGGCGACCGTGGCCCGCTTGCTGCCAGAGCTGGCGTACTGCGTGACGCCGGCGGGCTGGCGTGGTCTGGCCAGACGGCATCCCGACGAGGTGCTCGCTTTCGCGGCGCGCACGCTGCCCACCGGTGAGGACGGGGACGAGTGGTGGGAGGGCGTCGGACACGGTGTCACCGCGGCGCTGAAGCACGACCCGGATGCGGTGCTGGCGCTGATCAAGCAGGCGATCCCGGCGCATGAGCTGCCGGTCGCCGTACTCGACATCCTTGGGCGCCTTGCCGATCATGATCCGGCCGGGGTGCTCGCGCTCCTGCTTTCGCCGGACCGGGAAGCCGTGGTCTGGAAGGCGCTCACTCGCGGGTTCCGTCGCCGGTTACACCGGTACTCGGACGACGACCTGATTGCGCTCGGCCGACTCGTCTGGCCGGACCTTGCTGGGCTGCTGGCCGACCTGGCGCCGTCTCGCCGTACGACGATCTTCGAAGCGGTCACGAAGGACGTCGAGCTCGGGCAGACCGTGCTCGCCGACGAGCTGCTGCAGGTGCTGCCGCATCGAGTGCGGGTCGAGCAGGCGCGTCGGATGCTGGAACTGCCGAGCGTCCGCGAGGACGACTCGGTGCGACGCGGCATCAGTAGCTATCTGCCCTACGAGGAAGCGTTCGCCCTCCTCGAGTCCGAGGTCCGTGCTCCGGATGCCGGGGTGCGGTCGGCGGTCTACCGGTCGATCGTCCGGTCGGCTGGCTACTCACGGGATCCTGAGCTCGTCGTGCGGGCGTTGAACTGGGCCGCGGACCGTGTCCGGAACGACAAGGATCCGGTGCGGTGCAGTCTCCTCCAGGCCGCTGCTGGGATCTCACCGACGCTCTTCACGGATCCGCAGCCGTTGGAGTCCCTGCTAACTGACGCGCTGAACGCACGGGACACGTCGTGGGCGCCCCGGCGGGCGCTGACCAGTCTGGCCGAGCACGCCGTCGTACAAGGTGCCCTCGGCAACCGGGCCGCCTTGCTGGACTGGGGTTTGCAGGCTCATGCCCGGCTGACCGACAACCGCGGGCGGATCGATCTGGACCGGCTGGTCGACAATCTTCCGCGCGGCCGGGAGACCGCCGTGTACGACGCCTTGCGGCCGGCGATCGAGGCCGCTGCGAAGCGGGACGAGTACATGCTTGCGTTCACGGTGGCCTCAGCGTTGGGTCGGCGCGGTTGGTCGCTGGACCATCTGCACGGGATCCTGGAGCAGGCGGCCTGGTCGGACAACGAGTCCACCGCCGACCAGGCCTGCCGCTACTGGCTCGATCCGCTGCCGACCCGGTCCGAGCGGGTCCGGCAGATCATCGACCGCGACGTCACGATGGCTCGCTTCCACCCGGTGTGGTGGCTCGTCACCGAGATCTACACCGACCTGCTCGACCCGGTGCTCGCTGCTGCGGACCGCATCCAGCGCTTCGACCGCAACAGCACGTCGTGGCAAGTCCCGGACTATGCACTGCGCACATGGCTGCCGCGCCAGCAGTCCCGGTACGGCGAACTGCTCGTCGCGGCGGCGCGGGACGATCGGCTGCACGAGTGGTGCCGGGCGCTGGCGGTGCGGTCGCTCGGTCACGTGCCGGGGGCTGCGCTGGACGAGTTCCTCGGCAGTGACGACGTGTTGTTGCAGGAGGCTGCACTGGCGGGGCTGGCGTGGTCCGCTCGGCCTGACCTTGCGCTGCCGGTGCTGCTCTCGCATGCGAGTGACGACCGCGCACGGGTCGCTATGTACGCGGCGGGGCGTGCTGCACGGTACGCGCGGCCGAGTCTGTTGCCTGGTCTGCTGCAGCCCGCGCTGGCGGGTTCTGGCGCGAAGATCACCTCGCGCAAGGCAGCGGTGCGGATGCTGGGCGAACTGCGTGCACCTGGCGCGGGCGCCGTACTGACTGAGGCTTGGGCTCCCGCCCATCGGGATGTGCGGGCGGCGATCGCCAGCACGATGGCGCAGTACCTGCTTCATGACCCGGCTGCCTGGGCGGTGCTGGAGCAGGCAGTGCACGACTCTGCGGCTACTGCTGTCGTGCTGACCGAGCGGCGGGCGTACGACGTACCGCTGTTGTATCGGGCGCGGTATGCGGATCTGTTGATCGCGGTGACGACCAGGAGCGAGCCGGAGGTCGTCGGGCCGGCGCTGCTGGCGTTGCGGCAGTGGGCGCGCTACAACCGCGCGGCCGCTCGGGTGTGTGCTGACTTCATCAGCGACTTGTCCATCCGGAGCCGGGTCTGGAGTGACGCGCTCACGTCACTCGTCTCCATCGTCGCGACGAATCCGTCGGACGGTCTTGATGAACTGCTCGACGCGGTCCGGCTCCTGGTTCGTCTGGAAGCCGCCCCCGATCTCCCCAACGCGACCCCGGACCGCGACCACCCCGCCCGGCAGCGCCTGGCTCGTCTGGTCAATCAACTGACTGCCCACTTCGGCGGTCGCTCAACTCTTGTCCGCCAACACCTCAAGCAGGTCGCCGCGGAGCTGACCGACTCAGACTTCCTCCACCTCCACCTGCGACTGCAGGTCGCCTCCCTGCAGTCCGATCGACTCCCCCAAGAACTCGCTGCGTTGCACCGGACGATTGTCGACAATCCGATCGCAGCATTGTCCGCATCCGACCTTCTCTACCAGCGGCTGTCCGCCACCGAAGCAACCTGGTCCCCGCAGGAGCTCCTCCCCACAGCCGAGTCTCTGGTGACGTCCCCCGACGCGACCTCCGGTCTCCTGGCCCACGCCCTCCTCCGCGCCGCCGGCCCCCGCACCGGCTGGCCCACCGAGTGGCGCACCCTCTTGATTGCCCTCCGCAACCACCCCCACCCAGCCATCCGCCACCAGGCCCTGGACCTGACAACCGCCCCAGAGAACTAACCCCACCCGCCGGCCCCCGCCCAGCCCGGCCCCTCGCCACACCCGGCGGCACCCCGCCCCCACCGGGTTCGACGGTTAGCCCTCGCTCGACTGCTTTTCGGCGGCTTCTTTGGCGCGTTTGCGGCGTTTGCCTTCGTGCATGGCGGCTACTCGGGCGACCGGGATGGCGCGGCCCTCCTCCAGCAAGTCTTCGGGGAGTGTTTGGGGCGCGGGCAGTTGATCAGCCCAGCGGTCGGCTTCACCCAGCAGGTCTGGCGCAGTGCGGACGGTGAAGTCCCGCGGCGTGACCCGGTCGAGGTCGTCCCAGCCGAGCGGGAACGACACCGGCGTACCAGGCCGGACCCGCGGGCTGTAAGCGGCGACCACCGTCGCCCCGCCCGACCGGGTCGAGTCGACGAACACCTTCCCGTGCCGGTCCTCCTTGATGTACGCCGTCGTCGCGACCTCCGGATCGACTCGTTCGGCCCGCGCCGCGATCGCCCGGGTCGCGGCCGCCGCGTCCTCGATCGACACCGACTCGTCGATCGGCACGAAGACGTGCACCCCCTTGGCCCCGCTCGTCTTGACCGCCCCGGCCAGCCCGGAGTCGGTCAGCGCCTGCCGGACCAGGAACGCCGCCTGGACCGCCATCGCGAACGTCTCCCCCTCCGGCGGATCCAGGTCCAGCACGAGATGCGTCACCCGGTCCCAGCGCTCGGCCCGCATCAGCGTCGGGTGGTACTCGACCGCCCGCTGGTTGGCGAACCACAGCAGCGTCCGCCGGTCGTCGCACAACGCGTACGACACCTCCCGCTTGGACGCCTCCGCCCAGACCGACACCGTCTTCACCCACTCGGGGGTGTACTTCGGCACGTTCTTCTGCATGAAGGCCGGCTGTCCCGGCCGGATCCGGATCACCGACAGCGGCCGCTCCCGCAACTCCAGCAGGATCCGCTGGTGTACGGCGTCCAGGTAGTCGACCAGATCCCGCTTGGTCGCGTCCGCACCGTCGAACAACGGCTGATCCAGGTTGGTCAGCTCAACCCCGTCACGCGTCTCGTCCGGCTTCCTCGCCATCCCCAGAGCCTACTCGCGACGAGGCCTCACGACGGGCCCTCGCGACCGGTGCCGAGAAGCCGAACGAGTGCATCGAGAACCACCTCATCCTCCTCCGGCTCGATCGTCTGCGGATTCAGCGCGAGCTCGTCCTCCCGCACGCCGATCGTGCCCACGGCGATTCGCGGCTCCCCGTCCCACAGCGCCGCCACCAACTCGTCCCGCGTCCATCCGGAGGTTGTCGACAATCGGACAACGGCACGCGAATGCGGCTGCCCCGCCTCGCTCGGATAGCCCCGTCCAACCTCCACCCCAGGCAATCCACGCAACCCTTCGACCCACCGCGTGACCATCTGCTCGTACCCCTCGAGCAGCGCGTCCTCGTCCTGCTCCAACGTCCACTCGACCGCCGCGAGCAGGCCCAGCAACTCCTCCTTGCCCACCTTCATCCCGCGCCCGATCTCCTGATACGGCGAGGCATGCGCCCGACACCGCTCGACGATCCACCGCCGCCCCAGCACCAACCCACTCGACTGTGGTCCCCGCAATCCCTTGCCCCCACTGAAGATCACCGCATCAGCGCCGATCTCCGAAGTGAACCGCCACAGCGAAGCCACCGGCGGCACCTGCGCGGCCGCATCCACGATCACCGGCACGCCGTACGACGCCGCAGCCTCGACAACCGGCTCGACCGCAAGCGCGCCGCTCGCGTAGTGAGCACCGGCAAACCACAGGACACAGGCAGGCCGACGGGACAGCGCGTCACGCAGCTCGTCGACGGACGGACCGATCTCGACGATCCGCGCGCCGGTCAGACGAGCCGAGTAGTCGTAGCCGTTGCGCTGGCTCGCGAACATCACCACCTTGGAGTCCACCGGAAACGCCTGCCCAGGCTCGCCGACACAAGCCGCGACCGTCAGCGTGATCCCGGCCGCGGCACCCGACGTCACATAAGCAGCCTCGTTGCGGGTCAGCGCCGCCAACCGCTCGCCGACTCGCGTGTGCAACTCGTGAAGATCGACGAAGTGCGCCGCCGCTTCGGCCATCGCCTTGATCGCGGCCGGCGGCATCAACGAACCGCCCAACGCGGTCAGCGTCGCCGACGCGTTGATCACCGGCCGCACCCCGAGCGGATTACCCATGCGCGACGAACCGAGACATCGGCGGCACACCGGACAACTCCGCCAGCCACGCATCGAGGAAGTCGTTGTCCGTCCCGTCCTGATGCGTCAACTCGTAGACGCTCGCCGCCGGGAAGGTCTCGGCCAGCGGCGCCGACCACGTCGGATTGTCGACAGCCAACAATGTGCGTCCCCGGACCGCGGGCGCATGCCGGACCGGGTCGAAGTACGACAACGTCCGCTCAAGACTGGCCGGCGACGCGCCGGCACGCAGGTGATCGTTCAACTCCTCCAGCGGGTACAGCGACGATCGCAAGCGCGCCTCGAGCGCCCGGTAGAACAGCAACTCCGACACCCGTACGGCGGTGAACCCGGGCCGCCGCGCAGCCGTCAACACTGCCAGATCGTCCCCGCTCACTGCGACCCGCGCCGGATCCACCTCCGCCAGCCCGAGCAAGAACTCGGCGGCCCGCAGGCAGTCCGCCGCGATCCCGCGGTAGATGTACGACGCCGGGTCGTCGATGCCCATCGTCAACAATCCTGGGTACGCCGCCGAGAATCCCTCGTCGGCCAGCCGCTGACCACGGTGCATCAGGCCGAAGACGACATACCGGCTCCGGTCGTTCGGATGCGGGACGTGGTTGACGCTGCCGTAGCGCGGAGTCGACAGCAGCGCAGGGAACGGCCCGTCACCGGTCGGGATGCTGAGGTGGCCGAACACGCGGTACGGCCCGGTGCTGGTGAGCCGCACGGTGTAGCTCGTCGCTTCGTCGGTCGTCCGCGCCGGCACCAGGCCGAGCACCGGCCGGGACGGAATCGCGGCCAGCTCGGCGTCAACGGCGGTCCAGTAGGCCTCGAAGTCCATGAGTGTCACCGTCCCGGCTTCAGGTGGTCGGCAAGGAAGTCCTCCACGATCCGCATCACACCCGGCAGCCCGGCGTGGTGCGCGCAGTGCGGGAACGTGTGCAGCGTCGTCTCGCAGGTCAGCACCCGCTCCAACGCGAACCCGGTCTCGGGCGGGCACACATCGTCCTCCAGCCCGAGGTACAGCAGCGTCGGCGCAGTCACCTTCGGCGCGAAGTTCAGCCCGTCGTAGTACGCGACTGTCTCCCGCACCCGGTCGACATCCTTCGGATGCACCCGCAGGTACTCGTTGATCTCCTCGTACGGATACGACCGGGTCAGCGTCGGCGCAGTCATGATCCCGCACAGGTACGGCGCCCCGGCCGCGACGCACGCGATCGCTTCGGGTCGCAGAGCAGCCGTGGAAATCCCGAGCCCACCGCCCTGGCTCGATCCCTGCAGGCCGATCCGTTCATTGTCGACTTCCGGACGACCGAGCAGCACGTCGACCGCACGCACCACGTCGAGGTAGAACCCGCGGTACCCGTACGTGTTGTGGTCGACGATGTTGTGCGTCAGCAGCCCCGGATAGCCCGGGTTGAACACGCTGTTCGACCGGAGCTTCCCCCGCGGCGCCACCGCCAGCGCGGCGTACCCGAGCTCGGACCACTCCTTCGGGATCGTCGGCTCGGAGATGTACCCAGGGATCGTGACCAGCGCCGGGTACGGCGCCGCCCCACCCCGCGGCACCGTGTACCAGCCGGCCACCCGAAGACCGCCGTAGCTGGTGTAGCGCAGGTCGTAGACAATCACCTTCTCCGTCGACAAGCCCGGCATCTCGGTCAACGAAGGATCAAGCGGGTACGACGCGCAGTCCGCCAGGCCGGCCGCCCAGAAGTCGTCGAAGTCGGCCGGCCGCTCGACCTCGACGGTCGCGTTCTCGGGGTCTCTCAAGAGCATTCCTCTCGACTCGGGGGTGCCTACACGGCCAGGGGTGCGTGCACGGCGGCGCCGTCGGAGGCGGTGAACAAGTGCAGTCGGTCCGGGTTGAAGCCGACGTACACCGTGCTGTCGTGACCGAGCCGGAACGGCACCGGGACGCGGGCCTTGATCAGCTCGCCGTCGATCCGGACCGTGACCAGCACGTCGGGCCCGAGCGGCTCGGAGACGAAGACCTTCCCGGGTCGGTACCCCGGCAAGGGCTCCGGCGACAGCGACACATCCTCCGGGCGGACCCCGAGGACGACGGCCGGGTCGTCCGGCAGCGCGCCGTACGACTGGATCTCCTGGGTGATCGCGCTACTCCGGAACGCCCGCTTGCCGTCGGCATCGACCAGCTCACCGGTGACGAAATTCATCGGCGGTGAGCCCATGAACGACGCGACGAACCGGTTCGCCGGGCGCTCGTAGATCTCCTCCGGGGTCGCACACTGCTGGACCACGCCGTCGCGCATCACCGCGATCCGGTCCGACATCGTCATCGCCTCGACCTGGTCGTGGGTGACGTAGATGAAGGTCCGGGCGACGTCGACGTGCAGCCGCTTGATCTCGGCCCGCATCAGCACCCGCAGCTGCGCGTCCAGGTTCGACAGCGGCTCGTCGAGCAGGTACGCGCCGGCGTCCCGGACGATCGCCCGGCCGAGCGCGACCCGTTGCCGCTGGCCGCCGGACAGCTCCCGCGGCTTGCGGTCCAGCAGGTCCTCGATGTCCAGCGTCCGGGCCGCCTGCTGCACCTGCTCGGCGATCGTTGCCTTCGGCACCCGCATCATCTTGAGCGCGAAGCCGATGTTCTGCCGGACCGTCTTGTGCGGGTAGAGCGCGTAGCTCTGGAACACCATCGCGACGTCCCGCTTGTTCGCCGGCAGCCAGCTGACCGGCTTGCCGTCGAAGTAGATGTTGCCCTCGGTGGCCCGCTCCAGGCCGCAGATCATCCGCAGCGTGGTGGACTTCCCGCAGCCGGACGGTCCGACCAGGGTGAGGAACTCCTGATCCTGGATGGTCAGGTTCAGGTCGTGCACGGCGACCTTGCCGCCGAACGACTTGGTCACGCCTTCGAGTTGCACCTCTGCCATCTGTCAGCCCTTCACGGATCCGGCGGCCATACCCTGGACCAGCTTGCGCTGGAAGAGCAGGGCCAGTACCAGGGGTGGGACGACCGCGAGCACACCGGCTGCGGCCATCACGGTGAACTGGGTGTTGAAGTCGGTGGCGAAGTTCGCCGCCACCACCGGGATCGTCTTCGCGGCCTTGGTGCTGGTCAGGAACAGCGCGAACATGAACTCGTTCCACGCGGTCATGAACGCGAACACCGCGGCGGCGACCAGCCCGGGCGCTGCCACCGGCAGGAACACCGACCACATGGTCCGGAACCAGCCGCACCGGTCGACCCGGGCCGCCTCCTCCAGCTCGCGCGGCACCGACCGGAAGAAGTCCTTCAGGATCCAGATCGTGATCGGCAGCGCGAACGTGGTGTACGAGAGGATCAGGGCCAGGTAGGTGTCGAGCAGCCCGAGCGACCGCATCAGCAGGTAGAACGGGATGATGATCGCGATCCCCGGCACCATCCGGGTGAGCAGGTAGAGCACCAGCAGCACCTGGCTGCCGCGGAACTTCAGCCGGCTGAACGAGTACGCCGCGAACGTCGCCAGCGCCAGGTTCAGCACCGCCGTCGCGGTCGCCACGATCAGGCTGTTCCGCAGCGAGTACGGTGTCTCCTCGATCGCCCGGCCGCCGACCAGCGCCTGCGCCTCGGTCGGCTTGACGAAGCCGAGGTAGTTCTCCAGCGTCGGGCTGGTCGGGATCCAGTGCGGCGGCACCGAGATCGCGTCCACCTCGTGCATGAAGCTCATCGCGACGATCCAGTAGAACGGCAGCACCAGGTAGAGCGCGAACGCGATCGCCAGCACATACAGCACGATCTTCTTCCACGGAATTCGATACCGCAGGGGAACTCGCACGACGGTTCTCATACCTCGAAGTTCCCCTTCCGGTAGAGGAGGCCGATGTAGCCGATCGAGATGAGCAGCGTGATCGCGGTGATCACCCAGGCGTAGGCGGAGCCGAGGCCGAAGTCGGTGAAGGTGAGCACGGTCTGCACGTCGAGCAGGGCGATGGTGGTGGTCGCGTCGCCCGGACCGCCACCGGTCAGCACGTAGATCGTGTCGAAGGCCCGGAACGCGTTCATCGTCTCGAGGATCAGCACGATCAGCAGTGGGTGCAGCAACCACGGCACCGTGACCTGGGCGAACCGTTGCAGTGCCCCGGCCCGGTCGACCGTCGCGGCGTCGTACAGCTCCGAGGGGATTGTCGACAATCCGGCGAGCAGAATGATGACCGAGAACGGCAGCGTGTTCCACACCTGGGCGAGTGCAGTAAACAGGAACGCGCCGGTCCCGGACGTCAGCCAGGCGTGGTAGCTGTCGATCAGCCCGAGCTGGGTGAGCAACCCGTTCAGCGCGCCGGTCTTCGCGTCGAAGATCGTCCGCCACATCAGGCCGTTCACCACGCCGGGCATTGCCCAGGGCAACAAGGCCAGGCTGAGCAGCAGCCCGCGGCCACGGAACCGCTCGTTCAGCACCAGCGCCAGGATCAGCGCCAGTACGACGGTCAGCCCGAGCACCACCAGGACGAACAGCGCCGACACCTTCAGCGCGGACAGGAACGCCTGGTCCGACAGCAGCGCCTTGTAGTTGTCGAGCCCGATGAACTTCTTCGCCCGCGGGCGTTTCAGGTTGTTGCGCTGCAGGCTGACCCAGAACGAGTAGATGATCGGGTAGGCGACCAGCAGGGCGATCACGATCATGGCCGGCGCGTTCAGCGCCCAGGCCTTGGCGCTGTCGCCCAGCGGCCGGCGTTCGGCGAGGACACTCATCCTCAGTTGTACTTCTTCTTCAGGGTGTCGACCGTCTGGGCCAGGCTGCCGACCGCCGCGGACGGCTGGGTCTGGTTGCTCAGCACGCCCTGCACGACCTTGTGCATCTCGGTCTCGAACTCGGTGTACCAGGGCACCCCGAGCACGTTGCGGGGCTTGGCGATCTCGGCCAGCTGGGCGTAGACGGCCGGGTCGGCGAACTTCTTCAGCGACGCCACGATCTCCGGGTCGGTCGCCATCGACTTGTAGGCGAAGCCGAGACCGCGCTCGAGGAACCAGTACCGCGCGGTGTACGGCTTCTTGTCCGCGTCGAGCCCGCCGAGGTAGGTGAGCAGCTTGAACGCGTTGTCCTTGACCTCGGTGTCCTTCGCCAGCCCGTACAGCCGGGTGTTGCTGACGGTGCCGTGCACCTGGCCGTCCAGGCTCGGTACGAGCGCCATCTTGATCTTGCCGGCCGCCTTCGACTTGGCCGGGTCGTTGTAGTCGCGGTTCGCGTACCGGGCGCCGATCGTGTAGGCGTACCGGGCGGCCTTCATCGCGTTGTCGATCGGGACCGGCAGCAGTTGCAGGCAGGCCGGGTCGATCACCTTCGACTTGTTCGCGGCCTGCTGCAACCAGGCGAAGACGTCCTTCACCACGGTGTCGGACGTGTTCATGACCGCGTTCTGCTGGTCGTCGAACATGTTGCCGCCGCTGGCGAACACCAGCGCCCACACCCAGGACCACCAGGTGTCGGACAGCTGCGCGGGAACGCCGATCGGGTACTCGAGCAGACCGGCGTTCTTGATCTTCAGCGCCTGCGCCTCCAGCTCCTCGAGACTGGCCGGCGGCTTGGTGATCCCGGCCTTGGCCAGGATCTCGGAGTTGTACGTCAGCGAGTTCGCGTCGGTGTAGTACGGCAGGCCGTAGCGCTTGCCCTGGTAGGTCATCGCGGTCGCGTTACCCGGGTAGATCGCGTCGTACACCTCGTCGACGCCGGGCATCCCGTCCAGCGGCTGCAGGTAGTCGCCCTCGACCCAGGCGGCGAGCGAGTCGTCGTACACGTAGAGGGCGTCGGGGCCGCCGCCACCGGTGAACTCGGCGACGACCTTCTGGACGTACTGCGCGCTGGTGATCGGGGTGTAGTCCACCTTGATGCTGTTCTGCTGGCTGAACCGGTCGAGGTTCTTCTGGACCAGGGCTGCCTCGTAGTCCCAGCCCTCGAACTTCACGGTGCCGTCGCCGGCGCCACCGCCGGAGGAGTCGTCGTTGGAGCAGGCGGAGAGCAGGGTCGATGCGCTGGGGAGGGCGATGCCGAGGCCGGCGAGCTTCAGGACCTGGCGGCGGTTGAGCTCCATGGGATTCCCTTCAAGACTGTCGATGCAGGAGGGCTTGGGAGATGCGGAGCCGGTACAGACGCGTCGGGCGTCCTTTCCGGTGGTGCTGAGCAGTGCCTTCGACGCTCACCAGGCCCCCAGCGTCGAGAGTGCGGATCAGCCGGCGCCCGCTCTGATCCGTGATGCCGAGCCGGTCGGCGAGCTCACCGGGCGAGATCGCGCGACCCTGCAGTTCGTGGTCCAGCGCCGCGAGCCGGGAGACCGTGGCGGCGCTGAGGCCGACGTTCTTCGCGAGCTGTTCCACCTCGTCCCCGTGCTCGCGGTAGGAGTAGCTGAGCGGCGCCTCCCGCACCGGCCCCATCGGGCCGATGATCACGCCGCTGTCCTCGATCAGGTACGCGCACGGCTCGTCCTCGACCTCCGCCCGCCTGGCGGCCTGCTCCGCGAGCAGCACGCAGTTGCGGGCGGACACGCCGACGCCGAAGCCGGCCGACACCTGGACGCCGAGCGCGGTCGCCGCCTCGGCCAGAGCCGGTACGGCGACCCAGTTGCGGGTCACGCGTTCGAACAACGCCTTGTGGGCGAACACGACGACACCGCGCGGTCCCCGGTCCTCGATCCAGGCGCCGGCGAACTCGGGGGTGTTGAGCAGCAGGTTCATCAGGCCGACCCGGGCGCGTTCCTCGTCGGCCGACCGGGAGATCAGGAACACCCCGGCCGCGAACCGCTGCGCGCTGGCCCGATCGGACTCGATCCGCAGCGCGAGCTCGTGCAGCTCGGTCCGGATCGTGGCAGGCACCGGCATCCCGCTCATGATCGGGATCTCGTCCCGGAGTTGTTCCCGGACAGCGGCCCGGACGCTGATCACGTAGCTGCGATCGCCGAACCGGTGGAACGCGGCCCGGTGGAAGTCGACGATGTCCTCGACACTCTGGGTCGGTGCGTAGGGCAAGCAGTCGATCGCGTCCTGGTCGAGCTCGAGCGCGGTGGCGACCGCCTCGACCGCCTCCTTCGGGAACGTGTCGATGCTGACCGGGGTCCGGCCCCAGCCGCGTTCCTGGGCGCGGTAGAGGGCCAGGGTCAGGTCCAGCGCGGACGACCTGATCACGCCGACCGGTAGGCCGGGTGGCAGCAGCTCGCGGCTGGCCGTGTACGGAACCGGTCCGGCCAGGAAGCCGTCCAGGCGCGTGTTCGCGACGAACTCGGAGACCTTGTCGCGGATCTCCTCCTCGTGGTCGTAGCTGACCCATTCCAGGTCGACGCCACCGAGCGTGCTGGCTGCTTCCCGGAACAGCACCCGGTGGGTCGAGTGGGTCACGACCCCGATCACAATCGCCACGACACTCCTTTACGAACCAGGTTCGGAAGTGACTCGTAAATCCGATGCGCACCAAGGTGACGTGCGTCGGGGGGTCAGGTCAAGACCTCAGGCCGAGTTCTTGGGGTGGTTCGCGATGAAGCGCGCCTTCTTCTGGCGATTCCCGCAGGTGTTCATGTCACACCACTTGCGAGTGCGACTTTGGCTGGTGTCGAAGAAGGCGGCTCGGCAGGTCGGCGAGGCACACAAGGCCAGCTTTCCGTCGCGTTCGCCGGCGATGATGCTGATCGCGTCGGCGGCGATCACGCTGAGGGCGTCTTCCACGCAGGAAGCCGAGCTGAGCTGCCAACGCCGCTGACCCTCGGGTGTCAGGATCGCCGCGGCCCGGCCCTGAGCGCTGCGGTCGTTGATGACTTGGACAGCGGCTGCAGGAAGAGCGTCCTGGATCGCGGCCGCTGTCGCGGCGGCGTGGATCGACTCCCGCAGTTCCCGGGCGAGGTCGAGCTGGGCAGGGGTGCAGGAGTCCACGGCGAGTCCGTTCACCGCCAGCCAGTCGATGAGTCGCTGCGGCGTGGGAATGCGCTCCACAGCGTTGCCACGCCGCTCCGTAAGAGTCCCCGTGAAGCTGGTCGCCAGCACGGCACCGAGGCGGAAGTCAGGGAATCCAGTACGCACCGAACCACCTTAGCCGGTTGCAGGCCGCAGGGCGTCATGTTAGAACCGTCTTAGACGGTTCTCGATGACCAGGAGGTCTCATGCCCCGTCCGACCAGCGACTTGCAAGCATTCGAAGCCCACGCAACCGACGCCGACCTCGACGAGTTGCGCGCGCGATTGGCCGCGGCGCGACTGCCGGAGCCCGAGACGGTCTATGGCGCCGCGCCCGGTCCCCGCCGATGGGATCAGGGCGTTCCGCTCGCCGACCTCGTCGATGTCGTGAACTACTGGCGTACCGGGTACGACTGGCGGTCGTTCGAAGATCGCCTGCACCGGATCGGCCAATTCCGCACGACGATCGACGAGCTGGGAATCCATTTCCTGCACCGCCGATCCGCTCGCGCAGATGCCGCGCCGCTGATCTTGACGCACGGCTGGCCAGGCAGCATTGCGGAGTTCGTCGATGTGGTCGACGAACTGGCAGATCCGAAGAACGCAGACGCGCCGGCGTTCCACGTCGTCGTTCCCTCGCTCCCCGGCTTTGGTTACAGCGACAAACCGGCCAGCACCGGGTGGGGAACCGAGAAGATCGCGGCCGCCTGGGTGGAACTGATGGGACGGCTCGGCTACCGCAAGTTCGCGGCCCACGGCGGCGACTGGGGAGGAAATATCACCACGGTCCTCGGCGGCAGGTTCCCGGACCACGTGCTCGGCATCCACACCACGTTCGCAGAGGCACCACCCGGGTTGACCACGGACGGACTGACGGCGATCGAGCGCCAGTGGACCGAGGAAACCCATGATTTCTGGCGCCGGCGTGCGGCGTACGCGAAGCAGCAGGCGACCCGGCCGCAGACCATCGGCTACTCGCTCGTCGACTCACCGGTCGGGCTTCTTGCCTGGATCCTCGACAAGTTCGCCGAATGGTCGGACACCGAAGACAGCCCGTTCGAGACGATTTCCCGGGACCGCATTCTCGACGACGTCACCCTGTACTGGCTGACGCGGTCCGGCGCGTCGTCGGCCCGCATTTACTACGAAAGCCACAACTCGCTGGACCCCGAACTTCGGGTCGATGTCCCGACCGCCATCACCATGTATCCCCGCGACATCGAGAAATACCCGCGCCCCTGGGCACAGGAGCGGTACCGGCAGATCGTGCGATGGAATTCGCCCGAAAGCGGAGGACATTTCCCTTCGCTGGAGGTTCCCGAGTACTTCGTCGAAGATCTGCAGGAAGGCCTCGCGGCAGTGCTGGCCGCTAATCAGTGAACGCGGCTGGTGTCGTCGGGGCGACCCAGGAGGCAAGAAGGTCGAGGGCTTGCGCCGTGGGTGAGCCGGGCTCGGCGGCGTACAGAGTGAGCGTCAGTCCGGGGTCGGAGATCATGTCGACGCTCTCGTAGGCGAGCTCCAGATCGCCGACGTCGTGATGGTGGAAGTGCTTGGTGCCCGCGCCGTGCTGGCGCACGTTGTGGGCACTCCAGAGGCGGCGGAAATCTTCGCTGCGGGTGGACAATTCGCCGACCAGGTCGTGCAGCTCCTTGTCGTGCGGGTCGCGGCCGGCTTCGGTGCGCAGGATGGCGACGCAGGTGTCGGCGGCGGTGTCCCAGTCGGGGTAGAAGTCGCGGGCGGCGTCCAGGTCCAGGAACGTGAACCTGGCGAAGTTCGGCTGCGCGCCGGCCGCGGACCGGTACACCGCTTCGTGCATCGCCCGGCCGAGGTGGTTGCAGGCCAGGAGATCCATCCGTCCGTTGCGGACGATCGCCGGCGCGGTGAACTTGTCGAGCACCCACTGCAGGCTGGGCCGCGGTGTCCACCGCTTGCCGGCACGGCGGCGCGGACGCATCCCGGCGCTGGTGCCGTCGGCCGCGTGGGCCAGGTGGAACAGGTGCGTCCGTTCGGCGTCGTCGAGTTGCAGCGCGCGGGCGATCGCGTCCAGGACGGAGGCGGAGACACCGCCGAGCGCGCCGCGTTCGAGCTTGGAGTAGTACTCGACGCTCACGCCCGCGAGCGCCGCCACCTCGACCCGGCGCAGTCCGGGCACCCGGCGCGAGCCCACGTCCGGCAGCCCCGCCTGCTGCGGGGTCACCTTGGCTCGTCGCGAGACCAGGAACTCGCGGACCTCGGCACGATTGTCCATGGCAACGACGGTACGACGTCCTCCGGCTGCCTGGGATGCACTGTCAGTACACCTCACGAAAGAGACTCCCTCGGCGCAGCGGGCTCGGGTTCCCTGGACTCGGCAATCCACTCGAACCAAGGAGAGTTCCACCGATGCGTGGTGTCGTGATGTACGCCCCGGGCGAGGTCCGGGTCGAGGACCGGCCCGAGCCGGCCATCCTGAAGCCGACGGACGCGATCGTCCGGCTGTCGGCGACCTGTATCTGCGGGTCCGACCTGTGGCCGTACCGAGGCGCCGACAAGATCGACGAGCCGCTGCCGATGGGTCACGAGTACGCCGGGATCGTCGAGGAGATCGGCTCCGCGGTGACCACGGTCACACCGGGCCAGTTCGTGGTCGGGTCGTTCTTCGCCTCGGACAACACCTGCGAGATCTGCCGGGCCGGGTACCAGACGTCCTGCGTCAACCGGGAGATCCTCGGCACCTCAGGCGCCGCACAGTCGCAACGGATGCGCGTGCCGCTGGCCGACGGGACCCTGGTCGCGACGCCCGAGGTCCCGGACGCCGACTTGGTGCCGGACTTCCTGGCGGCTTCCGACGTACTGGGCACTGGATGGTTTGCGGCGGTCGCCGCTCAGGCCGGTCCGGGGAAGACGGTTGCGGTCGTCGGTGACGGCGCGGTCGGACTGCTCGGGGTGATGGCTGCTCAGCAGTTGGGGGCCGAGCGGGTCATCGCGATGAGCCGGCACTCGGACCGGCAGAAGCTCGCGCTCGAGTTCGGGGCCACCGACATCGTCACCGAACGCGGTGACGACGGAGTCGAGCAGATCAAGGCCCTCACGAACGGGCTGGGTGCGCACTCGGTGATCGAGGCCGTCGGCACCCAGGAGTCCATGCTGCAAGCGATTCGCTCCACCCGGGCCGGCGGTCACATCGGGTACGTCGGAGTCACCCACGACGTCACGTTGAACGGCGACGAGCTGTTCTTCTCCCACGTCCACCTGCACGGTGGACCGGCCCCGGTCCGGCAGTACCTGCCCGACCTCATGGACCGCATCGCGAACCGCACCATCCGCCCCGGACGCGTCTTCGACCTCGAGCTCCCCCTCGACGAGGCCGCCGCCGGCTACGAGGCGATGCACACCCGCAAAGCCATCAAGGTTCTCCTCCGCCCGTGACCACTTCGCTGGCGCTTCCACCCGAGGTACGGCGGGAGGCTCGGCTGACAGTCGGGCTGGTGGCGACCGTGGTGTTCCTGACCGCGATCGCGCCACTCGCCACGGACATGTACGTGCCGGCCTTCCCGCAGGTCGCCGGTGAGCTGAGCACGACTGCTACCCAGGTCCAGCTCACGCTCACGACGTTCTTCGTCGGGATGGCACTCGGGCAGTTGGTCGGCGGACCGGTCTCGGACCAACGCGGCCGCCGCCGGCCCCTGCTCGCCGCGATCCTCGCGATGACCGCTGCCTCGATCGTGTGCGCCCTCACGCCCTCGATCGGCGTGATGACCGCGGCGCGGTTCGTGCAGGGGTTCGCCGGCGGCTGGGCGATGGTGATCGGCCGCGCGGTGATCGTCGACCTAGCTCGCGGCGCCCAGCTCGTCCGCGTCCTCAACGTCATCGCCGGTGTCGGCGGCATCGCCCCGATCGTCGGCCCACTCCTCGGCGCCGCCATCCTCCAGTTGTCGCATTGGCGGGTCTCGTTCTGGGCCGTGGCCGCTCTCGGCGTCGCGATGATCGTGGCAGTCCTGGTCGCCGTACCGGAGTCATTGCCACCGGAGCGCCGTAACGGCGGTGGTCTGCGGACCTTCGGCACGGCTGCTCGAGTCGTGCTCGGCAACCGCGAGTACGTCGGCTACGTCATCGTCGCCGGATCCTCGATGGGCGCGCTCTTCGCCTACGTCGCCACATCGGCCTTCGTCCTGCAGTCCATGAACGGCCTGTCGCCGGTCGCCTACTCGGTCGACTTCGCCGCCAACGCCGGGGGCATGACCGTGGCCGCCCTCGTCGCCGCCCGCCTCGCCGGCCACGTCGCCACCCGCAAGCTCATCCTGACCGGCCAATTCGCCGCGCTCGCGGCGGGCCTCGGAATGCTGATCGGCGCCCTGTGGTTCGACACCCCACTGGTCCTGGCGATGATCTGCTTCTTCGTCCTGATGACCGCGCAAGGCCTGATCATCCCGAACGGCGGCGCGCTCGCGTCGGCCGCCGTACCGGACCATCCCGGCACGGGATCCGCCGTCCAGGGCTTCGTCCAATGGGTCGCCGCCGGCGTCATCGCTCCGATCGCCGGCCTGGGCGGCGACCACACCGCCGTCCCCATGGCCACCTTGATGATCGCCGGCGCCGCTACATCCCTGACCGGTCTCCTCGTCGTAGCGAGGCGCGTCAGTCGCTGAGCCAGTCGCGGATCGCGTTGGGGAGGTCGCCGACCACCTGGCCCAGGTTCTGCTCGACTCCGTGGGGGGTCTGGAGGCCGTGGTCGAAGAGGTAGCGGACCCGGGCCGCGTTCTCGGGGCGGCGTGCGGTGCGGAGGAAGGCCGCGAGGCCGGGGGCGAACTCGTCGTCGGGTGGCAGTGACGCCAAGTCCAGCAAGGCTTTGGTGTCGGTGACTGCGGTCTTGTCGAAGGTGCCGATGCGCCGGGCGAAGCCGTCGACGAAACCGTCCAGGTCGGCGTCGGGCAGGACGCGGTTGACGTAGCCGTAGCGCTCGGCCAGCTCGGCCGGGATGTCGTCGGCTCCGAGCAGGATCTCCGCCGCGCGTCCCCGGCCGACGAGCCGGGCGAGCCGGGCCATCGACCCGCCGCCCGGGACGGTGCCCAGGCCGACCTCGAAGTGTCCGAGGATCGCCTTGTCCCCCGCGAACCGCAGGTCGGTCGCCAGCGCGAACTCGCTGCCGGCGCCGCGGACGCGTCCGCGGATCGCGCAGATCGTCACCGCCGGCACCTTGCTCAGCCTGATCAGGCCGTCGAGGTAGGGGTCCAGCCCGGTCGGGCCGGGCGGCATCGCCGCCACCCGACCACGATCCGCGCGCAGGTCCCAGTGCGCCATGAAGTAGTCGGGATTCGCACTGCCGAAGACGACCACGGTCAGCGCGGGTGCCTCCTCGATCCGGGTGACAAGGTCGGAGAGTTGCTCGACGGAGTCCGCGTCCAGCAGGTTGACCGGCCCGTTGCAGAACGTCACTTTCCAGTACGACGGTGAGACCTCGTCGACGACGAACTGCGTCCGAGGTTTCGCGACCACTGCCTCGCTGCTCACAATGCCTACCCTCCGACGAGGAAGGCACGCTCGCGCCCGTCGAAATCCCTGGTCGCCGGGATCAGCCGGTGAAGTGCGCGTACGTCTTGTGCTCCTGGAACTCCTCCAATCCGCGCGGACCGTTGAGCCGGCCGATCCCGCTCTGCTTGAAGCCGCCCTCCTCGAACTCGTCGGTGACCATGGCCCAGGTGTTGGTCCAGACCGTGCCGACCCGTAGCCGGCGCCCGACTCTGCGCGGCCGATCGACGTCGCGGGTCCAGACGGACGCGGCCAGGCCGTACTCGGTCGCGTTGGCCACCCGGACCGCGTCGTCCTCGGAATCGAACGTCTCGAAGGTGGCGACCGGGCCGAAGACCTCGTGCTGCACGATGTCCGCCTGCGGATCGTCGACCGCCACCAGCGACGGGTGGTAGTACGCGCTGTCGGCCTGCCGGATCCCCGCCTCGCACGAGCGCAACGCCGTACTTGCTCGCTTCCTCGACGATCGCGTCGACCCGACGAGCGTTAGCCGCGTCGATCATCGGCCCCATCTCACTGTCAGGGTCATCACCAGGCCCGACGCGGACGGCGGACAACGACTCGACCAGGCGGTCGCGCAGCCGGTCTGCGATCCCTCGCTGCACGAGGATGCGGCTGCCCGTCATGCAGAACTGGCCGGTGAACGTGGTCACCGCTGCCGTGAGAACCGGCACCGCCGCGTCGAGTTCGGCGTCGTCGAAGACGATCATCGGCGTCTTCCCGCCCAGCTCGAGCGACAGGCGCTTGAGCTGCGGAGCCGCGTTCGCCATGATCACCCGTCCGACCCGGGTGCTGCCGGTATAGCTGACGACGTCGACCTCGGGCGACGAGATCAGCAGCCGCGCCACCTCGTCACCGGACTCGGTCAGCGACGACACGACCCCGGCGGGCAGCGACGGGGCCTCGCTGAGGATCTGGTGGAAGAGCCCGTTCACCATTCCGGTCTGTCCGGCGAGCTTGAGTACGGCGGTGCAGCCGGCCGCCAGCGCCGGCGCGAGTGATCGCACCAGCAGAGCCACCGGCGAGTTCCACGGCGTGATGATCCCGGCCACCCCGATCGGCTCGGGCGCGGAGGTCAGGTGGAGTCCGGGCGCCACCTCGGAGGCGCGCCCGTCGTGACTGATCGCCAGGCCGGCGTAGTACCGGAACTTCGGCGCCGAGAGGTTCACCTCGAACGCGGCATCCTTCAGGATCTTGCCGTTCTCCCGCGCGACCATCGTGATCAGCTCGTCCGCGTGCCGATCGACACCGTCGGCGAGCTCGGTCAGCACGCGGTGCCGCAGGCGGCGATCCCTGGCCCAGTCGGTCTCCTCGAAGGCACGTCGCGCCGCCGCGATCGCTTCCGCGGCCTGCTCGGCATCCGCATCGGCGTAGGTTCCGAGTACGGCGCCGTCCGCCGGGGCGATCGACTTGGTCTCGTGCGCCGAGCCCACCAGTCGTCCGTCGACGAACTGCAGGGCGTTCATGACCCCTCCCGCGCACCGAAGACCGCGCGGAATCCCTGCCGCCACGACGGGTGCGCGAAGATCAGGCCCAGCTCGGCCTTCGCCTTCATGTTGCTTGCTGCAGGCAACTGGTTGCCGTAGTAGACGCTCTGGACGCCGAACCGCTCGGCGGCCTCCTCCTCGGATATCCGGGCCGGCGCCGGGCCGCCGAGGATCCCGGCCAGGAACGGCAGCCAGTCCGCCTGCGGGGCGGGCTCGTCGTCGAGGATGTTGTAGACGCCGGGTGCTCCGGTCCCGACAGCCCGCACGGTGGCCCACACCGCGTCGTCGACGTGGACGAACGGGTAGTGGCCGGCGCCGGTGCCGACGATCGGCATCGTGCCGGCCTCGACCGCCTTCGCGATGTCCCCACCAGGGCCGATCGCGGTGTGGTCGCCGTACAGGAAGCCGTAGCGAAGCACGACGCCGTCGATTCCCGGGGTATCGAGCACCATCTCCTCGGCGGCGATATTCGCCTGCACGTGGACTCCGATCGGTCCCGGAGCGTCCAGGTACGGCGGTGCGGTCTCGTCCGTCGGTCCCGATCCGGGTTGGGTCATGAAGCTCGCGCTCTGCGCGACCACTCGGTGCGCGCCAGCGTCACGCGCCGCGCTCATCAACACCTTCGTGCCCTCGCTCCGCAGCCGGTTGGTGATCGCCAGCCACTTGCCGTAGTCGTCCGACGGCGCCGACAGCGCGGTCATCAGGTTGACGACCACTTCCGGAGCGACGTCGAGGAGCGCCCGCCGCACGGAGGCCTCGTCGAGCCCGTCCATGAGGACCGCCGACGCTCCCAGTCCCTCCACGATCGCGAGGTTGGCGGCCCGCTGCGTGCTGGCCACGACCTCGTGCCCCCTGGCGGCCAGGGCTTCAACCACCGGCCGGCCTACAACCCCCGTGCCCCCTGCCACGAAAACGCGCATCGTCCTCTCCTCTGCCGTCGTGCGAGTCAGTCGTTCCAGTGCCGCTGCTCTTGCCACGGGTCGCCGTACTTGTGGTAGCCGAGCTGTTCCCAGAACCCCAGTTCGTCCCGCTCCTGCACCCGCAGACCGCGCAGCCACTTGGCGCTCTTCCAGAAGTAGAGGTGTGGGATGAGCAGCCGGGCCGGGCCGCCGTGCTCGAGGGCGAGCGGCCGTCCCTCGAACTCGAACGCCACCCAGGCCTTGCCGCCGAGCAGGTCCCGGAGCGGCACGTTGGTGGTGTAACCGCCGTACGACGACGCGACCACGAAGTCACCCGGGAGGTCGACGTCGGACAGCAGCGTGTCGATCGGGACACCGGTCCAGCTCGTGTCGAGCTTGCTCCACCTGGTCACGCAGTGGATGTTGACCGTGATCTGCTCGGCATCGAGCGTCTGGAACTCGTCCCAGCTCCAGCTCCGCACCACTCCGTCGGCACCGCTGATCTCCAGCCGCCACTGGTCGAGCGGGACGCGCGGAGTCGGTCCGGCGGACAGCACCGGGAAATCGCGGGTGACGTACTGGCCCGGTGGCAGGTCGCCGTACCGGGTGCTTCGCTCGGGCCGGCCGCTGAACCCGGCCGAGAAGGTGGTCATGACGTGGGGCTCCAATCCGGCTGGCGAGGCCGTTGATCCGCTCTTCAGAGTGACCGGTGCGGGTCCCTGGTCGCGCCCGTGCGTAGCCCTGGCCGGCACCCTGGGCACGGCCGGTTCAGACGGGCTCGGTCGTCTTGAGCGCGTCGCGCAGGTGCCTGCGTGCGTTGATGCCGAGCTTGGCGAACACCTTGCGCAGGTGCCACTCCACCGTGCGAGGGCTGATGAAGAGCTCGGCGCCGATCTCCGGATTGGAAAGCCCTTGGGCCGCCAGGCGGGCGATGTGCAGTTCCTGAGCGGTGAGGTCGAGTTGCGTGGCGGCAGTCCGCTTCCGCGGCGTCTCGCCCGTTGCCGCCAGCTCATGCCGGGCGCGCTCGGCAAAGCCAGCCATACCCATCGCCGTGAACGCGTCGTGGGCGACACGCAACTGCAGCCGCGACTCGACTCGACGGTTGTCGCGTCGCAGCCACTCACCGTAGAGCAGTCGTGCGCGAGCCACTTCGGTGCGTACGGCGGTACGTTCGAGCCGGTCGATCGCTTCGCGGTAGCGGTCTTCGGCTGGCGTCCCGTCGTACAGCTGAGCTTCGGAGCGGGCCGCGACGCCCAGCGCCCAGTCGGTGCCGCTCGCCTGCGTCATCTCGGACAGCTGCTCGAAGGCCGTAGCCGCCGTCGTGCGATCACCGGCGCGCACCGCAGCCTCGATCAGCTCGACCAGTCCCCAGTTCGACACCCCCAGCTCCGCCGGGAACGCGGCCGCCTCGCGCCCGGCGGCCATCGCCTCCGGATAGCGCCCGAGGCCGTTGCACAGCATTGCCCGAGCCCAGTTCGTCAGCGAGACGCCGATGCCCTCACCCCGAGCGGTCACGTCGCGCAGCGAGGCCGCAATCAACGCGGCGGCCGGATCCTCCCGGCCGCGGAAGGCCGCCAGCCCGATCGCGGCGTACGGCGAAAGACTGGTCTCGGCGGCCTCGGTGACCGCACGGATCTCCTCGACCAGTCCCCCGGCCGCGGACAGCTCGCCGGCGAACAGGTCGACGTACACGCGGGTGTTCAACGCGAGCGGCAGCGCGCTGAGCGCGCCAGCCTCGCGGACGATCCTCAGGTGCCGGCGCGTCAACCGATCCCAGGCACGTTCGTCCCAGAGGTCGGAAGCCACGACTGCGGCCAGCCACATGAACCGGACGCCCTCTTCCAGCGAGAGGTGGTCACTGTCGAAGACCTCGGTCGCTCGCCTGAGCAAGGGCGCCGCGGCCGGGTAGTTCTCGGCGAACAGGACCGCCACTCCGTGCAGGAGCAGATCTCCACGGCGCAGCCGCGCGGTCGAGGACGGCGCGTTGCGCGCTGCCTGCGCCACCTCCGCCGGCCCCGGCCCGGACGCCAGGCGCCCGGCGAACAGCGCCGCGGTGAGTGCGTCCAGGTAGCTGTCGAGAGCGCGCTCGGCAGCCAACGGCTCCAGCCGCTGGGCGGCGGCCAGGAGTCTTGGCAGCGCCTCGTTGCCGCGGCGGGACGCGAATCCGATCTGCGCCCGGAGTACGTCGATCCGAGCGCGCTGCAGGTCACCGAGCGGCCCGTGCTCGGCCACCGCGAGCAGGTTCAACGCGGCTTCGAAAGTGCCCGCGTGCAGCATCAACTCGACGGCGCTGAGCTGGCGCTCGGTCCGGTCGGCCGCTTCCGGCGTCAACAGCGCCGCATGTTCGAGGAACGCCGCTGCAGCAGCGAGCCCGCCCTGCGCCAGCGCGCGGCCGGCGCAGTGCTCGAGCTCGGCGGCGACGGCTTCGTCGGGACCCGTCGCGGCGTGTGCGAGATGCCAGGCGCGCCGGTCCGGATCCAGGTCGGGATCCGTCGCGTCCGCGAGTGCCCGGTGCACCGCCTGCCGCTCCGGAGTGGCCGCGAATCCGTAGGCCACCGACCGGACCAGCGGATGCCGGAACCGAACAGTGTCCTGCAGCTCGATCAGGCCGGCCTTCTGTGCCGGTACGGCGTCATCGACGCCGAGCCCGATCCGGGCCGCTGCCCGCCACAGCAAGCCGACGTCACCGAGCGGCTCGGCGGCCGCGGTGAGCAGCAGCCGGCGTGACTGCCCCGGCAGCGTCTCCAACTCCCGGCGGAAGCCCTCCTCCATCCGCCTCGTCAACGTCCCCGGCTGGGCCGGCTGCGGCCCGAAGGTCAGTTCGGCCGTCGTCCACCAGCGCGGCAGCTCGAGCAGCGCGAGCGGGTTGCCATGCGCCTCCGCCAGGATCCGCCGGCGAACCCGGTCGTCCACGGGACCGGTCAAGGCCGAGTCGAGCAGCGCCTCGGCGTCCTCCTCCGGCAGGCCGCGGAGCGTCAGGTACGGGAGGCCAGCCCACTTCTGCGGATCCTGGCCGGTTCGGACGGCGAAGACCAGCACGACCGCCTCGGCCACCAGCCGGCGCGCAACGAACGTCAGCGCCTCGGCGGAGGCCTGGTCCAGCCACTGCGCGTCGTCGACGAGGCAGACCAGGGTCCCGTCACCGGCAGCCTCCGACAGCAGCGTCAACGCGGCGAGCCCGATCAGAAATCGGTCCGGAGGGTTTCCGGACCGCAACCCGAAAGCGATGCTCAGCGCGTTCGCCTGCGGCAGCGGCAGACGCTCCAGCCCGTCGAGCAACGGTCCGCACAACTGGTGCAGACCGGCGAACGCGAGCTCCATCTGTGACTCGACGCCGGAGACACGCAGCGTCTGCGCGCCCGGTGCAGACTCCGCGACGAAGTCCAGGATCGCGGTCTTCCCGATCCCGGGCTCGCCAAGGACGACCACAACCGCGCTGCGGCCCGACCGGGCCGCTTGCACCAGGCCGGCCAGCGTTTCGCACTCTGTGCGCCGACCGCGCAGACCCGGCCACGGACTGCTCGGTCCCGGCGCCACATGGCCTCCCAGCGATTCCACCCCACGGTCCCACTACGAGATCAGCCGAGCAACGGCAAAGGACGTCCTACCGGTAGGGCCGGGGGCAACGAGTCACCGGGATGCGCGCTTGGCGGAAAGATCCCCGCCGCGGGTTGCCCATTGCCGGGGCGGCGTGGCGGTGGAAAGGTGGGGCGGGACCGCCCCTTCCTCCCCTCACCGGGACCGCCACAGTCGGGGACGGTTTTCGATGGCAAGTTGGCCAGGCTTGCGCGGGCGCGTCAGCGAGTGCGAAACGCTCCGCCGGCTCGTCGCGAGTGCTCGGGACGGCCGGAGCCAGGTGCTCGTCCTGCGCGGTGAGGCGGGGATCGGCAAGACCGCGCTGCTCCAGTTCCTGCTCGACGACGTCACGGACTGCCGGGTGATCCGGGCGGCCGGCGTGCAGTCGGAGATGGAGCTCCCGTTCGCCGGCCTGCATCAGCTGTGCGCTCCCTTCCTCGATCGGCTGGAAGGCCTGCCGGCTCCGCAGCGGGACGCGCTGGCCGCCACGTTCGGGATGCGAACGGGCAGCCAGCCGGATCAGTTCGTAGTCGGTCTGGGCGTGCTGACCCTCCTGAGCGCAGTGGCCGACGAGCAGCCGCTCCTCTGTGTCGTCGACGATGCCCAGTGGCTCGACCATGCGTCCGCGCAGACGCTCGAGTTCGTTGCCCGTCGGCTCCGGGCCGAGCGGATCGCGATGGTCTTCGCGGTCCGTACGACGGACGACGTGCCGAAGCTTTCCGGACTCCCGGACCTGCCATTGCGTGGTCTCGCCGGCATCGAAGCCGCCGCGTTGCTCGAGTCGGCGATGTCCGCCGCGCTCGACCCGCAGGTGCGCGACCGGATCCTGGCCGAGGCCCACGGCAACCCACTCGCCCTGCTCGAGCTCCCCCGGCAGCTGTCCGCCACCGAGCTCGCGTTCGGGTCCGTCGACGAACCGGCCGGCGAGGAGACGATCGTCAGCCGCCTGGAGGAAGGTTTCCAGCGCCAACTGCAGGCGCTTCCCCCGGAGTCCCGCCAGCTGTTCCTGCTGGCTGCCGCCGAACCGGCCGGAGACATCGACCTGCTCCGGCGGGCAGCTCACCGCCTGGGTATCGAGACCATGGAGAGCGTCGACACGGCCGGCCTGCTCGAGCTGCGCCACCGGGTCGAGTTCCGGCACCCACTCATCCGGTCGACCGCCTACCGGATGTCGACGACGGACGAACGCCGTACCGCGCACGAAGCGCTCGCAGCGGCGACCGATCCGGACGAGGCCCCGGATCTCCGCGCGTGGCACCGCGCGCGGGCCGCGGCCGGACCCGACGAGACCGTCGCCGCCGAGCTCGATCAATCGGCCGTCCGTGCCCTCGGTCGCGGCGGAGTCGCGGCCGCCGCCGCGTTCCTGCAAGCCGCCGCGTCCCTCACACCCGACCCAGCCCGCCGGGCGCAACGCTCCCTGACCGCCGCGCAAGCGAAGGCGACCGCGGGCTCCTTCCAGGATGCGTTGAGCCTGCTCGCGTCCGCCCAGGCCGGGCCGCTGTCCGAGGCGGAGGGAGCGTTGGTGCAGCTCCAACGCGCCCAAATCGCGCACTACTCCGAGCATGGCAACAAGGGCCTGCCGCTACTTCTCGCCGCCGCCCGCCGGCTGGAGTCGACGAACCCGAGGCTCGCCCGGGAGACATACCTGGACGCGCTCGCCGCGGCGATGTTCGCCGGCCGGCTCGTCTCCGGTTCCGACATCGGGATGCAGCAGGTAGCGGAGGCAATGCGTGAGCTGCAGGTGCCGTCGGCGCCGAGCAAGTCCGACCTGCTGCTGCAAGGCATCGCCGTCCTCTACACCGACGGGTACCCGGCAGCTGCTCCCGGGTTGCTCGACACCGTGCAGGCGTTCGGGCGCGACGAGCTGACGATGGACGAGGCGGTGCGCTTTGCCTGGCTGGCCGCGTGCGTCGCAACCGACCTGCTGGACGACCTCAACTGGGGCATCCTCACCCAGCGGCACCTCGACGCGATCCGGACCATCGGCGCCCTCGGTGTGCTGCCGGTGGCCATCAACAGCCGGATCATCTACGACCTGTACAGCGGCGACCTTGGCGAGGCCGAGGCACTCGTCGCGGAGGCCGAATGGGTCGCCGACATCACCGGCGGCCAGAACGCGATGATCCCGTACGGCGAGGTGAGCCTGAACGCGATCCGGGGCCGGGCCGCGGTCGCCGAGCCCCAGTTCAAGCGGATCCACGACGACATCACCGTGCGCGGCGAGGGTGTCGGCCTGAACATGATCAGCTGGTTCCAGGCGATCATGTGCAACGGCCTCGGCCGGTACGACGAAGCACTCGAGGCAGCCCGGACCGGCGCCGCCTCGCCGCTCGAGCTCGGACCGCCGAAGTGGGCGCTGGCCGAGCTCGTCGAGGCCGGAGTGCGCAGTGGCAACACCTCCGAAGCCGCGGACGCGCTCGAACAGCTCTCGACCTTCGCGACAGCGAGCGGGACCGAGGCTGCGCTCGGCGTACTCGCCGGGCGCAACGCCCTGCTGCGGAGCGGGAGCGCGGCAGAAGACTGCTACCGCGAGGAGATCGAGCGACTCGGACACACCACGCTGCGCGTCGAACACGCCCGAGCGCAGCTCCGGTACGGCGAGTGGCTGCGGCGCGAGGATCGCCGTACCGACGCACGAGCACAACTCCGGACGGCGTACGAGAACCTGGCGGCGATGGGGGTCGAAGGCTTCGCCGAACGCGCCCGCAAGGAACTCCGGGCGACCGGAGAGACCGTCAGCCGTCGCAGCACGGAGACCCCCGGGGACCTGAGCACCCAGGAAGCCCACATCGCCAGACTGGTGGCGGACGGCCTGACGAACAACGAGATCGGCGCCGTTCTCTTCCTCAGCCCGCGGACGGTCGAGTGGCACCTGCGCAAGGTGTTCACCAAGCTCGGCGTCACCACCCGTCGCCAGCTCCGCCAGTCGGCCCCCGGTAGTCGAGCCACCTGACGAACGCAGGGACTGGGCGCGAAGCCCCGCTTCGACGAGCGCGTACGGATGAGCCCGTGGGTGGACCAGGGGTTGTCGCCGGTGCGAACGACACGTGGGTCGAGACACGCTGAACGCCGTACATCCTCGACCCCCGGAGGCGGATTACCATGACGACTGCGACAGCCGAGCTGACCGGCGAGTACACGATCGACACCGCGCACAGCCGGGTCGGGTTCGTCGCCCGGCACGCGATGGTCACCAAGGTGCGCGGCGCGTTCGACGAGTGGCAGGGCACTGCGCACATCGACGGCGAGCACCCGGAGAAGTCCTGGGCCCGGGTGACGATCCAGGCCAAGAGCATCGACACCCGCAACAGCCGCCGCGACGAACACCTGCGGAGCAACGACTTCCTGGACATGGACAGCCACCCGGAGATCACGTTCTACTCGCTGTCCGTCGAGGTGACCGGCGACAGCACCTACCGGATGACCGGCAACCTGACCGTCGGCGGGGTGACCAAACCGGTCCCGGTCGACTTCACCTACACCGGTACGGCGGTCGACCCGTACGGCAACCGCCGGGTCGGCCTCGAAGGGACCGCGGTGATCGACCGCAGGGACTTCGGCATCGCCTGGAACGCGGTCCTCGAGGGCGGCGGTGTCCTCGTCTCCGAGAAGGTCGCGCTGGAGATCGAGGTCTCCGCGATCAAGAACCCCTGACCATGACCGTGACGCAGGCCGGTGCCGCGGAGTCGGCACCGGCTCCTCGGGCGTCCTCGAGCGCGGTGCCGATCGCGCTGTTCTCGATTCCGCTCGGCCTGGCCGGACTCGGTGGCGAATGGAACGCGGCGAGGCAGTTGCTCGGGGCTTCCGCCGTACCGGCTGCTGTCGCCTATGCGGCGGCGACGCTCGTGTGGGCGGCGTTCACGATCACCTATGTCGTCGGCGCGATCCGGCAGCGGCCGGGGCGGCTCGGGGTGGATCTTCGTCATCCCCTCTTCGGTCCACTCACGGCTTACGTCCCCGTGATCGCCCTCCTGCTGATCGCGTACTACGCAGCCGGCCTCGGCGCTGCCGCCCGGTGGCTTTGCTACGCCGCAGTGGCGGCGCTGGCGGTCAACGCTGCCGCACTGGTGGCACATTGGCTCAGTGCGCCGCTGGATCAGGACGCCCTTCATCCCGGGTACTTCCTTCCGGTCGTCGCCGGTCCGTTCATCGCAAGCATCGGGCTGGCGAACGTCGGCGACCGGGAGCCGGCGATAGCGGTCTTCGGCGTCGGCGTCTACTTCTGGTTGCTGCTCGGCGCAGTGATCACCGGGCGGCTGTTCTTCGGCTCGCCGCTTCCCCAGCCGTTCCGGCCGGTGTTGTCGATCCTGCTGTCGCCACCAGGCACCGCAAGCCTTGCCTGGTTCGCGATCACCGGCGGGCACATCGACCAGCTCCAGGGAGCCATCGGCGCGATCACCTTGTTCACGCTGCTGATCCAGCTGTTCTTCCTGCCCGACTACTTGCGTCTTCCGTTCAGCTCACAGCACTGGGTGTTCACCTTCCCGCTCGCCGTGCTGGGCAACATGGCGATCCGGTGGGCGGCGGGGACCGACTTCGCCGGTTGGCGGGCGGTCGCGTGGACCGCGCTCGGGATCTCCACCCTCTCCATCCTCGCGATCCTCGCCGGCACCGTCCGCGACACCGCTCGGTGGCTCCGTCGTACGTGAAGACGCCCGACGGTGTGTCCGTCGGGCGTCTGCAGGTTGCGGTCAGCGCAGGTTTGCCGTCAGCGCAGGGAGCGGAAGGCGGCACGCACCTCGGCGGTGAAGAGGTCCGGCTCCTCCCAGGCCGCGAAGTGCCCACCCTTGTCGACCTCGTTGAAGTAGGCGAGGCCGGGGTAGACCGTCTCGGCCCAGCTGCGCGGGGCGGCCCAGATCTCGCCGGGGAACGTCGAGAAGCCGACGGGAACCTGTACCGGCGGCGGGGTGTGCCCGGCCGCGGCGTGCAGGAACTGCCCGAACTCCCAGTACCAGCGTGCCGCCGATGCGCCGGTGCCGGTCAGCCAGTACAGCGTGATGTTGTCGACGATGTTCTCCCGGGTGAGGTTGCCGACCGGCTGGCGATCGACGAACGCGCGAGAGATCTTGTAGTAGCTGTCCGTGTCGTGGTCGAGCATCCAGGCCGCCAGCCCGACAGGTGAGTCGAGCAGCGAGTAGCCGATCGTCTGCGGCCTGGTGGACTGCTCCAGGAAGTAGCCGAAGCCGTCCGTCGTGAACGTCTTCAGTGCGGCGTGCGCCGCCCGTTCCTGCTCGGTCTCCGCCGGCAGCAGGTCGACGATGCCCAACGCCGTCGCGAGCAGGTTGACGTGGATCCCGATCAGTCCGGCAGCGCCTTGGCGACCCATCGCGTCCGTGACCGCGGCGCCCACGTCGCCGCCCTGGGCCACATACCGGGTGTAGCCGAGGCGATCCATCAGCTTGGCCCACGCCTGAGCGATCGGCCCGTTCTCCCAGCCGAGCTCGCTCGGCTCACTCGAGAACCCGTAGCCGGGCAAGGACGGCAACACCACGTGGAACGCGTCTTCCGCGCTGCCGCCGTGCGCGGTCGGATCGGTGAGCGGACCGATGGTGTCGAGCAGCTCGATCACCGATCCCGGCCAGCCGTGCGTCATGATCAACGGCATCGCGTTCTCGTGCGGCGACCGGACGTGGATGAAGTGGATCTCCACCCCGTCGATCTCGGTCGTGAACTGCGGCAGCGCATTCAGTCTCGCCTCGCACCGACGCCAGTCGTACTCCCTGGTCCAGTACCGCGCAAGCTCCTGAAGCGTCGCCTGCTGCACCCCCTGCGACCGGTCCGTAACCAGTTCCTTACTGGGCCAGCGCGTCGCCAACACCCGCCGCCGCATGTCCTCGAGCTGCTCCTCGGGAACCATAACCTCAAACGACCGAACCCCGGCCGCCGTATCGACAGTAGTACTCACAACGCCTCCTAGGGCCACAGATCTGATGACCCCACGAGCCTCCTCCCATCCCCCACCAGTCGCGCCCGTCAAACCCCCTGGTCCATCCCGGGTCCCCCGCGTCCACCTCGACGCCGCCTCAGCCACAGACACGTGCATGCGACGTGCGGTGCTCGCCCTTGCCCACCAAGGTCCCACACCGAAAACTGCCTGTCGCCACCCACATCTCAGCCGCCGATCACGATCGGCCGGACCGGGGTGTGCGCACCGCCGAAGGCGGCCGGCGGGACTGCCGCCGCGCAGCGGCGTCCTTCGCGGGTGTCTTCTACCTGATGCCGTCCAAGAACCACGTCCCCTCGGCTTCTACATCTCAGCCGCCGATCGCGGTCGGCCGGATCGCGGTACGCGCACCGCCGAAGGCGGCCGACAGGACTGCCGCCGCCGCGCAGCGGTGTCCTTTGGGCGGTGTTCTTCGGGTGGTGCCCCGTTTGCACCTATCTGGTTGGGAGCTGGCTCCGAAGGGGGTGTGTCAGTTCAGTTGATGGGAGGACGAGCATGAGTGACGCGACCCGGCGGGGATTCTTGGTTTTCGCGGGTGCGGGGACTGCGGCGGCTGCGGTGGGGGCTGTGGCGGGAGCGAAGGCGCTGCGTGGGGACAGCGCGGAAGGTGGCGTGGAGCAGTTGACTGCGGCGGACTTGGCTGGGGCCGAGTCGTTCGTCGTACATGTGAAGGATGTCCGGTCGGGGCGGATGGCGATCATGGTCGGGGAGCGCGAAGTGCTGGTGACCGATCGCGAACTCGCCGGCCGGCTGGCCGGCGTGACGACGAAGTGATCGGGAGGAGCTGACATGTCTTCGCACCGCGAGGCACCGGAGATCTCGAAGGACCCGGTCGCCGACAACACCGACGTGTACGCGTTCGTCAGCCCGGACCAGCCGGACACCGTGACGATCATCGCGAACTTCATCCCGTTCCAGCTCCCGTACGGCGGACCGAACTTCTACGAGTTCGGCGACGACGTGCTGTACCAGCTGCACATCTCCAACCGCGGGACCGGCAAGGCCGACATCAGTTACCAGTTCCGCTTCCAGGCCCGGATCCGCAACAAGAAGACGTTCCTGTACAACACCGGCCCGATCACCTCACTGCGGGACTCGAACTGGAACCGGCCGCAGTTCTACTCGGTCACCCGGGTCGAGAACGGCAAGTCCCGGATCCTCGCCCGCGACCTGGCCGCTCCCCCGGTCAACGTCGGAGTCCGCAGTACGCCGAACTACGCCCGGCTGGCCGCCAAGGCAGTCCACACGATCGGCCGCAACCGCAAGGTGTTCGCCGGTCAGCGCGCCGACGCGTTCTACGCCGACCTGGGCAGCATCTTCGACCTGGGCACGCTCCGCCCGTTCCAGATGGCGCACCTGATCCCGTCCGCGGCCGCAGTCGGTGTCAACGGGCTGCAGGGCTCGAACGTGCACACCATCGCGCTGCAGGTTCCGATCACCGACCTGACCCGGGACGGTCGCCGGCCGGCCGACGTACTCGATCCGAAGGCCGTTATCGGGATCTACGCCAGCGCGAGCCGCCGGCAGTCCGCGCTGATCGACGGCGAACGCGGCACGCGGATGTGGCACGGCCCCTACAAGCAGGTGTCGCGCCTGGGCAACCCGCTGTTCAACGAGGTGATCGTGCCGATGGCCGACAAGGACCGGTGGAACAGCCGGCCGCCGTCGGAGGACAAGAGATTCGCCAAGTACGTCGCCAAACCCGAGCTCGCCGGATTGCTGCCGGTGCTCTACCCCGGTGTCTTCCCGAACCTGGCGGCGTACAAGAAGGACCGCGCCGACCTCGCCGCGATCCTGCTGACCGGCATCCCGAAGGGCGTCGTGCCCGGCTTCCAGAACTTCACCGGCCCGGTCCAGGCCGACCTGCTGCGGCTGAACGTGGCCGTGCCGCCGACCTCGTCGCCGAACCCGCTCGGTCTGGTCGCGGGCGACGCGGCCGGATTCCCCAACGGGCGCAGGCTGATCGACGATGTCGTCACGGTCGAGCTGCGCGCGGTCGCCGGACTCACGATCCCGCTGGTCGACAAGTC
Source organism: Kribbella sp. NPDC050820 (assembly GCF_040653975.1). Lineage (NCBI taxonomy): Bacteria > Bacillati > Actinomycetota > Actinomycetes > Propionibacteriales > Kribbellaceae > Kribbella > Kribbella sp. NPDC050820. The sequence continues at coordinate 37,617 of NZ_JBFAHB010000046.1, forward strand.
GTACAAACCCGACGGCGCGGCCTCGGCGATCGAGGACGGTACGTCGAACACGAACCCACCGCTGCTGGACCGGTTCCCGTACCTCGGCACGCCCGCGGGCGGCTTCCAGTCCACGCCCGGCACGCCGGCCGCGTCATGACCGGCAACAACGCGGTGGAGAATCCCCATGCGGGCAAGGGTTCCTCGGTGCTGCTGGACATCGGCGGGGACGTCGGCGCCCTCGTCATCGACCTGCCGGCCGACCTCGAGGACGAGGAGATCGAGCTCCGCCCCTCCGGAGGTACGACGCACCACGAGCACGGACATGAACACGGGCACGGACATGGACATGGGCACGGCCACGGTCATGGGCACGGCCACGGTCATGGCCACGGCCACAGCCACCACCTGCCGCACGTCGCGGTCGTGCCCCGGCCGGTGGCGGACGGAACGCTGATGTACTCGGCCGTCTTCGACGCCGTCCCGACCGGCACCTACGAGCTGTACGTCCGCCCGGACGGTCCCGTCCAGCTCACCGTGAACATTCACGGCGGCCAGGTCACCGAGGCAACCTGGCCGTGACCCCGAAACCAGCGTGCCCGCCGCCGAGAGAGTGTCGGCAGCGGGCACGCTGTTCCAGTTCTAGTTGGTGGTCGTGTAGCGAATCTTGTCGTTGCGCAGTACGTCGCCCGACACCTTGACGATCCGCAGCGTGTGCGACCCGTTCTTCACCGAGGTGGTGAAGGCCTGCCGCACCGTCACCCGCGCATCGTTGTGCAGGTTCACCCGCCGAACGAGCTTGCCGTCCAGGTAGACGTCGGCCTCACCCTGATCCGGTCCGAGCGCTGTGATCCACTCGACCCCGGTTCCCTGGAAGGTGAACTCGACCGCGGCGCCGTTCGCCGTCGCGAAGTGCACGTCGTCGCGGTAGTCACCACGGAACCTGAAGTCCAGTGCCGTACTGCCGGTCGCCTGGGTCGCAAGGTACGCCGCCTTGATCGTGACGACGTTCCCGTCGACCGTGTAGTCGGTTCCCTTGACGAGATCCTGACCCGCCTTCGAGATCCCGACCAGCTCGTCCGGATCGCGGCCGATCTGAACACTGACATCGGCCGGAGCGTTCTTGTCGAAGGTCGCGGTGTCCGGGTTCAGCAGGCTCTGCTGCCGGATGTTCAGCTTGTCCAGCAGCATGAACTGGCCGGACTTCTTCACGCCGCGGATCGTGTGCGTCCCGTTCGGCAGGTCCGAGATGCTGTACACGACCTGCTGCGCGCCGCGCCCGTCCGCCTGGTAGGTGCTCACGGTCTCCTTGAGCTGACCGTCGATGTAGATCTCGACGTCACCCTGCGAGTTGTGCTTCTCGGTCACGTAGTCGACGCCGGTCCCGACGAAGCTGTACGAGAACGCGTCGCCGTTGGTCTCCGTGTACTGCACGTCGTCCTGGTAGTCGCCGAGCCCGCGACCGGTGCTCCGGCTCCACGAACCCGTGTAGACAATCTGCGAGTTGTCGTTGTTCACCTCGATCGTCCGGGTCCCGATGTCACTGGTCGTCGCGGACGACTTCGCCGACGAGTCGGTCACCGCGACGGTCAACGGCTCGGACACCGCCGGCACCTCGTGGTTGGCGTTGCGCTGCCAGGCACCGTCGTACGTCACCCGCAGGTCGTCGTCGTTGACCCGGATCGCGGAGTCCTTCTGCGGCGTCACCTTCAGCAGCCGTACGCCGTGAATCGGAACGTCCTGCGCGGTGAAGCCGGACTCGAACTGCCCGAGGTCCTTGTGCGCCCACAGGTCGCGCACCTTCGCGGCGCCGTCCAGGCCGAGATCCGCCCAGTTCACCGTCATGTCCGCGTCGGTCTGCCCAAGGTTGAACAAGGCAACGGTGTAGGAGTTGTCCTCGTTGAGCGAGAACCAGACCTGCCGGTTCGTCTTCGTCGACAGCGGTTGCGCCGGACGCCCGGCCTGGTTGACCGCGATCACCTCACGGTTCGTCAGCAGCTCGAGGCCGTACGAGTCGAGGTTGGTCATGTCGTTCCCAACGAACATCGGCGCGGCCGACACGGCCCACAGCGTCGCCGCCGTACGACGTTCGTCGCGCGTCAGACCGTCCATCTGGCCGTTCCCGACGTTCAGCGAGTCGAGGTCGTTCCAGCCGCCCGGTCCGCCGTGACGCCACCAGTCGGCCAGCTTCGGGAACAGCCGCGCGACGTTCTGCCAGGTCGTCAGCGCCTGGCCCGGGCAGTAGCACTCCACGTCCCAGTCGATCCGCCAGCCGTTGGCGTACTGCTTCCAGTAGTCGGCGTAGTTGATGTCGAGTGCCCAGGACAGCTCGAGCCAGATGCCGTGCTTGGCAAGCGCCTGCGACCACGCCTTCACGTCGTCACGGGCGTCCAGCGACAGGTCGCTGATCCCCGAACCCGGCGTCACGCTGTCGAACTTCAGGAAGTCGACACCCCAGGCGCCGTAGAGGTCGGCGATCGAGTCGATGTACTTCTGCGCGCACGGCTTCGAGAAGTCGATCTTGAAGCCGATCCCCCAGTAGTCCGCCTTCGTCAGCGGCTGCACCGGCAGGTCCCCGGTCCGGCACTCCGGAGCGCCGTACACGGGCAGGTTCGCGTCGATGAGCGACTTGCTGATGCCCGGGATGCCGTACAGCCCGATCTTCTGGCCGTTGCCGTGGATGTGGTCGATGACGGCCTGCAGGCCGTCCGGGTACAGCGTGGTGCTCGGCACCGGCCGCCCGTACCCGTCGACGTCGCCGTTCCAGCCGGCGTCGACGTTGATGTACTCGTACCCGTACGGCTGGAGCTTCTCGTGCATCGCGTCGGACTGGGCCTTCAGCCGGTCCGCGGAGATCCAGCTCTGCCCGTTCCCCGAGTACACCTGCATGCTGTAACTGCTCCACCCCATGTAGGGCTTCAGCGCCTTGTCCCCCGCCGGCCCACCGGTGGCGCTCACCGTGGCGGTCGTCTCGCGCGGCAAAGGTACGGCGGACGACGTCGCAGTCAAGCCGGCCGGAATCAACCCGGCCACGGCAAGCCCCACGAGCACACGCCGCAGTCCCCTGTTCCGTACGGATCTGGTCATGAGCGGTGACCTCTCTTGATCATCTGATCCGAAAACCGGATCCGATAGGATATTGGAACCTTTACTTAACTCTGTCAAGATTCTGACCCGAACAACTTGAGATCCCCACTCCCCGGCTGTTCTCCTGGCCGCACCGGTGGACGACGCTGCCGGACTCGAGGCGCTCGAGGGTGTGCAGCCCCGGGTGAACCCGCCCACGTGGACGCGGCCGATTGTCGGGCGCCGAGCCTGCGCGGCGTCCTTGCAGCTAGCTATCGGCGATTCGCCACAGGTCGCCTGCCAACCCGCAGCAGATCCCGCCCGGACCCGCCCCCCGGGGTTCGTCCACCACCCCATCCGCAGCGCCGCGCACCACGCCGCCGTACACCGGAAGTCAGTCCGCCGAGTTGTCGATTTCTGTCGCAGATCCGCCCGCCAGACAACCGAAATCGACAATTCGGCAACATCGCCAACACCAGCGCGTTCCGGCCCCCTCGCCGACCGCGCTGCTCCGTGCCACCACTCCGCGCTCGCCGCCGGAGGCGGCCAACAGAACAGCCGCTGCGGAGTGGAGTGGTGTGGTTGGTTAGCCGCCGGAGATGCCTAGTTCGGCTTCGGTTAGGTCGGTGGTTAGGCCGTCGGTGTCGTCTAGCCAGCCTTGGGGTAGGACGATGTGGTCGCGGGGGCTGCCTTGGCGTCCGCGCGGGGCGCCTAGTTCGGCGACTGGGAAGGGGACGGTGGGGTCCAACTGGGCGAGTAGTTCGTCGAGTTGGGTCAGGGACTCGACCATGCCCAGCGCGGCGCGGAGCTCGCCGCCGGCGGGGAAGCCCTTGAGGTACCACGGAACGTGTTTGCGGAAGTCGCGTAGCCCGCGTTGCTCCCCCATCAGGTCGGACAGCAACTCACCATGCCGCCGCATCACCCGCGCGACCTCGCCGAGCGTCGGCAGGTTCAGCGCCTCGCCACCAGCGAAGGCAACCGCGAGATCGCGGAACAACCACGGCCGGCCGAGACACCCGCGACCGACGATCACACCTGCGCAGCCGGTCTCGGCGACCATCCGCAGCGCGTCACCGGCCTCCCAGATGTCCCCGTTGCCAAGCACCGGGATGCTCACATGCCGCACGAGCTCGGCGATCGTGTCCCAGTTCGCCTGACCCGAGTACGCCTGCGCCGCCGTACGGCCGTGCAGCCCGATCGCCGCAGCCCCCGAGTCCTCCGCGATCCGCCCGGCGTCGAGGTACGTCTGGTGCGCATGATCGATCCCGATCCGCGTCTTCATCGTCACCGGCACGCCGTACGGCGTCGCAGCGTGCACCGCCGACCGCAGGATCGCACCGAGCAGGTTCCGCTTCCATGGCAGCGCCGCGCCCCCGCCCTTGCGCGTCACCTTCGGGACCGGGCAGCCGAAGTTCAGGTCGATGTGCGCGACGCCGTACTGGTCGCACAGGATCTGTACTGCGCGGCCGATGTAGACCGGGTCGACGCCGTACAACTGCACCGACCGGACTGTCTCGCGATCGTCGAAGGTCAGCATGTCCAGCGACTTCTGGTCACCCTCGACGATGCCGCGGGATGTGATCATCTCGCACACGTACAGCCCGGCGCCCTGCTCTGCACAGAGTCGCCGGTACGCCGCGTTCGTGATGCCGGCCATCGGTGCCAGCACCACGGGCGTGTCGATCGTGAGGTTGCCCAGCTTCAGCATGGTCAGGCTTTCGCCACCAGGACCTGTCCGTTGCCGGAGACCTGGGCCTTGTACGGCTCGACCGCGTTCGCCGTCGTGGTGACGTCGCACGCGATCGGCTCGCCGGAATGCTTGACCACGGCAACATCATCCATCGTGCAGGTCACCTTGGCTGCGCCGGGCGCACTCCGCAGCACTGCGTCGACGACCTTCGGCTTGACGATCGCGACCGACTCGGAGGTGAACTTGTACGACGCGGAGTACGTCTTCGCGTCGACGACCAGCGTGCCGCTGTACGGCTTCCCGGCGTACGTGACCGTGCAGGTCAGCTCGTGCTTGCCGGGCTTCTCGGCGTCCGTGATACCCGGGCACCTCACCGTCGTGGCGGCGGCCTTGCCGGCCGCGATCTGTGCCTGCTTGGCGATCGCGAACTCGATCCGCTCGGCCAGCGGGGCGTCGTTCTCGGGAGCCCCGGTGACCTTCGGCGTCGGCCACGGCTTCGACGGGGTCGGCAGCGGCGTCAGCGACGGTGTCGAGGGGGTCGGGATCGGTGCGTTCGAGCTTGCCGGCGCGGACGGCGCCGGAGTGTTGCCAGCCGCCGGTTCCTCGTCCGAGCAGGCGGTGACGCCGAACACCGCGACCGCGGACAGGCCGAACACGGCCACGCCGAAGCGCACGTTGTGACCCGACAGGAACCGCATCGTCAGCAACCGACCAGGTGCTGGGCGAGGTAGCCGGTGACCTCGGTGAGGGCGACCCGCTCCTGCTTCATCGAGTCGCGTTCGCGAATCGTCACGGCCTGGTCGTCGAGGGTGTCGAAGTCGACGGTGATGCAGTACGGCGTGCCGATCTCGTCCTGGCGGCGGTAGCGGCGGCCGATTGCGCCGGCGTCGTCGAAGTCGACGTTCCAGTTCTTCCGCAGCTCCTGCGCGAGTTCCTTGGCCTTCGGCGACAGGTCGGCGTTGCGGGACAGCGGCAGCACGGCCGCCTTGACCGGGGCGAGCCGCGGGTCGAACCGCAGCACCGTGCGCTTGTCCACGCCGCCCTTGGCGTTCGGCGCCTCGTCCTCGGTGTACGCGTCGAGCAGGAACGCGAGCACGTTGCGGGTCAGGCCGGCCGCGGGCTCGATCACGTACGGCGTCCAGCGCTCGCCCTTCTCCTGGTCGAAGTAGGACAGGTCGGCGCCGGAGTGCTTGGAGTGCGTGGACAGGTCGAAGTCGGTGCGGTTCGCGATGCCCTCGAGCTCGTCGAACTCCTTGCCGCCGAAGTTGAACCGGTACTCGATGTCGACGGTGCGCTTCGAGTAGTGGCTGAGCTTCTCCTGCGGGTGCTCGTAGTACCGCATGTTCTCGGGGTTCAGGCCGAGGTCGAGGTACCAGTCCCAGCGGGTCTTCAGCCAGTACTCGTGCCACTCCTCGTCCGAGCCCGGGGCGACGAAGAACTCCATCTCCATCTGCTCGAACTCGCGGGTCCGGAAGATGAAGTTGCCCGGGGTGATCTCGTTGCGGAAGCTCTTGCCGACCTGGGCGATGCCGAACGGCGGCTTCTTCCGGGCGGTGCCCATCACGTTCGCGAAGTTCACGAAGATGCCCTGCGCGGTCTCCGGGCGCAGGTAGTGCAGCCCTTCCTCGGACTCGACCGGGCCGAGGTAGGTCTTCAGCAGGCCGTTGAACATCCGCGGCTCGGTGAACGTGCCCTTGTTGCCGCAGTTCGGGCAGGCGATCTCGGCGAGCTTGACGTCCTCGGGGTCCTTGTTCTTCCGCCGGGCGTAGTCCTCGCGCAGGTGGTCGTCGCGGAACCGCTTGTGACAGGACTGGCACTCGGTCAGCGGGTCGACGAACTCGGACAGGTGGCCGGACGCCTCCCAGACCTTGGTCGGCAGGATCACCGAGGAGTCCAGGCCGACGATGTCGTCACGGCTGGTCACCATCGCCCGCCACCACTGGGTCCGGACGTTGTTCTTCAGCTCGACACCGAGCGGTCCGTAGTCCCAGGCCGACTTGGTACCGCCGTAGATCTCGCCGCACGGGTAGACGAAGCCTCTCCGCTTGCTGAGGCTGACGACGGCATCGACGGTTTCCACGGGCACTTTTCGACTCCAGTGACGAACACAGTTGGCAGTACGGAAGGGTCCAGGCTATCGGTCCACCCGGGCCCTCGTCGCATCCGTGCTACGGAAGCACCTCGGCGAGGTCCTCGTACGCGGTGGGCTCGTCGATGGCCTGCGAGAGGAGCGGCACCGCGGTCACCTTGACCTCGTACGGCGACAGCGCGCGACGGTAGTTCCCGATCGAGTCCCACTCCAGGTTGAGCGCGATCAACTCCGGGTCGTCGACGTTCCGCCCGGTCTGAGCCGCCACGAACCCTTTCTGCTTCCGCAGTACGTCGACCGCCGCCTCCAACCGGACCGCGAACTCCGCCTGCTCCCCCTCGGCCACCCGAAACCTGATCACCACGAACACCCCCACACCCTAGTCACCCGATCCAGCCCCGCTCCAACCGGTCGGTGGCGCGGGTGGGCCAGCCGGTGGGCGTGGGGCGGGTTCGTGGAGGGCGCGGGCCGGGTGGGGTGTGGAAGGTGGGGCGGGTGGGATGGCGAGCGGATGGGTGAGTGGAGGAGTGCGGTGGCGCGTTGATGAGTGTCATGGGGCGGGAGGAGGCGAGGGGTTGCTGGCCGGTCCAGGCGTGGGCGATGGCGCGTTTGGTGTCGAGCTCGGCTTGGCGGGTGGCTTGACTGCGGCCGGAATCGGCGGGGCGGTTGCCGAAGCGGTTGAGGCCGGGTTGGCGGTCGGCGGGGTGGCGGCTCAGGCGGGCGCAGACATGGGCGTAGATGTTGTTCGCGCCGTGCCGAGGTTTGACGGCGAGCAGCTCGCGCCGCGGCAGGTCGCCCGGACGCGCCGCCCCGATCTCCCGAAACACCAGGCGGTAGTCGGCCTTCCGCTCGGGATCGGACTGCACGTAACCGACGACGCAGTCCCGCAGATCGCCTTTGCCAGGCTCGTAACCCAACGCGTGGTGCCCGTTGGTGGCGCCCGTCCTCAGCCGCTCGATCTCACGCAGCACATTGCGATAGAGCGCACGGTAAGCGACAGGGTTCGCCTTGGCCTGCTGGCGCAGGATATGGAGATCCTGGTGGTACTTGTCGACTCCGATGATCAGGTACTTGCTGTCATCGGTCATCGGTTGGCGGCCTTTCCTCCGCGCGAATCTCCTCCAGGAGTTCTCGGGTGAACGGATCCGCAGCCGCCAACTCGTCCAGGTCGAGGGGGCGACTGCCGGGTAGGGGTTCCGTGGCATAGGTCCGGGCTGTGGGGTCGTCGGCTACGCCGGGTGGGGGTTCGTCGTCGCCGCGGAGATGGCGGTACTGCGACGTCGACAGGACGACGGCTTCCGGTTCGCCTGCCTCGCCCCAGATGACCGGGGCGCCGGAGCCGGCGCGGGCGGCCTCGACCACGGCGGGCAGGCGTTGGGCGAGCTGGGTCGGTTCGAGGACCTCTGAGGCGAGCGTGAACTTGGACTCGCCGCCTAGGTCTTCGAACTCGTCGTACGTCAGGAGGACGGCCTCGGGGACGCCGGCGCCGAAGCTGAAGGCGCGCGTGCGCCCCGCGCGGAAGCGAGCCAGTACGGCGGGCAGGTCGGCGCGGATGTCGTCTACGGAGGGCAAACCGTTCATGCCCTTGAAGATATTGGTTTCCGGGCGAGTGGGTCCGGAGTTATCCACAGGTCCAGCGGGCTGGAACAATAGGAGGATGAGTTCGTCGAGCAGTCAGCCGGTGAGTCCGCTGCGGCAGCGGATCACCAAGATCAGTTACCCGTACGTGGCGAAGCTGCACGGGATGCCCAAGCTCACGCTGCCCGCGATCACCCTGGTGCTGGCGTTGGTCGGAGTCTTCGCTCCGGTTCCGGTCGCGGTTCCCGCCCTGATCCTGCTGGCCCTGCTGCTGTCCTGGCTCGGCTTCCTGTCCTGGCCGGTCGTCGGCAACGGGGCCCGCTTCCTGCGGATCTTCTCGATCCTGGTCATCCTCCTGTTCGCGGTCTCCCGCATCGCCGGAGCCTGACACGTCGGCCCAACGCGCCGAGCCAACGAGCGGCTGACGGCGTACTGGGACACCCCCTGCTGGGCAGCGGCCGATTGTTGCCCTCGGCCTAGATCTGATCGAGCCCGAGCCCCACAAGACGATCGCGCAACCACGACAGCTCCCGGGCGATCTTCTTCGCCAAGGTTTCAGGCGTTCGGGGCGTGCGCGGCCACGCGTACGTCTCGGACTCGAGGTGATGCGTGAGCGGCTGCCCACATCCGACCAGCCGGGTCAAACAGTCCTCCAGTACGGCGTTCGTCGTGCTCAGCGGATCCGGCAGCGAACAGTGCGCCGGCAGATGAGCGTGCATCCGCCAGGCCGCGTGCCCCGACAACTGGTACGCCAGATCCACATCGTCCACCCCAGGCCCGCACCACTCCCGGACCTGACGCAGGTACTTCGGGTCGCCGAGGTCAGCCAACCGCCGACGGCCGGCCATGTCAGACGGATCAACGAGCTGCGGAGCCGACGCCAACTGTGCCTTCACCACATCCACTCCGGCCCGCCACAACGTCTCGAACGCATCGACCGGTTCCTCGAACTGCACGGCCAGATGACACGTGTCGAACCCGAGTCCGATTCGCGTCGCACCGCCGTACGGGCTCGCGTAGCGGCTCAGCCAGCCGGCTGCCTGCGGGATCATCTCCAGCACGCAGCCCGGCTCGGGCTCGACCGCGATCCGGATCTTGCGGCCGGTGCGCTGCTCGGTGCGCTCCAGGTGCCAGTCGAGCCGCTCGAACGCCTTCTGCGCGGCCGCGTCCCGCGACTTCGACCACGGCACCCGCCACGCCAGCGGGATCGTCGAGATCGATCCGTACGACGCGTCCCGCGGCATCAGGACGGCCAGTACGTCGACCAGGTCGAGGGTGTACCGGAGTCGCTCAGGCTCGGTCCAATCCGGGCAGTAGAGCTTGGCGCCAACGACCTTGTCCTTGGACGCCGAGTGCGCGATGCCGTTGAGCGTCACCACTTCCAGCCGGTTCCGCTTGAGCGCGCGGCGCAGCTTGTTGATCGCGGCCGGCGAGTTGGCCAGCCGATCGGCCAGCGGACTCGCGAACCACAGCCCGACACCCAGCAGCGGTACGTCGAGCTCCTGGCGCACCAGCGACGCACACCCGTCCAGCTCGGCGATCACCCCGTCGAGGTCCTCGGCCGGGTGCACGGTCGAGCTGTAGCCCAGGTGGACGGTCGACCCGTCCCGATGCCGGAACCTCATCCGACCTCCTCACCCCGTCAAGCCACGGAATGTGAGCGCAGTTGGACGTTCCGTGACCCTGATACGCACTGTAGAAGTACAACGACTGAGTGTGAAGGCCTGGTTCCCGTTTGTGACAAGGGCTTTAAGCGCCGATGTGCTCCGGCTCTGTGGTCACCAGGTCGCGCGAGCGGTCGGCCACCGCCATCGCGGCCAGGGCGGTCGTCAGCGGTACGGCGGCAATGATGCCGAGGCTCCCCACCAGACCACGGACCACTTCCATCGCCACCATCTCGGTCGAGATGATGCTCCGGCTCGGCAGGTCCTGGATGGCGAAGACGAGCAGCACCGGCAACGCGGCACCGGCGTACGCAAGGACAAGGGTGTTGACCACCGAGGCGACGTGCGTCCGGCCGATCCGGAGCCCGGCGCCGATCAACTCGCGCCGGCTTGCCGACGGGTTCGCGGCGGACAACTCCCACACCGCAGCGGCCTGCGTGACCGTCACGTCGTCGAGCACACCCAACGCACCGATCACCATGCCTGCGACCAGCAGGCCGGTCAGATCGATGTTCGGCGCCAACTGCTGAGCTGCCGACGCCCCTTCGGAGGCCAGCCCGCTGAGCTGACAGAACTTGGTGAAGAACCAGCCCAGCCCGACGGTCATCCCCAGCGCCGCGATCGTGCCGGACAGGGCTATCGAACTCTCCGCATTGATGCCGTGGGTCAGGTACACCGCGATCGTCATGATGACCGCTCCCCCGACCACCGCGACCAGCAACGGGTTCGAGCCCCGGAGAATCGCAGGCAGGATGAACTGGGTCAGCATCACCGCGGTGACCGCCAGCGCGATCAGCGCCGCGAACCCACGCCAGCGCGACAGCGCCACCACCGCGACCGCGAAGAGCGCGGCCAGCAGGAGCAGCGGTTTGGTCCGGTCGTGGTCGACGTACACGTAGCGGCCGGCGATCGTCTTGGCGTCGGACTGGATGCCGAGCATGACCGACTGGCCGACCTCGATCGAAAGCGCGGCCTGACCCGCCTTCGGTATCTGGACCGGCACCATCTGCCCCTTGTCCGCACCGCTGGTCAGCTTGACCGTCGCCTCGTCGCACTGGTCCTTCTCCGCGGCGCACGCCTTGATCGACACGACCTCGCCACGAGCCGTCTCGGTCTGGTACGACGCAACCTTCACGCCGGCGCCGGGCCACATCACGATCATCGCGATCACGGCGGCGGCGATCAGCGGGACGAGGACCGCGGCGACCACTATCCGGACGCGACGGGCGACCACCGCGTCCGAGTTCACGACCGAGGTGTCGACCACGTGATCGCCGTGCCCGTGGCCGTGACCATGCCCGTGACCTGCGGGAATGTCGAGTCTGCGGCTGCGGTTGGCCTTGTGGTCGGCTCGTCTGCGCCCGACGTTGCGGCTGGCCATGGGTCAACTCCCTGTTTTGACAACCAGTTCCAATTAAATGAAAATGATTGTCATGAGATCTAGTCTTCGTGCTGTCGTCGCCGGCGCCACCGCCTTGGCCGCCGCCCTCACCCTGGCCGGATGCGGCGGCGACTCGCCCGCCGGCTCCGGTGGCGGCAAGCTCGATGTCGTCGCTTCGTTCTACCCGCTCGAGTTCATCGCCCGGACAGTGGGGGGCGACGCAGTGAACGTTACGACCCTGACCGCACCCGGCGTCGAGCCGCACGACCTCGAGCTCACTCCCAAGCAGGTCGGCGAGATCACCGAGGCGAAGCTGGTCGTCTACGAGAAGGGCCTGCAGCCCGCCGTGGACGAGGCTGTCGCGCAGAACGCGAAGGACGCCGGTTTCGACGTCGCAGCGGCCGCCAAGCTGGAGAACACCGGCGCCGACTTCGAGGAGCACGAGGAAGGCGAGTCGCACCCGGAGGAGAGCGGCAGCACCGCCACGCCGGCCGCGCACTTCGACGAGCCCCTGGACCCGCACTTCTGGCTGGACCCGGTCCGCTACGCCGACGTCGTCCAGGCGGTCACCGACAAGCTGGTCGCGACCGACAGCGCCAACGCCGACGGCTACAAGGCCCGGGCCAAGACCCTGCTCGACGAGGTCGGAAAGCTCGATTCCGACTTCAAGACGGGCCTGGCCAACTGCAAACTCAAAACCTTCGTGACGAGTCATGAGGCCTTCGCCTACCTCGCGAAGCGGTACGGTCTGACGATGGTCGGCATCGCCGGGGTCACCCCGGACGCGGAGCCGACCCCGGCCCGGATCAAGGAGGTCCAGGACATCGTGAAGGCCCAGCACGTGACCACGATCTTCTACGAGGAGCTGGTCAGCCCGAAGGTGGCCGAGACGATCGCCCGGGACGTCGGCGTCAAGACCGCCGTACTGAGCCCGATCGAGGGCCTGTCGGACGCCAACTCCCAGGAGACCTACCTGACGCTGATGCGGGAGAACCTGCAAGAGCTCCGGAAGGCGAACAGCTGCGCGTGACACCTCAACAAGACGCTGCCAAGGCCGTCCAGGTCGCCGATCTCTCGGTCGACCTGGGCGGTCGCCTGGTGTTGCGGGGCGTCGATCTCCAGATCCGCCAGGGCGAGGTGGTCGCCGTCCTCGGCACCAACGGCTCCGGCAAGTCCACCCTGATCCGGACCGTGGTCGGCCTGCTGCCCGCGGCCCGCGGTGACGTCCGCCTCTTCGGTACGCCGGTTCCGCGCTTCCGCGACTGGCGACGGGTCGGTTACGTCCCGCAGCGCATCACCGCGGCCGGCGGCGTACCGGCGACTGTGTACGAGGTGGTGTCGTCCGGGCTGCTGTCGAAGCGGCGGCTGTTCACTCCGCTGCGCGCGGCGCAGAAGCAGGCGATCGACGAGGCGTTGCAGGTCGTGGACATGGGCGACCGGCGCAAGGACGCGGTCGCCGAGCTGTCCGGTGGGCAGCAGCAGCGGGTACTGATCGCACGGGCGCTGGTGTCCGATCCGGAGCTGTTGATCCTCGACGAGCCGACGGCCGGTGTCGACCTGGCCAGCCAGCAGATTTTCGCGGACGCGATCCGGGAGCGGGTCGCCCGCGGCACGACAGTGGTGATGGTCAGCCACGACCTCGGCCCGATGGACGCGCTGATCGACCGCTCCGTCGTCATGCGCCGCGGCCGGATCGTGTACGACGGACCGCCCCACGCCTCGCAGACGCATGCACACGTCCACCACTCACACGGTGGCGACGAACCCGGGTGGCTGTCGTGATGACCCTGTTCCAGCTCGAGTTCATGCAGCGGGCGCTGATTGCCGGGCTGCTGACCGGGCTCTCCGCTCCTGCGATCGGGACCTATCTGGTCCAGCGCCGGCTGTCGCTGATGGGCGACGGCATCGGCCACATCGCGATCACCGGTGTCGCTCTGGGCCTGCTCACCGGTAGTGCACCGGTCCTCACGGCCATCATCGTCTCCATCGCGGGCGCCACTGCGATCGAGCTCGTCCGCGCTCGCGGCAAGGCCAGCGGCGATGTCGCACTCGCACTTCTCTTCTACGGCGGTATTGCGGGCGGCGTGCTGCTCGTAGGCCTGGCGGGACAGGGTGCAGCCACGCTGAACACCTATCTGTTCGGCTCACTGACCACGGTCTCCCCCAGTGACCTGTACGTCGTCGTCGGGCTGGCTGTCGCCGTACTGGTCATCGCGATCGGTCTTGGGCCGCAGCTGTTCGCCGTGTGCCAGGACGAGGAGTTTGCTCGGGTCACCGGACTTCGCGTGCAGTTGCTGAACCTGCTGATCGCTGTGATGGCCGCTGTCACGGTGACGGTGGCCATGCGGACAGTCGGGTTGCTCCTGGTCAGTGCGCTGATGGTGGTGCCGGTGGCAACTGCGCAGCAGATCACCCGGTCGTTCCGCAGTACGTTCGTCACCGCCTGTGTGATCGGTGTGCTCGCGTGCCTGGCCGGCATCGTCACGTCGTACAACGCGGACGTGGCTCCTGGCGCGACGATCGTCGTACTGGCGCTGGCTGGGTTCGTGGTGGCGGCCACAGTTGGGACTCTGATCCGGCGGCGGCAGGGGCGGGTCGCACCGCTCGTCGACGAGGAGCCGGAGATCGGCGTACCCGAGCCCGAGCCGCATGTGGTGAGCGCAGGGCACCCGCACACGCACGATGCGCAGTGCGGTCACAGGAAGGTCGACCACGGCGATCACGTCGACTACGTGCACGACGGACACCTGCACGCAGCGCATGGCGATCACTGGGATGAGCATTAGCACTTGTTGACTTCTGAGAGAATTGGCGGGGTTACCGGGGAAATCACGGTGACGGAGTGACAGGAGGAACGGTGGCCATCGGAACACGCTCGACCCGTCAGCGCGCTGCGGTCGCGTCCGCGCTCGACAATCTCGACGACTTCCGGACCGCCCAGGAGATCCACCAGGAGCTCCGGTCCGCCGGTGAAGCCGTCGGCCTCACCACCGTCTACCGGACCCTGCAGGCGCTCGCCGACTCGCGCGAGGTCGACGTACTGCGCACCGCCGACGGCGAGACGGCGTACCGGCGTTGCTCCAAGGGACATCATCACCACCTGGTCTGCCGCAACTGCGGCCGCACGGTCGAGGTCGAGGGCCCGGCCGTGGAGCGCTGGGCGGACAAGGTCGCGGCCGAGCACGGGTACGCCGACATCAGCCACACCCTGGAGATCTTCGGCACCTGCCAGGACTGCCAGAAGTCCTGACTGTGGCCGAGTTTGTGGCCTAGGTCACCTTTGCCTTTGAGCGCACTCGAAGGCGTACGGTCGAAGCCATGAACACGACCGGTGTCCTCACCACTCCCGAACGGCGACAGGCCTTCGTCGACCGCTACGAGGTGCCGCCGCCGTCCCCGCTCGACCCCGAGCTGCTCAAGCTCCTGGACCTCCCGGACGGCCTCCCGGAGCAGCTGAGCATCGCGGAGGCGGCCGAGGTCACCGGACTCACCGCCCACACGCTGCGGTACTACGAGCGGATCGGGCTGATCCGCGTCGGCCGCGACGGCGCCCGCTACCGGAGCTACGACCGGCTGGCGCTGGCGCGGATCGTGTTCATCACCCGGCTGCGGCTGTCGGACATGCCGATCAGCACGATCAGCCACTACCTGGAGCTGGTCGCGCAGGGCGAGGAGACCGCACCGCAGCGGC
The DNA here is from genome assembly GCF_040653975.1 of Kribbella sp. NPDC050820. Classification (NCBI taxonomy): domain Bacteria; kingdom Bacillati; phylum Actinomycetota; class Actinomycetes; order Propionibacteriales; family Kribbellaceae; genus Kribbella; species Kribbella sp. NPDC050820. Next base: position 52,755 of record NZ_JBFAHB010000046.1, read on the forward strand.
TCGCCCTGATGGAGGAGCACCGGGCGACGATTCAGCGGCGGCTGCGTGAGCTGCAGGCGGCGCTGGCGGTGACCGACTACAAGATCACCACGTACGGCGGTCACGCCGAACCCTGACCGAATCTCTCCGTGCCTTGGCGGGCCTGACGGTCTGCCTGGCGGAGCTATCCCTTCTTCGAGGAGATCGACGATGAGACTGGGAAGCACCGGAGCCGAGGTCAGCCGGCTGGGACTGGGCTGCATGGGAATGAGCTACGCGTACGGCGCGACCGACGACACCGAGTCGGTCGCGACCCTGCACCGCGCGCTCGACCTGGGCATCACGTTCCTGGACACGGCCGACATCTACGGCTTCGGCAAGAACGAGGAACTGGTCGGCCGGGCCATCAAGGAGCGCCGGGACGAGGTGTTCCTGGCGACCAAGTTCGGGATTGTCGGCAATCCGACGATCCCTGGACAGCAGGGCGCCGACGGGTCACCGTCGTACGTCCGGTCCGCGATCGACGCGTCGCTCGGGCGGCTGGGTGTCGACCACGTCGACCTGTACTACCAGCACCGCGCCGATCCCGCCGTACCGATCGAGGAGACAGTCGCGGTCATGGCGTCGCTGGTCGAGGCGGGCAAGGTCCGGTACCTCGGGCTGTCCGAGGCGTCGGCGGAGACGATCCGCCGGGCGCACGCCGTCCACCCGATCACCGCGGTGCAGACCGAGTGGTCGCTGTTCAGCCGGGACATCGAGGAGTCGGTGCTGCCGACCTGCCGTGAACTCGGCATCGGGATCGTGCCGTACTCGCCGCTCGGCCGCGGCATGCTGACCGGCACACTGCCGCGGAAGGCCGACCTCGCGGCCGACGACTACCGGCGGACGCTACCGCGGTTCTCCGACGAGAACTTCGAGGCGAACGCGGCCCTGGTGGAGGAGATCAAGACGGTCGCCGCGCGGTACGACGCAACGCCCGGCCAGGTCGCGCTCGCCTGGGTGCTTGCGCAGGGCAACGACGTGGCGCCGATCCCGGGGACGAAGCGGCGCAAGTACCTGGAGGAGAACGCGCGAGCATTGGAGCTCACGTTGTCCGGCGACGATCTGGCGTCGCTGTCCAAGCTGACGCCGGTGGGCACGCGGTACCCGGACATGACCTGGGTCGACCGGAGCACCGCACCGCTCGGCTGATAAACTGCTTCGCATCAAGGCCTCCCGCTTCCCGCGGGAGGCTTTCGTGCGTTCTGATGCAGGTTGAGTGTGAGGAGTCCGATGTCTGACCTTGTCGTACGGCGCGCCGGCTACGGCGATCAGGTTGCGCTGGAGCGGTTGTGGCTGATGTTCCGGCACGACCTGTCCGAGTTCCAGGGGCAGCTGCCGCGCCCCGATGGGAGCTACCGGAGTGAGTGGCTCGAGTCGGTGCTGGACGGCGATCCGAACTGGGCCGGGTACCTGTTCCACGCGGGCGAGAATCCGGTGGGGTTCGCCTTCGTCCGGGCGTTGACGCAGCCGGTGCGGGTGCTCAACGCGTTCTTCATCGTGCGGCCGATGCGACGGCATGGGGTTGGGCTGCGCGCCGTACAGGAAGTCGTCGCACACCATCCCGGGCCGTGGGAGGTGGCGTTCCAGGAGAGCAACGCGACGGCGGTGCACTTCTGGCGACGGGTCGCGGCGGCGGTGTCCGGGGAGGCGTGGTCGGAGGAGAAGCGGCCGGTCCCGGGTGATCCGAGCACGCCGCCGGACGTGTGGATCTCCTTCTAGAACAGGACCACCGAGCGCAGGACGTCGCCGTGGTGCATCTTGGTGAACGCGGCCTCGACCTCGTCCAGCGCGATCGTCTCCGAGACGAAACGGTCCAGCGGCAGCCGGCCCTGCAGGTGCAGGTCGATCAGCAGCGGGAAGTCGCGGGTCGGCAGGCAGTCGCCGTACCAGCTGGACTTGAGCGAACCGCCCCGGCCGAAGAAGTCGAGCAGCGGCATCTCCAGGGTCATCTCGGGCGTCGGCACGCCGACCAGGACGACGGTGCCGGCCAGGTCCCGGGCGTAGAAGGCCTGCTTCCACGTCTCCGGGCGGCCGACCGCGTCGATCACCACGTCCGCGCCGAAGCCACCGGTCAGCTCCTGGACCTGCGTGACCACGCCGTCGTGGTCCAGGTCCTTGGAGTTGACGGTGTGGGTGGCGCCGAGCTCCTGGGCGACCTTGAGCTTGCGCTCGTCGATGTCGACCGCGATGACCTTCGCCGCGCCGGCCAGGCGGGCGCCGACGACGGCCGCCGTACCGACGCCGCCACAGCCGATCACGGCGACCGAGTCACCGCGGCCGACGTTGCCGGTGTTGATGGCGGCGCCGAGGCCGGCCATCACGCCGCAGCCGAGCAGGCCGGCCACCTCCGGCTTGGCGGCCGGGTCGACCTTGGTGCACTGGCCGGCCGCGACCAGGGTCTTCTCGGCGAACGCGCCGATGCCGAGCGCCGGTGAGAGTTCGGTGCCGTCGGCAAGGGTCATCTTCTGCTCGGCGTTGTACGTGCTGAAGCAGTACCACGGGCGGCCGCGCAGGCAGGCGCGGCAGTTGCCGCAGACCGCCCGCCAGTTCAGTACGACGAAGTCGCCCGGCTGCACGTCGGTCACGCCGGCGCCGACCGACTCCACGATGCCTGCCGCCTCGTGGCCGAGCAGGAACGGGAAGTCGTCGTTGATGCCGCCCTCGCGGTAGTGCAGGTCGGTATGGCACACGCCGCACGCCTGCACCTTCACCACGGCCTCGCCCGGTCCGGGATCCGGGATCGTGATCTCCTCGATCGAGACCGGTTGACCCTTACCCGCCGCCACCACACCACGCACCGTCTGAGCCATGGCCCCGACGCTAGCCGCAACCACCCCACCCCGTCAGCCCTCCCGGGCGTGGCGCAGCTTGTCCACCGGTCGGGGGACAGAGCGTCATCCGGGTGGTGCTCCCGCGGGCGGCCCCCTGCACGGGAGGGTTGGAGGCATGGAGACAGATACGGCTGTGAGGGTGCGGGGGCTGGTGAAGCGGTACCCGGACAAGGTGGCGGTGGACGGGGTGGACCTGGACATCCACCGCGGTGAGGTGTTCGCGCTGCTCGGCCCGAACGGCGCCGGCAAGACGACGACCGTGGAGATCCTGGAGGGGTATCGCCACGCCGACGCCGGCGAGGTCAGCGTGCTCGGCGCCGACCCGGCGCGCGCTGACCGGGACTGGCGGGCGCGGCTCGGGATCGTCACCCAGACGTCTCGCGACGAGGCCGAACTGTCCGTCGCCGAGCTCGTGAACCACTACGCCGGCTACTACCCGGACCCCCGGGACCCCGACGAGGTGATTGCCGCGGTCGGTCTCGAGGAGAAGCGCCGTACGCGGACCCGGAAGCTGTCCGGCGGCCAGCGCCGCCGCCTCGACGTCGCACTCGGCGTGATCGGCAACCCCGAGCTGCTGTTCCTGGACGAGCCGACTACCGGTTTCGATCCCGAAGCACGCCGGCAGTTCTGGACCCTGATCGAGAACCTGCGGACCGCGGGCACCACGATCCTGCTGACCACCCACTACCTGGACGAGGCCGAGCACCTGGCCGACCGGGTCGGCGTGATCGCCGACGGCCGGATGGTCGAGGTCGCGACGCCGGAGACCCTCGGCGGGCGCGGCGCCCGGACCGCGCGGGTCTCCTGGCTGTCCGCGGACGGGATGCGCGAGGTCCGCACCGACCAGCCGACCGCCGAGGTCGCCCGGCTGCTGGCGGAGTACGGCGGCGAGGTGCCCGAGCTGGAGGTACGGCGGCCGAGCCTTGAAGACATCTACCTGGACCTGATCGGAGCGGTCGCGGCCGCTCCGGTGCTGGAAGGAGCAGTGCAGTGAGCGTCGTCGAACGGAGTCGCACGGTGAGCAGGCCGTTGCCGTCGCCGATGAAGGTCGGGCTGTCCCGGACCGGGCTGGAGGTGAAGCAGTTCTTCCGCGAACGCGAGCAGCTGATCTTCACCTTCTTCTTCCCGATCATCTTCCTCGGCATCTTCTCCGCCGTGTTCAGCGGCACCGACTTCTCCGGCGGGGTCGACGCCGCCACCTACTTCACGCCCGGGATGATTGCCTCCGGCATCTTCCTGACCAGCTTCCAGTCGCTGTCCATCACGATCGCGATGGAGCGCGACGAGGACCTGCTGAAGCGCCTTCGCGGCACACCGATGTCGCCGCAGTCGTACTTCATCGGCAAGATCGGGCTGGTCCTGGTCACCTCGATCCTGCAGTTCGGCCTGCTGCTCGTGATCGCCGGCCTGCTGCTCGGTGTCGACATTCCGACCGAGCCGGTGAAGTGGCTGCACTTCCTCTGGATCTTCGTCCTCGGTACGGCGTCCGGGTCGGTGCTCGGGATCGCGTTCTCCGTCGTGCCGAAGTCGGGCAAGGCCGCGTCGGCGGTCGTGACGCCGGTCGTCCTGCTGCTGCAGTTCATCTCCGGCGTGTACTTCGTCTACAGCAGCCTGCCGGCGTGGATGCGGTCGGTCGCGGAGATCTTCCCGCTGAAGTGGCTCGCGCAGGGGATGCGGTCGGTGTTCCTGCCGGACGGCTTCGAGGCGAACGAGCCGGGCGGCTCGTGGCAGCTCGGTCTCGGCGCGCTGGTCCTGTCGGCGTGGCTGGTCGTCGGTCTGGTCGTCGCTCAGCGAGTGTTCCGCTGGACCCGCCGGGACGCGGGTTGATTGTCGACGATCACAGCGGGTTGATTGCCGACAATCAGATGAGAGGAAGATAGACATCGTGGAGCAGAACCGGGTGGTGGACGAGCCGATCTGGATGCGGACGCTGATCGGCTGGCACATCGTGTTCTGGGTGCTGCTCGCGGTGACGTTCGCGGTCTCCTTCGCGACCGACCTCAGCACGGGTCGTCGGATTGTCTACACGGCTACGATCGTCGTGCTCGCGGCGGCGTACCAGTTCATCGCGGTGCCCGCGATCACGTCGCGCCGGCGGCTTCCGTCGTACGGGTATCGGCTCGTGATGCTCGGGTGCCTGATGGTGCTGGTCGCGTTGTACCCGCAGTCGGTGTTCCTGCTGTTCATCGTGTCGGGGCAGATGTGGCTGCTCTGCGAGCGGGTGCGCGAAGGTGCGGCCTTCAGCGTGCTGCTCGTGCTCGGGGTCGGCTCCGCGCAGCTGTGGAACGCCGGCTGGGGCTGGGACGCGTTCTGGTCGGTCCTGCCGTGGATGGCGGTCAGCCTGGTCGTGAGCCTGCTGTTCGGGATCTGGATCGAGCGGGTGATCACCCAGAGCGAGCAGCGGGCCGAGCTGATCCGGGAGCTCCAGTCGACGCGCGACGAGCTCGCCGAGGCGCACCACAGCGCCGGCGTGATGGCCGAGCGGGAGCGGATGGCGCGCGAGATCCACGACACCCTCGCGCAAGGCATGACCAGCATCGTGATGCTCTCCCAGGCGGCCGCGGTCGAGCTGCAGCGCGGCGGGACCGACGGGGCCGCGGCCCGACTGGCGGCGATCGAGGACACTGCGCGGGAGAATCTCGCCGAAGCGCGGGCGTTGGTTGCAGCGTTCACCCCCGTTGCGTTGTCCGAGGCCACGTTGACCGAGGTGCTGCGGCGGCAGGCGGAGCGGTTCGCGGCCGAGACCGGCGTCGACGTCCAGGTGTCGCTCGACTTGCCGGACGAGGAGGTCGCCGCGCTGCCGCAGGCGCAGCAGGTTGTGCTGCTGCGATCGGCTCAGGAGGCGTTGGCGAACGTGCGCAAGCATGCGGCCGCGACGCAGGTGCTGATCACGCTGGGCATCTCGGACGACGGTGTGTGGATCGAGATCCGCGACGACGGCACCGGGTTCACGCCGTCCACGGCCGACGCCGGGTACGGGCTGGCGGCGATGCGCGGGCGGGTCGAGGAGTCGGGTGGTTCGGTACAGGTGGAGAGCGCGCCGGGTCAGGGCACCCGGGTGCAGGTGTTGATCCCAGCGGAGGACGTGTGATTCGGGTAGTGGTGGTTGACGACCATCCGGTGGTGCGGTCGGGCCTGGCCGGGATGCTCGCCGTGACCGAGGACATCTCGGTGGTCGGCGAGGCCGGCGACGGCGCGGAGGCCCTGGCGCTGGTGGAGTCGACCAAGCCGGACGTCGTACTGATGGATCTGCGGATGCCGCGGATGGACGGGGTGGCGGCGACCGGGGCGATTGTGTCCGGGTATCCGTCGACTCGGGTGCTCGTTCTTACGACGTACGACACGGACACCGACATCCTGCACGCGGTCGAGGCCGGTGCCGCGGGCTACCTGCTCAAGGACACGCCGCATGCGGATCTGCTCGACGGGATCCGCGCCGCGGCGCGTGGCGAGACTGTCCTCGCGCCGCCGGTTGCTGCGCGGTTGATGTCTCGGCTGCGTACGCCGGCCGCGCCGGCCAGCGCGCAGCCGTCGCCGCGGGAGCTCGAGGTGCTGGCGGCGGTCGCTCGTGGGTTGAGCAACGCCGAGATCGGGCGTGAGCTCTTCATCGGCGAGGCCACTGTCAAGACGCACCTGCAGCGCCTCTTCACCAAGCTCGATGTCGACGACCGCACCCGAGCCGTAACCGTCGCCATCGAACGAGGCCTGCTCCCCTCCCCCGGCCGCTGAGCCACAGGTCGCGCTGGGCTGCAGGTCGCGCTGGGCTGCAGGTCGCGCTGGGCTGCAGGTTGCGCTGGGCTACAGGTCGCGCTGAGCTGCGGCTTTGCGCTGGGCTGCAGGTTGCGCGCGCTACAGTCTGAGGCTCTTGTCGGGCGACGGGGCGGTCGGCATGTGCTTACGGTCCTGCTCGCCCATGCCGGAGCTCTGGCGCGGTTCGGCCGGCTGCGGGTTCAGCCCGACCTGGAACGTTCGTGCCAGCTCCGCGCCTTTGTCGGCCAGCTCGATGCTCTGCTGAGCTGCCTCGTGTGCGCTGTGCCCGACGGTGTGCAGCTGCCCACTCAGGCTGGTCATCCCCTCACGGGCCACGCTGATATCCGTCTCGAGCTGGGAACTCGTCCTGTCGATCAGCACCGAGTGCTGCCCGCTGCCATCCACCTGCAGCACGGAGGTCTCGAGCGCCGAAGCCGCGCTGCGAGCCGACTCGAGCCGAGCCGTTGCCCGCTCGAAGCTCTCAGTCGCGACGCCGACGGCGCCTCGGAGGTTCTCCAGCCGGACTCGCAACAGCCCGGTCTCCGGGGTCTGTCGACCCGGCAACTCCTCGAGCTTGTCGAGGTGGTCGAGCCCGCGGTCAAGCGTCTCCGCACTCTCCGCGAGTTCCTCCCCCAGTTCGTGGAGCTCTCGCCGTGCGCCGTTGAGCCGGTCCACCAGCACGCCGGCTGTGTTCTGAACACCCCGGAACGCGCCGCGCACGCTTTCGTCCGCTTGGTAGCGCTGGACATCTTCGCTCCGCGGGTCGGCGTTGATCAGCCGGGCGTCGGCCTCGTTCTCTCGGACCCAACCGGCGCCGGTACGCAGGGACTCGACGTCCTCCAGCCGGCGCTCCAACACCCGAACGAACCCAGTCGGGCCCATCGCATCGGCCACCGCCGCCATCGTCGAACGCGCCCTGGTCACCGCGGTCGCGATCTGCTCGGTCCGGAAAGCGACCTCGGCCTCGTCGGCCATCAGCGTCCTGCCTCGTCAGCCTCGGCGGCCAGGCGGTCGTCCTCGGCGAGGGCGGCGCGCAGGACGTCGCCGACCTGGCGGACCTCCTCCTGGGCGGCCCGCAGTTCCCGCTCCACCGCCTGCTGCGGCGTCTCATCCGTCGGCTGGTCCGGCACGTCGTACTCCTTGTCCTCGGTCAGTCGTCCAACGAGCCTAGACGCACCCCAGTCCACCGCCGTTCCACCGCTGGGGATTTGGTACGGCGGTCAGGCCGGGGCGACCGGGTTCGGTACGGCGCCGCCGTACCGGCGATCGCGCTGGGCGTAGAGCTCGATCGCACGCCACAGGTCGCGGCGGTCGAAGTCCGGCCAGAGCGTGTCCAGGAAGACCATCTCGGCGTACGCGAGCTGCCAGACCAGGAAGTTCGACGTACGTTGCTCACCCGACGAGCGGACGAACAGGTCCACCTCGGGGATGTCCGGCGCGTACAGGTGCCGGGCGACCGTCTGCTCGGTGATCCGGTCCGGCTTGAGCTTGCCGTCGGCAACATCGCGCGCGATCGACCGCATCGCGTCCGCGATCTCCGCGCGGCCGCCGTAGTTCACGCAGAACTGCAGCGTGATCGTGTCGTTGTGCTTGGTCCGCTCCTGGGCGTACTCGAGCTCGTCGATCACGCTCTTCCACAGCCGCGGCCGCCGCCCGGACCAGACCACCCGCACGCCCATCGCGTCCAGCTCGTCGCGCCGGCGGTGGATCACCTCCCGGTTGAACCCCATCAGGAAGCGCACCTCCTCGGGCGAGCGGGCCCAGTTCTCGGTCGAGAACGCGTACGCCGAGATGTACTTCACCCCGACCTCGATCCCGCCCTTGATCACGTCCAGCAGCGACGCCTCGCCTGCCTTGTGCCCCTCGGTCCGCGGCAGCCCGCGCTGCTTGGCCCACCGCCCGTTCCCGTCCATCACGATCGCCACGTGCCGCGGCACCAGCTCCGCCGGAATCACCGGCGGCCGGGCCCCCGACGGATGCGGCTCCGGCGCCACCACCACCTTCTCCCCACCCCGCGACTCCAACCCCCGACCCCGACGACGACCAATAGGCGACATAACCGCATCCTCTCCCACCCCCAACGCCTGTGGATAACCCACCCCACCGACCACCCCAGGTATGAAACTCTGACACCGACCGTCGCCGGCGAGAGGAGCCATAAGCTCATGGACATGGACGTACTACCTAGTCAGTCCGAGATCTTTCTGCTGGCCGGGGACGACGACCGGCAGCTCGTCCCAGGTGGCCCGGCGCTGATCGGCCCGGACGGGACCAGGCACGAGATTCCGGTTGGGGTGTTCGCCGCGATGCGGTTCGTCGAGGCATCGATGCGCCAGGGTTTCGCCGTGAAGGTCACCGCACTCCGCCATGAGCTCCCGATCGACGAGGCCGCCGCCGCGATCGACATGGCGAGCGACGAGCTGCGGTCCTACGCCGCCGACGGCGCGATCCCCTTCCGTTCAAGCGAGTACGTCGACTGGGTGCGACTGACCGACGTACTCGCCTTCGACGCGCAACTGCGTCAGCAACGCCGACAGGCCCTCGACGCAATGCTCAACGAATCCGCGTACGACGATGAGGATGACTCACCTGAATCGGGTCAGGACAGGTAGGGGTGCCGGAGCCGTTGCGACGGGCGTTCCTGGACGCCAACGTCCTGCGCGGGTATCTGCAGACGGACGTCCTGCTGACGCTCGCAGACCATGGTGTGTTTCAGCCGCGCTGGTCCGCCGAGGTGCTGGACGAAGTCAGGCGGAATCGGCCCGCGCGGTTGTCGGAGCAGGCCATCGCCCGTCGGTTGAACCAGATGAACCTCGCGTTCCCGCGGTCCATGGTCGAGGCGTACGAGCACCTCGAGCCCGACATGCTTGCTGATGCTAAGGACAAGCATGTCTTGGCGGCCGCGGTGCACTCGAAGTCGACCATCCTGGTGACCGAGAACGTCAAGGACTTCAGTCCGCCGGCCACCGGACCGCACGCAATGCCGGTCGAGAAGACATCGCCCTTCCTGAACAGCCTCCTGAACCAAAACCCCCGGCTGGTGGTCAAGGCGCTGCACGAGATGATCACCCGCACCGACCGCGAGCCGAACACGTTGTCCACCCTGATCGACAAACTCGCCTCCCGGAATGACCTCCGAGGTTTCGCGCAACAGCTGAATTCAGTCCTCCCACCAGACCACCGAGGCACCCACCCCACCCTCGGCCGCCCACCGAAGACTGCCCACACCGTCGCACTAGACGGCATCCCACCCTTGACCACCCCCATCGAGCCACCCCGCACCCCTCCGCCCCCGCGCAGGCCCCCTCACCGTGACACCCCGCCAACCGAACGGAACCTCTAACCGGCTGATCCGCGCGCCGGCCCGCCCTCTCGCCCCTCGCCGCAGCACCCCTCGCGCTAGGTGGTGCGGGCCGCTACGTGGTGCGGACAGTTGTCCAGCGGGAGATCGGCTGCTCCAGGAGGCGACGATGCAGACGACTGAGACCGCACGCACCTGGAAAAATCAGCAGGTGCCGGCCTTTCTGCTCTGCGGGTACTCCGCCTTCCAAGCACCTTGAACGCGGCGCATGCGCATCTCGTCGATGGCTTCGGTGGGGGTCCCGGGAAGCTTCACACTCTTCCCGCTCGCGTCGACGGCGGTGGCCGTGGCGGCGTCAACACACGCTTGTACGGTCACCTCGTTGATCTGACCGTTGGCGTCCGGCGTCCCGACAGTCAGCGGCTTGACCCAAACCACCCGCTGGCGGCCGATACTGTGCCACTTCCTGCCTCGGAAGATCTCAGCCTGGTTCAACTCCGCCTTGAGCATCACCCCAGTCGCGTACTTCTTCAGCCCGCCAACGTTCACGCCACCGCTGGCGTACGCGGTGTCAGTGGCGGCGATGAAATGCCGATAAGCCTCGGAGGCTCCCGACACCGCCTCAGCGCGCGCCGCCGCCGGCGACCGTGGGATCGAGCTGACCGACGCGCGCGGTGTTGGGGCCGACTTCGCCGCCGGGACCGCGGCAGGCGGCGGGTCGTCCCTGTCGGTGGTGCAGGCGGAAAGAGCGATGGCGACCGCCACTACTAGTCCTGATGCGGCTAGCCGCCGGAGCATGAGACGACCACAGCGCCGGCCCGCCGAGGATGCCGACGACCTCCCGGGACATGCATGGACCGACGGCTGCGGGTCAGGAAGCACGGTGCATCCACGCTCGGTCTGCTCGCCGATTACTGGCACGGCCTTGGGGTTGTTTGAGCTGTCGCAGTTCCGCCCTCTGGGGCCACCAGTACGGGGCGAAGGTCGGTGACGCCGAGGGGAATGGAGCGGCTGAAGTTGAGGGGGATGTTGCCTTGCATGCCGCCGCCGGTCCAGTGGACGTTCCAGTAGGCGGTTGCGGTCACTTGGAACTTGCCGGTGTTCTCGCAGCGGGAGGTCTTGCGGTACTTGTGGCCGCAGGTGGGGGACGGTGGGATCTCCTTCAGGGACTTGCCTTCGGCGTAGGCGCGGGTGAACGGCGTACCTCCGCCCTTGCAGGTCACCTTGTCGCCGGCGCCCATCGTCCACTCGATCCGGTCCACCGTCCCGGTCGCCACGATCGTGACGCCGTCGAGGGTCGCCTGCTTGGTGAGTGGGCCGGTGGTGTTCTCGCCCGGATCCGCTACCCACATCCAGATCGGCACGTTCACGACGCCATCACCGGTCGCGCTCTGCACGTACGGCGACAACCCCAGCTGCGGCGCTCGGAACGCCATACTCTCCACCACCCGCCGAGCCACCACCCGCGGATCGGCCACCACCACGTCCCCCGGCGGCCGAATCACCGGCTCAAACCGCTCGATGCCCTGCGGCCGCCCCTCCACCACCCCCAGCACGACCCAACACCGATAGAACTTCGTCCCCGGCGGGTAGTCACTAGCCGAATGCACAAGCGACACCAAGGTCGGCGTCTGCGTCAAGTAACAACCCGACGCCCCATCCCAAAACCCATTCTCCGTCCGACACGGAATGGGTTGGCCTTTGAAAACGCAGCCGCTCACGCCAGTGTTCGTGGGTTGTTCGCCACGACCCTCGCGCGTTGGCTGCGATTGCCCGTCCTTCCCAACAGACACGTCGCACCCGCCCGAAATGTGGTCGACCCGACAGACAGGTGGCCCAACTGTTGGCGTGGCGCCAGGTGGGTTCGCTCGGACAGGTGAGATCGACGTGATCAGTAACAGGGTGACGACGAGGGCGGCCGCTGTGGCGCGGCTCAGCACGTGGCCGCCTTGTTCATGCCGTAGTACGCCTTCCATGCACCTTTGACGAGGTGCATCTGCATCTCGTCGAGCCAGCGAGTCGGCGTACCGGGCTTCTTGACGCTCTTGCCTGTGGCGTCGACTGCGGTGATCCCCGAGGAGTCGTAGCAAGCCTGAACCGTGATCGCCGTGATCACGCCGTTGGTTCCTACCGGGCCGATCTTGAGAGGCTTCGTCCACAGCACCTTCGTCTGCCCGACGGCGTGCCATTTCCGACCGCGGAAGGTAGCTGCCTGATTGAGCTCGGCACCGAGTATCACTCCCGTCGCCACTGTCGGTAGATCGCCGACAGCGTGTCCTCCGCTGACAGCCGTGGCGTCCTTGACTGCAAGGTATCGACGATAGGCCGCTTCAGCCGCGGCCGCGGCTGCTTGCTGCGGCGTAGCCGACGGCGAACCCGTCGTACTCGTCGAGGGAGCTGATGGCGTGAAGGGTGGGGGTTTGGGGTTGTCGGGGGTGCAGGCGGGGAGGGTGGCGACTGTGGTTATGAGGGCTGCGGTGGCTAGTCGCCTGGGCATGCGGGGGCCTCCGGGGCGCGGGGTGGGGCTACTGAGGGTGTAACTGTTTCATACGTTCGGTTCCGGGAGGTGGGGTTATCCACAGGTGGGTGGACGGGTGGTGAATTACACTCTGGGCATGTCCGGGCCTAGTACTGACTCGCGGATCTATCTGCTGGAATCGGATGAGAGTCGGGTGGTGCCGGGTGGGCCGGCTGTGGTGGGGCCGGATGGGGTGCGGGAGGAGATTCCGGCGCAGGTGTTCAGCGCGGTTCGGCACGTGATCGAGGCGATGCGGGCGGGGCAGGCGGTGAAGGTCACGCCGCTGCGGCCGGAGTTGCCGATCGACGAGGCGGCCGACGCGATCGGGATGGCCCGGGACGACCTCCGCGCGTACGTTGCCGAGGGCGCCGTTCCCTTCCGGTCCTCGGAGTACGTCGACTGGGTGCGCCTGGCCGACGTGATCGCGTGGGACGCCAAGCGCCGGGACGAGCGGAGCGCGGCGTTGCAGGAGATGCTGGACGAGGAGCCGTGGGATGCGGCCGACGATGACGGGCGGCAGTCATGACCGAGTCGGCGCCCAGCACTCCGTTGCGACCGGAGCGCGCGTTCCTCGACGCGAACGTGATCCGTGGTCAGCTGACCAACGACATCCTGATGTCGCTGGCGCACCGGGACACCTTCGAGCCGCGCTGGTCGCAGCACGTCCTCGACGAGATGCGCCGCAACCGGCCGCCCGGGGTGTCCGAGGAGAAGATCGACAAGCGCATCGCCACGATGAACAAGGTCTTCCCGCGGGCGATGACCAGCGGACATGAAGGCCTCGAGCCGCAGATGCAGGCCGACCCGAAGGACAAGCACGTGCTCGCGGGCGCCGTCCACAGCGAGTCGGCCGTCCTGGTCACCGACAACGTGAAGGACTTCCACCCGCCGTCGTCCGGCCCGCACGCGATGCGCGTCGAGAAGCTGTCGCAGTTCCTGAACCGCAAGCTCGAGGAGGACCCGCAGCGGGTCCAGTCGGCGCTGCAGGACATGGTCAATCGCAACAAGCGGGACCCGAGGACCATGTCCCAGCTGATCGACAAGATGGCGACCCAGCCGGAACTCCGCTCGTTCGCCCAGAACCTGAACGCCGTCGTCCCGCCCGACCAGCAGGGCACCGCCGAGGTGCTGACCGCCAACCAGCGAGGCTCCGCCGCATCGAAGGCCTTCTCGGGTCTGTCGTCGCCCACGGCACAGGCCCCGACCACTACCCCCGAAGCCCGCAAGGGCACCCAGCAATCCCAGGAACGCGCCAAGAGCTCCGAGCAAGAGGTCTGAAGCAGGAGGTCTGAAGCGCTAGGACCCCGTGCTCAAGTCCAGGTGGGGCAAAGAGCGCAGTTGATGGTCCTGGTGGTAGGTGAAGAAGGCGGCGATCAGGCCCGTGGCTTCGCGACGGGTCCTGGGGTCGGCTTGCAGCGCGGTGGGCCAGTCGCCGGTTAGCAGGGCGGCCAGGTGCGCGACGGTGCCGGCGGACGGCATCGCCGAGGCCGGCGGGCGGCAGGCGGTGCAGACCATGCCGCCGGCGGCGGGGTTGAAGGCTCGATGCGGACCCGGTTCGCCGCAGCGGGCGCAGTCGGCGAAGGAGGGAGCGTAGCCGTTGATGGCCAGCGAGCGGAGGAGGAAGGAGTCGAGGACCAGGGCGGGTTCGCGTTCGCCGGTGGACAGGACGCGGAGGGCGCCGGCCAGAAGCAGGTGCTGCTGGGTGGCGGGTTCCTTCTCCTCGACGACGAGGCGGTCCGCGGTCTCCAGCAGGACCGTGCCGGTCGTGTACCGCGCGTAGTCGTTGACGATCCCCTCGCCGTACGCCGCGATCGACACGGCCTGCGTGACCACGTCGAGGGTGCGGCCGGTGGCGAGTTGCAGGTCGACGTGGCTGAACGGCTCGAGGCGAGCGCCGAAGCGGGACGACGTACGGCGGACGCCCTTCGCGACGGCGCGGATCTTGCCGCGACCGCGAGTCAGCAGCGTGGCGATCCGGTCCGCCTCACCCAGCTTCTGGGTGCGCAGCACGATCGCCTCATCACGGTAGAGCGGCACGCGTTCAGTCTCTCACCCGCGGGCGACATACTCCTCGAGGCTGGTCGGCGGCCGGCCGGTGATGTCCTCGACGGCCGACGAGACCTCGCTCAGCTCGCCGCTCGCGATGGCCGCGTATGACGTGACCCAGCCGGCCACCTCCCACGCGGGAGCGCCGTACCCCTCCCGGGACCGGTAGGCCTCGTCCAGCGTCTCCGCCTCGTAGCGGACCCTTCGGCCCCAGGCGGACGACAGTACGGCGGCCGCCTCGGCCAGCGTGAACGCGGCCGGGCCGGTCAGGTCGTACGTCATCCCGGTGTGCCCGGGGTCCACCAGCACCCGGGCCGCCACCGCTGCCACGTCGTCCCGGCTGACCGCCGCCACCCGACCGTCGCCCGCTGGCCCACGGATCACGCCCTCCGCACCGACGAACCCGGTCACGAAGTCGAGGTACAGATTGTCGCGGAGGAACGTGAAGTCGACACCCGACGACCGGATGTGCTCCTCGGTGTGCCAGTGGTCCCGGGCGAAGGTGAACGTCGCGCCCGGCGACGCGCCCAGGAACGACGTGTAGACGATCCGCCGTACACCGGCCGCCAGCGCGGCATCGACCGTTGCCTTGTGCAACGCAACCCGGTCCGCGGATTCCGTTGCACTCAGCAACATCAACGTGTCGACCCCGTCCAGCGCGTCGGCGAACGCCTGCTCGCCGTACGCCGCCTGCGCCACCTCGGCCCCGGGCAGTGCGGGAGCCCGGCCCGGGTCGCGCACGATCAGCCGCTGCGGTACGCCGGAATCCGCCAGCAGGCGCGCGATCCGGGACCCGAGCTGACCGGTGGAGCCGGTGACGCCGATCACTTGCCCACCAGGTCCATCCCGCCCTGGGTGTACCGCTGACCGGACACCGCGTCCGGCGGGAAGGCCTCATCCAGCGCCGCCAGCTCCTCCGCGGTCAGCTGGACGTCCACAGCGCCGAGGTTCTCGGCCAGGTACTTTCGCCGCTTGGTGCCCGGAATCGGCGCAATGTCATTGCCCTGAGCAAGCAGCCAGGCCAGCGCCAGCTGACCGGCCGTGACGCCCTTCGCGGCGGCCAGCTCGCGGACCTTCTCGACCAGATCGAGGTTGCGCTGGAAGTTCTCCCCGCTGAACCGCGGCAGGCCGCGCCGCATGTCGTCGGGCTCGAAATCGTCCGGCGACTTGAGCTGCCCGGTCAGGAACCCGCGGCCGAGCGGGCTGAACGGGACGAACCCGACGCCCAGCTCCCGCAGCGTCGGCAGTACGACGGTCTCCGGGTCCCGCGTCCACAGCGACCACTCGCTCTGGACGGCGCTGATCGGGTGGACGGCGTGCGCGGCCCGGACCGTGTCGCCGTTCACCTCGGACAGCCCGAGGTAGCGCACCTTGCCCGCCTGGACCAGCTCGGCCATCGCGCCGACGGTCTCCTCGATCGGGATCTGCGGATCCTTGCGGTGCAGGTACCACAGGTCGACGTGGTCCACGCCGAGCCGCCGCAGCGAGGCGTCCAGCGCCTGCCGTGCGTACGCCGGGCTGCCGTCGACCACCGTGGGCGGGTCGTTCGGGCTGGTGGGCTTCTTGAAGCCGAACTTGGTGGCGAGGACCACCTGGTCGCGGCGGCCGGCCAGCGCGCGGCCGACCAGCTCCTCGTTGGCGCCGTCGCCGTACACGTCGGCGGTGTCGATGAAGGTGCAGCCGGCGTCGATGGCGGCGTGCAGGGTGGCGATGGACTCGGTCTCGTCCGTCGTCACGCCGTAGGACTGGGACATCCCCATGCAGCCGAGGCCGAGGCAGGAGACGTGCAGGTCACCGAGCTTCGATTCACGCATGCTCCGAACCTACCGTCGTCGGCCGTTGCTGTGGGCAAGACCCCTCCGGCGGTCACGGGGAGTGACGTCAGCGGACCAGCGCCGCCTCGGACCGTACGTCGGGACCGACGAGCACCGGGTCGAGCTGGATC
This sequence comes from Kribbella sp. NPDC050820, assembly GCF_040653975.1. Taxonomy (NCBI): domain Bacteria; kingdom Bacillati; phylum Actinomycetota; class Actinomycetes; order Propionibacteriales; family Kribbellaceae; genus Kribbella; species Kribbella sp. NPDC050820. The sequence goes on from NZ_JBFAHB010000046.1 coordinate 69,167, forward strand.
CTGGTGATCCCGCGCGGCGCCAGCAGGTCGCGCAGCGCCTCCTCGGAGAGGCGGACGAACTCCTGCCGCGGCCCGGTCGCGGCACGGAGCAGGGCGAGGGTGGTGAACGCGATGCCGACCCGAGGACCGTCAGGCAGCCGCCCGGCCTGCAGTACGGCGATGCCGTCGGTGGATCGAACCGGGACGAACCAGTCAGCACAATGTCGAGGTCTCACACCACCGACGCTAGGCCGCGGTCCTCCCCTCACCGCCGCTTCCTCACACACTTCGCACACGCTTCTCACAACCCCACACGAACCGGGCGAGCAGGCACTCCGTCGCCCAGCAAGGCGCGGATCAGCTCGGGCAACTCACGAGGTGCGAAGACGACATCAGCCGCCAGCAGTTCGTCGACAGTCCACCACCGGCACTCGGCGACAAGCTCCCGCTCCCACTCAGGGTTCGGTTCCGGCGTGAAGTGCGCGGTCGGCACGAGGTAGTAGTCGCTACGCACCCCGTCGTGCCCGGCGGCGTACGCACCGACCGCCTCCTGCCGCCAGACGTGCTCCCCGATGTCCACGGTCAACAACCCCAGCTCCTCGCGGAGCTCGCGGGCGAGGCATTCCTCGGCGGTCTCACCGGCTTCGATGCCGCCGCCGGGCGCGAGCCAGAAGGAGCGGTCTGGGAGGACGACGTGGAGAAGTAGCAGCCGGTCAGTGGGATCCAGGATGAGGGCGCGGGCGCCGTGGCGGAGGTTCATAGGCCGAGGGGGGTTGGGGTGGTGGGCGGGCCGGAGCGTAGGAGGTCTTCGATCAGGGCGGGGAGGTTGCGGGGGGCGAAGCGGCCCTTGTGGGACTGGAGCTCGGAGAGGGTCCACCAGCGGTGGCCATGGACGTTTTCGGCTTGCAGCTCTTCGGTGGTCATGGTGCCGCCGACGGCGAACGGGTCGGTGCGGACCAGGAAGATGTCGTTGATGACGCCGTCGTAGCCCGTCGCGTGGCCCTCGGCAACTACTTCCTGATGCCACAGGTGCGGTGGGTCGGCCGGCGCGTCGAGGCCGATCTCCTCCTGCAGCTCGCGATGCAGGCCGTCCCGCAGCGACTCCCCCGCCTCCAGACCGCCGCCCGGCGTCGCCCACAGCGGTCCGCTGTCGAACTCGAACCGGACCAGCAGCACCCGGTCGGCCGGGTCCAGGACGACCGCGCGGGCGGCGGGACGGAGCCGCGGATAGGTCAGCTCGAGCTCCCGATGCTCCTCGACCACCTGGAACCCGAACCGATTGTTGACAATCTGCATGGCGACATTCGACTGCGCCGTCCAGGTGTGCAGGTAGCGCTGCTTCGTCCGGTGCTTCGCCAGCTGATCCAGGTTCGCGAGCTTCAGGTGCATGCCCAGGTTGTGCCCGCGGTGCTCCCGCAGTACCAGCGTGTCGTCCTGCTGCGCATGCGAGGCGTCCGCGCGTGGCAGATACATCAACGTGTAGCCGGCCGGCGCTCCCGACAGCGTGTGCGCCATCGTGACGAGCGCCAGGTAGTTCCGGTCGATCCGCTGCTCACTCGCCTGCAGCTTCTCCACCGTCCACGGCACCACCTCGCGCGTCATCCCGCCGGTGGGCACGTCGTGATCCATCGCGGTGTGCAGATCGGCGTACGCCTGCTGGTGCTCCGGCGGGCACCCACCGGCCCACGAGGTCAGGCGATACCCCTCCAGCACCCCCGCCGTACGACGCAACTCGTCGAGCCGCACCTCGTCGTACGGCAGGGGTACGACGAAGTGGTCCTCCACATGCTCGACGGAGAAGCCCAGTCGAGCCGCGAACGCCGCGCCCGGCCACGGCTCCGAGGGGACACCGATCTCGGTCTGGAAGATGGTCCGCCCGAGCTGCGCCGACCGTGTGACCGCCCACTGCCACAGCGCCGTGCCGATGCCGCGGCGCCGATGCTGTGGCGGTACGTCGATCTCTACCTCGACGGTGTCCAGGTTGTCGGTGAGCCGGTACTCGAACAGCATCGCGCCGAGCACCCGGTCGTCCTCGAACGCGCCGACCGCGAGCCGCCGCTTCAGCGGTCCCGGGTTCCGCAGCGAGAACCCGAGCGCCTCCCGGCCGACGACGATCGCGGCCTCGCGGCCCGCGACCACGCCGGCCCGCAGCGCGTCGTACCACTCGTCGAACAGGGCCAGGTCGGCCGGGTCGATCTCGCGAACGCTGATCACCCGGCCGAGCCAACCAGCTCAACGGTTCACGCACCACCGAATTCCGTCCGGACGAGTGTCAGGCCGGGGTGATCTTGCCCTGGTACAGGCCCATGATCACGAAGTTGTCGGCGTACGGCGCGTTCTTCAGGATCGGATCGTCGTCCGCCGGGAACTTGGCGACCCGCGCGCCCTCCAGCGCCGGGTTGTTCCCGTAGCGCTCCCACAGTGGGATGATCGGCAGCAGCTCGTTGAACGCCAGCGCCGCGGCAGTGATGTTCTTCTTCTGCTCGTCGAGGTTCAGGCCCTGGGCCGACTTGTCCACCACGGACTGCAGGTCGATCGGACCGGCCGAGGTGGTCTGCTTCAGCGGGAAGTTCATCCCCTTCCCGCCCTGGTTCGCCGCCAGCACGTAGTTGAACCGGTAGAGGTCCTGGACGTAGGAGAAGTACGGGTGCGGATGGCTCGACGCGCCCCACGCCTGGATGGCGATGTCGAACTTGCCGGCCAGCACGTCCGGCTCCTGCTGGGTGAAGGTGACGCCGCGCTTGGTGATGTTGAACCCGAACTTGTTCAGCTGGTCGGCCGCGTTGGTCGCCGCCGGGTTCCAGTCCGCGAACTCGGTCGGGAACTTGATGTCGTACGCCGCCGGCTTGCCGGACGGCAGCATCCACTTACCACCGGACTGCACCCAGCCGGCCTGCTGCAGCAACTGCTTGGCCTTGTCGAGGTCCTTGTCGTAGCTGTTCAGCTTCTTCTGGTCGGCGTCGGAGACCCAGTCCGGGACGGTGATGTCGGAGAAGCCGGCCATGAACTTGCAGGCCTTGCCCGAGTCGCCGAGCGCGACCGTGCCGTTCTCGTTGCGGTCCAGCACGTACGCGATCGCCTGCCGGACCCGGACGTCGGCCAGCTCGGGGTGAGTGGTGTAGTTGAAGTACAGGGCCGGCCCGGAGTACACCGGCGGACGGAGGACCCGGAACCCGTTGGACTGGAAGGACTTCTCGCTCGCCACCGCGAAGCCGTGCGTCGCGTAGTCGACGTCCTTGTTCATCACGACCGGCGTGATGTCCGACGTCTCACCGTTGTACAGCACGACCTTGCTGAAGCCGATCTTGTCGGCGAACAGGCCCTTGTCGTTCTTGACCAGCGTCATCTGCGCGGTGGTCATGCTCTTCGGGTCGTAGTTGAACGGCCCGGACACGACCGGGTTCTCCGGGCGGAACTTCTGGAAGTCGCCGTTCAGCTTCTTGCCGTCGCCGGCGTCCAGGCTCGCCTTGGCCTTGCGCAGCGTCTCGGCCTTGGTCGACCACTCGCCGTAGACCGATGCCGGCAGGATCGGCGCCCGGAGGATGTAGCGCTCGAGCACCGTGGACGGTGTGCCGATGGTGAACACGACGGTCGTGTCGTCCTGATCCTTGACGTCGGACAGGAACGTCCACGACTGCTGACGCATCAGCCAGTGCAGGTTGAACGTCGACACGACGTCCTTGGCGGTCACCGGCGCGCCGTCGCTCCAGGTCAGGCCGGACCGCAGCTTCATGGTGTAGGTCTTGTTGGCCTCGTCCAGCGAGCTGGACTCAGCCATCATGTACTCGTACTTCTTGTCGGCCCAGTAGTACATGGCGCCGCTCGGGTAGATCAGGTCGAGGTACGGACTCAGCTGCTGGACGCCGTCGAGGACACCGGCTCCCAGGTTGAAGTGCCCCTTCGGCGGCAGCTGGTAGGGGTACGCGCCGTGGAACTCCTTGTTGCCGGAGCTCCCGCTCTCGCTGGTGCTGTTCGGCGTACTCGGCGAACACGCGGCCAGCGACCCGACGCCGGCAACACCGACTCCGGCGATGCCGAACAGCTGGAGTACGTGCCGCCGGGAGATCGAGTTGGTCAGGGCGCTCGCGCCCGGGGAGTTCGGGCCGGAATCGTTGGTGCCGGTGGGACTCATCCTTCGTCCTTTCCTGAAGATGACCGCACGCCCGCGTGGTCAGGCACTGCTGGTACGACGTACGACGTACTGCTAACCGCCCTCGCGTTTGTCCCGCTGCCGGGTCCAGACCAGCCCGGCGACCACGAGCAGGCCCAGGAGCAGGCCCAAACACAAGGTGAACAAGGTGACGACGAACTCCGGCGTCCCCGGCGTCAGCGTGATCAGCAGGACCACGCTGGCCAGGACGAGGAAGGCCGCCCAGCCGAGCGCCGCGCGGCCGACCCCGGGTGGCATCAACGGGCCGCTCCGTCCGGGCGGTCGGCGCCGACGCCGTCGCGGACCACCACGTGGCACGCGGCAGACTGCCCGGGACGAATCTCGACGAGGTCGGGCACCGCACCGTCGCACAGTCCGGCCTCCGACCGAGGGCAGCGCGGATGGAACGAACATCCGGCCGGCAGGTTCGCGAGACTCGGGATCTCGAGGCTGCGCAGCGAGCCGGCGCCCTTGGTCCTGGTCAGGTCGGGATCGGGTTCGGGGATCGCGTCGATCAGCGCCCGGGTGTACGGATGCGTCGGCGCGTTGATGATCTTCGGCGTCGGGCCGAGCTCGACGATCCGGCCCAGGTACATCACCGCGGTCTTGCCGTGCCAGCCGAAGTACTTCGCGATCGCCAGGTCGTGGGTGATGAACAGGAACCCGACGCCGAGCTCGTCGCGCAGCCGGCCCAGCATGGCCAGCACGCTGATCCTGATGGACACGTCGAGCATCGAGGTCGACTCGTCCGCGATGATGATCTTCGGGTCCAGGGTCAGCGCCCGGGCGACGGACACCCGCTGGCGCTGTCCACCGGACAACTGGTGCGGGTACTTCGAGAGGTAGTTCTCCGGTGGGGTCAGGTCGACCTTGGCCAGCAGCTCGGCCGCCCGCTCCGCGGCCGCCTTCGCGCCCTTGACCACACCGTGCTTGAGCAGCGGGGCGGTGATCGTCTGCTGGACGGTTCGGGTCGGGTTCAGGGATGCGTACGGATCCTGGTGGACGTACTGCACGCTGCGCCGGAAGGTGCCGAACTCGCGGCGGTTCATCGACCAGATGTCGGTTCCGCCGAAGGCCACCGTGCCGTCGCTCGGCCGGGTCAGGCCGGCCGCCGCCCGGGCGGCGGTGGTCTTGCCGGAGCCGCTCTCGCCGACCAGGCAGAGCACCTCACCGGGGTTGATCGACAGATCGACGTCGTCGACCGCGCGGATCGGCCCGGCCTTGGTGTCGAACACCTGACTGACGCGATCCAGCCGCATCAGTGGTGTGCGGCTCTCGGCGGCGGCCTCCGCAACGGTTTCCGTGGCGCTCATGACGCCGTCCCCAAGCCCTCGGACCGCACCATCCGGTCCAGTTGCACGTCCTTCCAGTGGATGCACGCCGCCTGATGGCCATCGCCTTGCCGGTCGGTCACCGGGAACAGCGGCGGGTCGTCCTTCCGGCATTCGTCGGTGGCGAACCGGCACCGCGGGTTGAACGTGCACCCGGACGGCAACGCGGCCAGGCTCGGCGGTCCGCCCGGGATCGACTCCAGGTCCGGCAGGTCGCCGACGATCGGCGGGACGGCCTTGATCAGCCCGACCGTGTACGGGTGGCGCGGGCCGTAGAACAGGTCGCGGACGCCACCGGTCTCCACGATCCGGCCGGCGTACATGGTCGCGACCCGGCCGGCGAGCTCAGCGGCCAGGGACAGGTCGTGGGAGATGAAGATCATCGAGAAGCCGAGCCGCTCCCGCACCTCGTGCAACACGTCGACGACCGATCGCTGGGTGAGGATGTCGAGCGCGGTGGTCGGCTCGTCGAGAATCAGCAGTTCGGGCTCGAGCAGCAGGCTCATCGCGATCAGCACCCGCTGCCGCATCCCGCCGGACAGCTCGTGCGGGTAACAGTCCATCACCCGCGCCGGTTCCAGCCGTACCAGCCGGAGCAGCTCGCCGGACCGGTCCTCGATCTCCTGCCGGCTCGCCTTGGTGTGCGCACGCATCGTGTCGTGCATGTGCGCGCGAATCTTCAGCACCGGGTTGAAGGCATTCATCGCGCCCTGGAAGACCATCGCCGCGTCCCGCCAGCGGAACTGCCGCAGGTCGCGCCCGTCCAGGCCGAGTACGTCGACCTCCGTGCCGTCGCCGCGGTTGAGGATCACCTTGCCGGTGGCGTGGCCCAGCCGAGGCAGCAGGCGCAGCAGACCGAGACCGAACGTGGTCTTCCCGCACCCGCTCTCCCCCACGAGCGCAAGGCTCTCGCCCGGATAGAGATCGAGGTCGATCCCGCGGACGGCCTGCACCGTGCCGCCGGAGCCGGTCCGGTACTCGACCTTGAAGTCGCGGACGGACAGCAACGGTTTGCCCTGGCCCCGCACCGCGCGAGACGGACTCGATGGCGTCGTTGTCATCGCGATCACCCGTCCCGGAGGCGCGGGTTGAGGATTTCCTCGAGGGATCTCGTCATCATCACCAATCCGAGCAGCAGCAGGACGATCGCGACGACGGGGGCGAGGATCCAGGCCAGGCTCGCGTCGTTGAACACGGCGCCCGCGATCCACGCGCGGTTGAGCATGATCCCCCAGTTCGATCCGGTCAGCGGGGCCAGGCCGAGCAGGTAGAGGCCGACCAGCTGGTAGATCGCGTTCGTCACGCCGATCATGAAGTTCATCAGGATGAAGCTGGCCATGTTCGGCAGGATCTCGACGAACACCACCCGGGCCGTGCCGAGGTCGAGCAGCCGGGCCGCCTCGACGAACTCGCGTTCCTTCAGCGACAGGACCTGCGCCCGCACCGCCCGGGTCAGCACCGGCCAGGACAGCCCGCCGACCAGCAGCGCGAGCAGGATCGGCGAGTCGAGCCTGAACATCGCCCCCAGGACCGCGAGCAGGACGATCTGCGGGATCGTCAGGACGACGTCGGCCGCGGTCACGACGGCCGAGTCGACCCAGCCGCCGAGGTAGGCGGCCAGCGAACCGAGGACGATCGCCAGGGCGGTCGAGATCGCCGCGGCGAAGAACCCGACGAAGATGACGGTCCGGCCGCCGCCGATCATCTGGATCAGCACGTCCTTGCCCTCGTTGTCGGTCCCGAGCAGGTGCCCGGGCGACCCCGACGGCAGCAGGATCTCCTTCACGTTGGGCGTCACTTCCGGCGTGAAGAACGGCCCGATCGCGGTGACCAGCACCAGGAACGCCACGATCGCGAACCCGATGAAGCCGGCCGGACTGCGCCGGAGCGAACGAAGGATTCCGCTGAAGCGGGAGACGCTCGTCGTACCGATTGCGGTGACGTCTCCGGCGGTCACGACGTCGGCCATGGCGTCACCCCTTCGCCTTCGAGCCGACCCGGACCCGCGGATCCAGCCGGCTGTAGAGCACGTCGGCGAGCAGGTTGGCGACCACGACCGAGATCGTGACGACCAGGAAGATCCCTTGCAGGACGGGGTAGTCGCGGGCCGAGACCGCGTTGTAGAGGCTGTACCCGATGCCCTGGTAGCCGAAGATCCGCTCCACGAAGATCGAGCCGCCGACGACGAAGCCGAGGGACACCGCGAGCGCGCTGAACAACGGCAGTACGGCGTTGCGCCCGACGTACCCGGTCCGGATCCGGGAGTCGGTCAGGCCACGCGCCCGGGCGACGGTCACGTAGTCCTCGCCGAGCGTCTCCACGGTCGACGACTTCATCACCAGCGCCCAGGACCCGACCGTGGTCAGTGTGTAGGCGAGGATCGGCAGCATCGCGTGGTAGAAGATGTCGTTCAGGAAGCTCAGGCTGAACGACGGCTCCACGCCGGGTGTGTAGGAGCCGCGCGCCTGGGTCAGGTTGAACACCTGCAGCTTCACCCCGAGGAACACCACGATCAGGATCGCGAGGATGTAGTTCGGGATCGCGTGCAGCAGGGACCCGAGTGAGCTGAGCGTGTGGTCGATCCAGCTCTCCCGGCGGTAGGCCATGATCATCCCGGCCACGATGCCGATGACGAAGCTGACGATCGTGGCGACGCCGACCGAGAACAGCGTCCAGGGCAGGTAGCTCTTGATGATCTCGGCAACGGTCGTGCCCGGCGACAGCAGCGAGTTCCCGAAGTCGCCGTGCAGCAGGTTGACCATGTACGTGAAGTACTGCTGGATCAGCGGTTCGTCGGGGTCGAGCGAGAATAGGTTGCGCGCCTGCGCGGCGGCGTCCTGGTACGACATGCCGGTCTGCGCGATCGTGGTCTGGATGTAGGTGTCGACCGGGTTGCCCGGGAGCAGCCGGACCAGGAAGAACGTGCCGGTCGTGACGATGAAGACGGTCAGCACCGCCTTCGCGATCCGCCGGACCAGCCAGGACTGGACGAATCGCTTCGGGGCCGAGGGTCTGGCCTCCTGGGCCGCCCGTTCGACGGGCTTCTCCGCAGGTGTGTCTACCGCACCGCCCACAGCTCACCTCCAGCGACTACCGACGAAAAGGCCCCCGGTTTCACGCTTTACTAAGGTTCCATGCCTTACACGGTGCTGCGCGCAGTGACGATAGTCTGCGCATTCACAGACACCGAGTCAACGGATCATGACAACGTTGCCCACAGTGAGCAATCCGGCGGTCACCGCACGCCAAAGTCGCCCGTCACCCAATGCGCGGGGGGTCGGGCGACTTAGAGTCAGTCGCGCAAGGCCGGTACCGAGGAGGACCACGCCGCCGACGCGCTCGAGGGCTGGCGGGAGATCCAGCGCCGGATCCAGGCCG
>NZ_JBFAHB010000047.1:0-74129 GCF_040653975.1 Kribbella sp. NPDC050820
CCGCTTGCCGGCCGGCAAGCGGGCTTTGCTCTGCCGCCTACCGGGGCAACGAGTCCGAAGGGTCCATCTCGCGACGCCGGCGCTTCAGGTCCCGGCGCTCGAGCTCGGACAGCCCGCCCCAGACCCCGGCGTCCTGCCCGGTCCGCAGCGCCCACTCCAGGCAGCTGTCGATCACTTCACACCGCCGGCACACCGTCTTCGCGGCCTCCACCTGCTGTACGGCGGGCCCGGTCGTCCCGATCGGAAAGAACAGCTCCGGATCTTCGCTCCGGCACGCTGCCCTGAACAGCCAATTCATGACGTCGGATCTCCTTCGATCTCTCGAAACCTAGACCGACCGATAGCTCGGTTTGTGACGCCACCGGGCGTCCAGGCGCGGAGATTGCTGAGATTCTTGGCTGAGGTGTCCTGATCGGGGACCAGCCGTTCGTCATCAGGTCGAGCGGGACCGTCCCGCCTGATCGAAGGAGTCCGGATGAATCAGTACCTGCTGTCGGTCTACGAGGTGGACGGGCAAGCCGCGCCGGCGCCGTCGTCGCCGGAGGAGATGCAGGCCTTCATGGGCCGGGTGATCGCGCTGGAGGAGGAGCTGGACAGCGCGGGCGCATTCGTGTTCGGCGGCGCACTGCACGGCCCCGACGCCGCCACGGTGGTGAGCGGCGGCACCGGCCTCGACAAGGTGACCACCGACGGGCCGTTCGTCGAGACCAAGGAGCACATCGGCGGCTTCTACATCATCAACGCCGAGGACCTCGACGCGGCTCTGGCCTGGGCAGAGAAGGTCGTCGAGGCCACGAATCGCTCGATCGAGGTCCGGCCGTTCCGGGCGACCGGCCGGGTGCAGGCCGGCCACTGACCGGCCCTGTCGATGGACGACGTCGAGCGCGCCTTCCGGGAGGCGCACGGCCAGGCCGTGGCCACGCTGACCCGACTCTTCGGTGACCTCTCGCTCGCCGAGGACGCGGTACAGGACGCGTTCGTGACCGCGATGGATCGGTGGCCGCACGACGGCGTACCGCGTAACCCCGCCGGCTGGATCGTCACCACCGCGCGCCACCGGGCCCTCGACGTCGTACGGCGAAACCGCCGGGGCCGCGAGCTCGCCGAAGAGCTCGCGGCCGGCCTGCTCCGGGATCTCTCCGGCTCCGACACGGACCCACCGCGCGACGACCAGTTGCGCCTCATCTTCACCTGCTGCCACCCGGCCCTCCGGCCGGAGCACCAGGTGGCGCTCACCCTTCGTCTGATCGCGGGACTCACGGTCGCCGAGGTGGCTTCGGCGTTCCTGGTGAGCGAGGAGGCCATGGCGAAGCGGCTCGTTCGGGCGAAGTACAAGATCAAGGCGGCACGCATCCCGTACCGGGTGCCCGGCGACACCGAGCTCCCCGGCCGGCTGCGCGCCGTACTCTCGGTGCTGTACCTGATCTACAACGCCGGCGCCGACGACCCTGCGAGGTCCGACCTGCGCGCCGAGGCGATCCGGCTCACCCGGCTGATGGTGAAGCTGATGCCTGATGATCCCGAGGTGCTGGGCCTGCTGGCCCTGATGCTCTTGAACGAGGCGCGAGTGCCGGCGCGCGGCGGCTCCGCAGAACTGATTCTCCTCAAGGACCAGGACCGGTCGCTGTGGGACAGTTCGATGATCGCGGAGGGTCAGGCGCTCGTGCTGTCGTGTATACGTCGCCGTCAGTTGGGTCCGTACCAGCTCCAGGCCGCGATTCAGGCGCTGCACTGCGCGAGTCCCCGGTACGACGAGACCGACTGGGCGGCGATCGTCCGGTTCTACGACCGGCTGCTCGCGGTGACGCCAACACCCGTAGTTGCTCTGAACCGTGCCGTCGCCGTCGCCGAGCGGGACGGGCCTGCCGTCGGACTTTCCCTGCTCGACGAGCTTTGCGACGAGTTGGCCGGCTACCACCTCCTGCACGCCGCACGCGGCTCCATGCTGCACCGCCTCGGGCGACGATCGGAGGCCGCAGCGGCCTACGCCCGCGCGGCGACGCTCGCCAGGACCTCGTCGGAAGTCCAGTTCCTCAGCCGGCAGAGTCGGACCATCAGCCAGGAGGGCGACGCTCCCGGATGACGCAGCACTTCTACGAAGCGCGCTCGGCCAAGGCGGCAGCCGCTGCGGCGACCTCTGCTGGGAAGTCCTCCTGGAAGAAATGCTTGCCCGGGACCGTCTTGATGTCACCGAGGCGGGCGGCGAGACGGGCCTGGACGCCGTACGTGCGCAGTGGAAGCGCCGGGTCCTTGCTGCCCCATAGCACTCCCACCGGGTACGCGTCGGAGCCGACGACGCCTTCGTAACGCCGCCGCTTCTCCGGCGTCCGCTCGAACGAACCCATGATCCGGAGGAACGCACGGCCGGAGTCATCGCCGACGAGCAGCCGCAGGTACGCGTCGATGACCTCCGTCGGCACATCAGGACCGACTCCGATGTTCCTCATCAAGCTGCGGAACACCAGCGGCGCCTGCGCGGTCGTAAGCCATGCCCGGCCGAGGAGGTGATGAGCGAACGGCTCCATCACCCACGGCCGTCGGAAGGTGTCGACGGCAACGAGTGTGTTGAGCAGCAGCAACGAGCGAACGCGATCCGGTGCGGCGGCAGCGATCTCGAAGCCGACCGGTCCACCGATGTCATGGACGATCAGGTGGACCCTGTCCAGCCCGAGCTCGTCCAGGGCCGCGGCCGCCCAGCGCCCGAGCCCGGTCCAGGAGTAGTCGAAGTCGCGCGGCCGCTCAGCCAGGCCCAGTCCGGGCAGGTCGAACGCGATCCCCCGGAACCCGCGGCCGGCCAACTCGGGCAGCACCGACCGGTAGACAAACGACGATGCCGGTACGCCGTGCAGGCAGACAACTGCCTCCGAGTCAGCAGATCCGTGGTCGAGCACGAAGCTCCGCACCCCGGTGGCGCTGAACTCCCGCCCAGCGCCACGATGCGCCGCAAGCACCTCGTCCACGCCCACAACTCAACGGTACGCCGGAAGTCCTCACTCTCCAGGCTGTCCTTTCCGTGGGTCGCTATCCGGCAACGTTGAACCATGCTCGCAGGCCTGCGATCCGGCGGAGCAGGAGCTGGTCGAGCACGAGAACGGCCAGCAGCGTGATCCCGAACAGCGGCAGGAAGAGCGCCAGGGCAATGACGAGGACAGCCAGCGCGGGAGTTGCGCGGAGCGGAAGCCGGCCACGGGGCGCACCGAGCGACGTACCCTTCGGGCGCCGGCGCCACCACATAAACGGGCCACTGACACACATGAAGATCACGCCGAGGCAGAAGATCGCGGTCAACCAGAAGTTGAGGGTGCCCTGCCGCCTGCCTTCGTGCAGGGCGATCCCCTGCGAGACCACCTTGGCCAGGGCCGGGTAGTCGCTGTAGCCGTACGTCGACACCATGCGGCCGCCGTACTGGTCGACATGGAGCGTGCGTTCCTTGCCGGGGTCGTTGAAGGCGTAGCCGATCGCCGAGAACACACCCTCGTCGTCGGCGGGCAGTGCGATCGTCATCGGACGCAGCAACCCGTTGCGCCGGCCGACCTCGATCGCGGTGTCGATCGTGGCCACCGACTCGGTCCGGTCCGACGGATTCGAGCGCGGCACCTCGGTCTTGCCCAGGCCCCAGGGCACCGAGTGGCTGTGCGCCAGGGACTCGTCCAGGGTCGAGGTCGGGTTCGACAGCGCACCGGGATCCTCGCCCCAGAACGACGTACCTTGGCTGGACGCGATCTCTTGGGTCTTCGCGCCCCAGAACCCGGTCCACGGCAGCCCCGACACGATCAGAAACAACAAGCCGATCCCGAGGACTGCCCCGGTCCGGCCGTGGCGTGATCGAAGTACCGCGCCTGCTGCTCCGGCGGCTCTGCGACGTGCTCGCGCCACCCGTCCGCGGACGAACAGGTAGTAGCCGGTCAGCGCCATCACAATGGCCCAGCAGGCGGCGATCTCGATCACGTAGTCGCCCCAGCGGCCCGCCATCAACTCGCCGTGCAGCAGGATCGCGCCGCCGGACAGCGTCGTGTCGGGGTTCAGCGACCCGAGCACCTTGCCTTCGTACGGGTCGACGAACACATCCCTGGGCCCGGCCGCGGTGGCGACGGAGAACACCGTCGAGCGGTCCGGCCCGGACGGTTCGGTCATCGAGACCACGGTCGCGTCCGGAAGGGCGCTGCGCACCGCGTCGAGCTGGGCCGAGTACGGCTGAGCGACCAGCCCGGCGGGCTGCTCGACCTTCATCACGTCGGCATGCAGCATCGGCTCGAGTTGGAACCGGAGCAGGTAGATCAGTCCGGTCGCCGCCAGAATCAGCAGGACCGGGATCACCAGGAACGCGGCGTAGAAGTGCCACCGCCAGAACGCGCGGAACAACCCGGCTCCGCGGCCGCGCGCACCGCCGTCGGGCCGAGCCTCCACCTCGACAACCGTTGCGCCCTCAGCGCTTTCTACTCTGCTCACGCCCACTCCTTCTGCACGATCCAGAGCAGGAGTCGGTCGGGGACGGCAATCAGTTCCAGCCGGTAGATGTGAGGTGGACCACAGAGCTGATGGAGCCTGTTCAGTGCGGCACAGGTGGCGGATGCGACCATGGTTCGGCCATGCAGCAGAGCTGGGGATTTCGAGTCGCACGAGCCGGGATGTTCGCGGCTACGTCTGTGCTGCTCGCGGCGCTCGGTCACGTGCTCATGTCCGGTGCGGCGATTCCGTGGTGGGCGCTGGCCATGTGCTTCGGATGGATCGGGCTCACTGCCTGGATCGTGGCCGACCGCGAGCGCGGCGTACCGTTCGTCGTTCTCGGAACTCTCGTGATCCAGGCCGCTCTGCACACGGTGTTCTCGATGACGCAGTCACTCGTCCGTCCGGAGCCCGCCGGACTGCCTTCGGACCTGCACCCGATGGCACATGACGCGATGCCGATGGCGGCAGCGACCGATCCGGCTGCCCATCACCTGACCGGCGCTGGCTCGATCGGCATGCTGGTCGCTCACCTGCTCGCCGCACTCCTGTGCGGCTTGTGGCTGGCCTACGGAGAGCGGGCCGCGTTCGCCATCCTGCGGTTCGTCGCCGGCCAACTCCGGCTGTCGCTGCGGCTGCCCGCCCGTCCACGGCTGACGGAGCACCTGCCACGCATCCGGCACAGCTACTCCCCCACCCCCTTGCGCAACTGGCTGCTCGCTCACGCCATCGTCTCCAGGGGTCCACCCCGCGGAACCGCTGTTTCCTGACAGCACGAATCACCCGGGCGCGACCGGCTTCGGCACCTCGCCCGGGTCGAGCCATGCCATTCGGCAGGTTCTCTCCGCTCACCGGCAGTGCGCTCTGTCCTGCGCTGCCGGACCTTTGGATCTCAGAAGGAATCGAACTATGGCTTCTGACCTGTTCCAGGCACCGGGTGACGCGCATCCGGACCGAACCCCGACCCAGCTGGCGATCGCGGCGCGCGCGGGCGATCTCGACGCCCTCGACCGCTTCGTCCGCGCCCTGCACCGCGACGTACGGCGCTACGTCACCCACCTCAGCGCGGATCCACAATCGGCCGACGACCTCACCCAGGAGACCTTCCTGCGGGCGTTGGGCAGCCTGCACCGCTTCGAGGCCCGCTCGTCGGCACGCACGTGGTTGCTGTCCATCGCCCGCCGTACCGTCGCCGACGACCTCCGCACCAAGGCATCCCGCCCGAGAATCTCCGAGCACGACTGGCAACTCGCGGCCGAACGAGCCCAACCACGAAACCTGCCAGGCTTCGAGGACGGGATCGCACTGGCCGAACTGCTCGCGGGGATTCCCGGCGACCGGCGCGAGGTCTTCGTCCTCACCCAACTGGCCGGCGTTCCGTACGCGCAGGCCGCCGAACACCTCGGCTGCCCGATCGGCACCGTCCGCTCACGCGTAGCCCGCGCCCGGACGACCCTCGCCGAACTACTCGCCGCCTGACCTGCGGGGCTCGCCTCCTGGGTGTGCCGGGAGGCGAGCCCCGCCGTCGAGCAAGTGGCCGAAAAGGCGGGCGCCTAGCTCCTCGGCCTCGTGGTGGCTGATGAGCTGGCCTGGTACGCCGGGGTGGGCGGCCATCCACCGATCCCCGGCCGACCGGTCGGCGAAGAAGTTCAGGTAGTCGCAGCAGCAGTCAGCCGACGGTCCACCGCCTGCGTCGGCGCCGACGAACACCACGGCCGTGTCCGGTGACCAGGTACTGCGACCATCGCGTGTGACGACCGTGATCGGCCGGCCCGTGGTCACGTCCACCGAGGAGATGACGGTGTCCTCACCGACCATCGGGGCGATGCCGAGCGCGTCGACCGCACACATCGCGTAGACGTCGACGCGGTCGCCGATCCGTACTCGGTGCCTGGTCGGCGTCGCGGAGAACGGGTACGCCACCGCGATCTCGCCGTACGACGTCAGCCGGATCGCATCGGCGTCGTGCAAGGCTCGCAGTACGGCGGGATCCTGCGCCGACGGACGTCCTGCGGCGGCGAAGGCACGCAGAATCGCCTGATGCGCGGCTCGCTCCTTCGCATTCAACGGCACCGCGCGAGTACGCCACGCGCTCAGGATCTCGGTCGGCGGGGCAACACCCGCAAGCGCGGCGCGCAGTTGGTCCGCTGACGGAGCAGACACGATCCGGCCGTCGTCGTCGCGATACAGACGACAGGCCAGACCACGCCCGCAGTCCCCGTCCGCCGCGAACGGATCTTTGCCGTCGACCAGCAACGTCGGGGAACCCGCCATACCGAGCCTCGCGGCGTCCGCCTCGGTCTCGACCACCCGCGTCACCACGGGCAGGTCCGTCACCTCCGCTAGGTGTTCGAGCAGCGGCAGCAGATTCGGACAGTCCGGGACATGCAACACCTCGAGCCTCACTTGATCGCCTCCAGCAACGCGCATCGACGATCCGCGCGCGGCAGATCGCACGTCTCTACCAACCCCGATAGCGAATCGTGCATCCGCTGTAGATCGGCGATCCGGGCGGCCAGATCGTCGCGCCGACGTTCGGCCAGCGCCCGCGCGGCATCACAACTGTCCGGCCCACCACCGTCGAGGTGCAGCAACTCCTCCACCTCGTCCAGCGTGAACCCCAACTCCTGCGCCCGCTTCACAAATCGAAGCAGTCCCACGGCCGACGCCGGGTAGTCCCGATACCCACCCAACGTCCGAGGCGGTTCCTCCAACAGGCCCCGACGCTCGTAGTACCGCAACGTCTCGGCATTCACCCCAGCCCGACCAGCCAACTCACTCGTGCGCATACCTCATCGTGAACCCTGGACCTGACTACAGAGTCAAGCCGGACGCGATCGGCGGGCTTGGCGCGGGCGTGTTGGCGACAGACCATGAGTCATGGAACGGAGTTTGGTGCACGCGGAGTTGGAGCGGGCGCGCCGTGAGTTCCACGAGCTCATCGAACTTGCCGACGATGATGCCCTCCGTCGACCGTCGAACGGGACCCGGTGGAACAACCGGCAACTGCTGTTTCACATGCTGCTTGGCTACCTGATCATCCGGGCGTTGCTGAGGTTGGTTCGCGTCTTCGGGCGCCTGCCAGGCGGCTTCAGCCGAACGTTCGCACGCGTGCTGAACGCCGGGACGAAGCCGTTCGACTTCGTGAACTATCTCGGGTCGTACGCCGGCGGCAGCACCTTGAGCCCGGACCGTATGGCGACGATGTTCGACCACGTCATCGACAAACTCCACCGACGATTGGACGCCGAGAGCGACGCGGCACTGGAGCGCGGCATGCACTACCCGACGCGGTGGGATCCGTTCTTCCAGGACTACATGACGCTGGCCGACGTCTACCACTTCCCGACGCAGCACTTCGACTTCCACCGACAGCAGCTCACCCTCGACGACTGAGTGTTGTCGGGTACGGCGGGGCGCGCGCCGGGTGTCGATCGTGGGTACCGGCGACACCATGGCGATCAACGCAGTACTGGCAGTGATCCCGGTCGCGGAGATCGAGGACGCGTGCGCCTGGTACACCTCCTTCTTCGGACGACCTCCGGACCAGCGCCCGATGGACTCCCTGGCCGAATGGCACCTCGCCGACGGCGGCGTCGTCCAGATCTTCCAAGACCCCGCCAAGTCCGGCCGCACGACGGTCAACTTCTCCATCAACGACCTGGACGACCGAGTCACCGCCCTAACCGCCCACGGAATCACCACAACCGACCCCGTCATCGTGTCCAGCGGCCGCCAACGCCTAATCACCTGCCCCGACCCCGACGGCAACCAACTAGGCCTACTCGAACCCGCCACCTAACACCCCCACTCCCCCTCGCCCCACCGCCCAACCCACGCCCCGCCAACCAACCCGCCCCGACCCACCACCCGCCAACCGACCCAACACGAACCACAGCTCCACAAACGGACCGACCCGAACCACGGCTCCACAACTGGACCGCGCCCCGACCACCGGGTCGACACGAGCCGCGGCCAGACAACCGGACCGATTCGAGCCGCGGCTGGACAACTGGGCCTCAACGTCCGTGCAACTCGGGCTTGGTGCCGGTCACCTCCCGGCCGACCGGCGCCCTCCCGCTCTGCGCCCAGCCGCTCGTCCCTGAAGGTGTCCCGCCGGTGTCGGCGACGCGGCGGGCACAGCGGCACGCATTCCCAGACCCACATGGTCCCGCTCTCGCACACTGCGCCCATGGCGAGCGCGATCGGCCTAGAGTTCAGCGTTGATCGGACGAGGGCTCACCGTTGATCGGACTAGCGCTCACCGTCGGGCGTTGTCGTCGGCGTCGGGGCGACGCAATCTCCCGTACCACTTGTTCCCGGCGGAACCTCCCAGGACTGACCCGAGCAACGTGACGAGCAATATCGCAACGACTGCAGCCAACGCGGCCAACGGACGGTCGCCTTCCGCGATCGGCAAGGACGGCCAGTCGACTCTCGCCACAACGTCGTACTCGCGGTCCACCAAGTACCCCAGACCAACCATGAGCCCGACAGCCCCCCAGCCAAAGAGCCACACACCAAAGCCCTGGCGATCGCCACGCGACGGCACCATCCGCCCACCGACGTACCCGCCCGAGAACGCCGCAACCCCCATCAACAGAACCAAAACAATCCAAGCGCCAAAATAGAGCCGCCCGGTGCTCCCCTCGTCCCCCGCCCAGGCAGCAAGCCTGTCCCACCCGATCACCGTGCAGACACCACCAACCAGCACCATCAGAAGTACGCCGGTCCCACAAGCAACCAACCACCCAAAAAACGCCACCCCAACCGACGCCCCCCCCCCCCGAGCCTCGCCCTCCGAGTAGGCCTCGTCTCCCCGCCCCAGCACCCCGCCGCGGAACCGCTCGTCCTCCCAGTACGACTCCTCACCCCGGAACCGCTCCTCGCCCCGATACGACTCCTCGCCCTGGAACGGCTCCTCATCCCGGAACGGCTCGTCCTGCCGGTACGGCACCTCGCCCGGATACCGCTCCTCGCCCCGGAACCGCTCCTCCTCCCGGAACGGCACCTCGCCCCGATACGGCACCTTGTCCCGGTACGGCTCGTCCTGCCGGTACGACTCCTCACCCCGGAACCGCTCGTCCTCCCGGAACGGCACCTCACCCCGGAGTGACTCCTGACCCCGGTACGGCTCCTCATCCCGGTACGGCTCCTCATCCCGGTACGCCTCGTCCTGTCGGTACGGCACCTGTCCTCGGAACGGCTCGTCCTGCCGGTACGGCACCTCGCCCCGATACGGCTCGTTCCGGTACGGCTCCTCGTTCCGATAGAGCTTGTCGCGGTACGGCTTCTCGCCCCGATACGGCTCGTCCTGCTGGTACGGCTTCTCGCCCCGGTACGGATCGTCCTGCTGGTACGGCTCGTCGTCCCGGTAGAGCTCGTCCCGGTACGGCGCGTCCTCCCGATACGGCTCGTCCTGCCTGTACGGCAGGTCGCCCCGGTACGACTCCTCGCCCCGGAATCGCTCGCCCTCCCGGAACGGCTCCTCATCCCGGTACGGCACCCCACGCCGGTCCGGCTCCTCATCGCGGTGCGGCTCCTCCTGCTGGTACGACACCTGGCCCCGATGCGGCTCCTCGCTCCGATACGACTCCTCGGCCCGGAACCGCTCGTCCTGCCGGTCCGGCACCTCGCCCCCATACCGTTGCTCGCCCCGGAACCGCTCGTCCTCCCGATACGGCGCCTCGCCCCGATACGGCCCGTCTTGGTACGGCTTCTCGTCCCGGTACGGCGCGTCCTCCCGCTGCGGCGCGTCCTCACGGTACGGCTCCTCGTCCTGGTCGCGCTTGTCGCGGTGGGGCTCGTTGGCCGGGGCAGGGTTGGCTTGGGCGTCGGCGGTGGCACCTAGGAGCTCGTCCAGGGTTACTTCGATGGCCTTGGGCTTTCTGTTCCCGTGGGCCGCGTCGCGTCGACGCATCATGGTGACTCCCTGACCAGCCCGCCAGTCCCCGACGGTGGTCTGTCACCTGGCTCGTCGCGGTCACACGACCTGGATGAGCCGGCCCCTCGTCATCGTCGAACGACACTTCCGCTGCACCGCATCCAGTACCCCGATCCACCCCAGCAATGCGCCGACCAGGCCGAACCCGACCACGGCGCGACCGCCCGGCCAAGCCGAACCCGACCACGGCCCGGCCGTGGTGAACCGCGGTAGCCGCCGGCCAGGCCGAACCCGACGACGGCGCCTACGTCCGGTCACACGTCGACGACGGGTGCGGCCGCGGCCGAGCTGGTGAAGCGTGGGAGTGCGGCGGTGCCGATGGCGAGCAGGGCGATGATGGCGAGCTGGAGGGCTTCAACCGTGGCGAAGGCGTGTGGAGTGCTGTGCTCTGCGCGGGCGAGGTAGAGCTCAGATCTCGGTGACGTCAGTGGTAGCCCTCTCGTTGGGTGGCTTCGCCGGCGACGCGGACGCCGTAGTGGTAGGCGAGCTGGCCGCCCAGCCAGCCGGACGCACCGAGGAGCCCGACCGCGAACAGGCTCAGCACGAAGCCCGCCACGCTCACCTCGTCGTAGCCCGCACCGGCGCGGATCGCGAAGCTGATGACGAAGAGCGCCACAACGGTCAGGTTCAGCGTCATGTGCGTCAGGCCGGTCCGGAACACCTTGGTCCCACGCGGGATGGCCAGCAGATCCATCAACCCGAAGACGGCGGCGAGCAGGGCGCCGATGATGCCGATGCCGATCAACCAGTAGGCGCCCTTGGCGAAGACCGGCGCTTCGTCGGCATTGATCACGGCGACGAGGTCGAAGACAACGCTCGCCACCCAGGTGCCGATCGGTACGGCGACCAGCACCGGATGGAACGGATGACCGTACGGCCCGGCCAGCTTGGACTTCGGGCGTTTCGCCCGCTCGAGCTCATCCATCGTGGTTCTCCAGATCGCGCGGCGCGAGTACGTCGCCTCTATCGCCAGTACCCACTGTCGATAGAAACCACCCGACGTTGCAGCGGTGGGTACCGCGCTGGCATGACTGAGTTGCCGGAGAGGTTCGAGCGTCCCGAAGGCGTCGACGCCCAGACTGTCGAGGCTGTCGGGGCCTTGACGCTGGCGATGGAGACCGTGATCCGGGCGCGGGGCGCCCTGTACGAGTTCCACCAGTTGACCGGCAAGGCCGACAACGAGGTGATCAGAGCCGTCGGCATGTTGCGCAGCGCCGGGCATGACGACGTGGCCGACGAGGTCGAGCGGGAGATCAAAGGCCGCAACGTGAACGACCGGCGGTGGACGTTCCAGATCGTCGAGGACTACGAGCGGACGTACTACGAACCGTTCGTCGAGCGGCATCGCCAGGTCCGCGACCACCTCGTCGACGGCCGGCCCCACCAGCGTGAGGCCGAGATGAAGGAACGCCGTACGACGCCTGGCGAGCCCGGCCACGGCTTCTGATTCACGCACCGGCCCGCGGGAACCGGGGTGGCCGGCAACCCAAGGAGGCGACGATGAGTGTCGACCGTCCCGAACCGGACGACAAGCAGGTCACAGACACCGAACCGAACGAGCCGCCGGAGGACGACGCCGTACGACGTCGGCCGCAAGCGCAGGACGTGACGAGCGGCGAGCAAGGCGACCCGGTGGAACCGCCGGACTGAGCCGGTGCGGACCAGGTGTGGCACGGGGTACAGGGCGATTCACGCAACCACGAAAGGGGCAGGGGTATGACGGCGGACGTAGTCGACCTGATCATGCAGGACCACCGCGAGGTCGAGCGGCTGTTCGACGAGCTCAAGGAGAGTCCGGAGAAGCGGCCCAACTTGCTTCCGGTGCTGACCACGCTGCTGACCGCGCACAGCCGCGCCGAAGAGGCCGAGGTCTACCCGGTCGCCGCCAGCGAGGCAGGCGAGAAGGAAGAGGTCTCGCACAGCCAGCAGGAACACATCGAGGCCGACCAATTGCTCGCGAAGCTCGCGGAGACCGATCCCTCCTCCCCCGAGTTCGAAACCGTGCTGCAGAACCTCGTCGACGCGGTCTCGCACCACGTCGAGGAAGAGGAGACCAAGGTCCTGCCCGGCATGCGCTCCAACCTCTCCGACGAACGCCGCGCCCAACTCGGCGAGGCCTTCGTTGCCAGCCGCAAACAACACCTCGGCGAACAGCCCGGCGACATGACCCGCGACCAACTCGCCCAACAGGCCAGGAACGCCGACATCTCCGGGACCTCCGGCCTCTCCAAGGACAAGCTCCAGGAAAAGCTGCAGAGCGAGTCCAGCGAGTAGTCGACCTGAGAGCGCTTCCCGATCGATGATGACTGAGATGGGTACTGGTAGGTAGACCCGGATCGCGTCGAGGGTAGGTGGTCTTGATGTACGACGTCGTCCTGCTGGTTGAGGAAGAGCTGAGTGTGCCGGATGCGCAGCGCTTGGTCGAGCTCTACGCGAGTGCGCCGGACCCGCTCAGGTTCCATGTGATCATCCCCTGCGAAGATGCACAGGGCAGAATCGAGGCCTCGCTGGCGAGCCTCGCCGGGACGGAGTACTACGGCATCACGACCGCCCGGCTCTCGATCGAGTCGGACGAGGAGGCGCGCAAGGCCCAGGAGAACGCGCAACGCGACATCGACGCCCACGCCACGGCCGCGGTGGACCGCAGCCTCGACCGGCTGCGGTCACTCGGCCAGGCCGCGGAAGGTTCGATCACCCACCGGCACCCGGTGGACGAACTCGTCGAGCAGATCAAGCGCGTCGACGGCCAAGAGGTCGTCGTACTGACCCGCCCTCACGTCGTGGCCGAGCTGCTTCACATCGACTGGTCTGCCAAGGCTCGTCGACACCTCGGCGTACCGGTGCTCCATCTGCTCGAACAGCATCAGGACAGCCCGCTGGAGCCCGATCGCTGACCTCATTTGGCTTGGGCGTCGGTCAGCTCGCCGGCGGCTACGGCCGTTGTCAGAGTGTTGCCTGCGGGGGCGAGCGGGCAGCTCCAGAGTGAGTTGTACGCGCAGGACGGGTTGTAGGCGAAGTTCAGGTCGACGACGAGCCGGCCCTCGCGGAGGTCGCCGCCCAGATCCGCTCCCTTGACCGTGTCCAGGAGGTAGCGGCCGCCGCCGTACGTGCGGCTGCCGGCAAGGGCGTCCTTGATGGGCACGAACACGCCGCCGCCGTACGACTCGAGCCACCACACGTCAAGGTCCCCGACCTGCGGGAGATGCAGCACGCCGGCGCGGGTGAACGGAATCACGCCATCAGTTGCCGAAGGCACCTCCCACCGACGCGGCTCCACCTCCGTGTCGACCTCAACGTCGAAGCGCAGCTGCGGCTGGTAGTCGCCGATCTCGACCTGCAAGTCCTCGCGTTCGTCGACGGGCACCGGCGATGCTGGATGCGTCGCGAGCAACTCCGCCCGTCCTGCTTGCCAGATCGCGTGTCCCTCGACGGGATCGGCAGTCGCCCGTACGTCGCCGTACAAGGCGAACACCTTGCGACGCCAGTCCGCGGTGTCCAACGCCGATCCGCCAGCCTGCTGATTCACACTGTGCCCTTTGCTCTCCGGTGATCCGGCTCGTCGTCAGCGAACGCGGATGCGGTGTTGCGCCCAAGCTTCGAGCGTGCCGTCCTTCACCGGCTTCCCCTCGTCCGCACTGCCCAACTCCATCCAGCCGCCGTACGACGCCAGCATGGCAGGCACGTCGTCGAGACAACGCGCCGACGTCGGCGCTGCACTCGCGCGGGTGTTGGGTGCGCTCCCTCTGCCTCGACCAGGCCGGATTCCTTCAGCAGACGCAGATGATGCGACTCCGCCGCCCCGGCTTGGCCCACCACCCCTCAACGTAATCCGTCGATTTCGGTCACCATCCCGTTACGGAGTGTCAATAGGATGGACCAAGCGGTCGTCGCCGGTCCTTTGTGCGCCGTCGCCGCGCTCGTTGGCCGGCGCCTGCTCCCCGCTCGTCGCGGGATCCCCGGTCTCGACCACGCTGCCCGGCACCGGGGCCTGTGCGAACATCGCGTTGGCCGATCTGGACAGCTTCCGCCGCAACAACCGATACCCCACCGCTCCGGCACCTACGGCGCCGGCGACGGCCCATCGCTTTGCCACACCACCCGTACGCCGCTTCTTCGTGGAGATCATCTGAGGCCCTCCTCCGCTCGGTCGCCTCGGTAACCGTCGAACGACGACCGAAACCAGCCAGTCCGTCCTTGGAGACGCAGGCATACACGGCCCGGCGGATGGGAACCGGGAGCAACCGGATCGTGTATTGCCACGACGGGTTGAAGGATCAGCCCCTGGGAGTGGCTCGGTGCGCGGCGTGAGGTGAGGCTGTGATGAAGAGGGCCGTCTGCGTCGACGAGGCCGTCAGCGTCCTGATGGAATGCTTCGGCATCGACGCCGCGGAAGCGGAATCAATCCTGCGCGCGTGGTCGGCGGACCATCACAGCTCGGTGGTGACCGTCGCCCACGTCCTCGTCCATCAGGTATGGCGGGGTGACGAGCCGCCGAGCGATCGTCGACTGGCACGCGCCGTAGAGGAGCAACTCCGACGCCTCCCCGGCCCAGCCAGCCAAACCTAGTCAAGATCACGCTGGTCGACGAGGGCGCCGACGCCACCGGCGGTTCCTACGAACGACTCCTGCACAGGTACGTCGTCGTGCTCCGCGAACAACGCCTCCCGCGGCAGCATCACGTGCTCGGGCTCGAGCTCCCGAGGCTCCGGCAGTACGACGCTCGCCGGCGACGACAACGTGGTCCGAGCGAGGTCCGCCAATGCCGACACAAGCCGGTCCGCCCGCTCCCGGCCGTCGCCGAAGATGAACTGCGCGAGGACCCGGCGGTGGTCCGACAGTCCCACGTTGATCGCACGTTCCGACCGGACCAGGTTGATCGCACGTTCCCCCGGAACACCTCGGCGACGCGCTCCCGTCGTACCCCGTCGTCCACTCCCTGGCCTGCTTGTGACCGGGCGGCGAGACGTTCGCGTAGTCGGGCGCGTAGTGCTTGGCCGGCGCCTCCGGCCGCGGGGTCTCGTCGTGAGCCGTTCCGGGCAGTACCCGGAGCGACCATCCGCGCTCACCGCGCGACCTTGGCGCGGACCTGGGTCCGCTCAACACCGAGACGGTTTGTGCGGGGGCACCGGTGCACTTGTGAAGATCGGTGTGCTGGATATTGGGTCGAACTCGGCTCAGCTGCAAGTGGTCGAAGCCTCCCCCGGGGCGCCCCCACTACCGACGCACGCGGTCAAACACGCGACGCGGCTGAGTGAGGAGATTCAGCCCGACGGCTCGATCACCTCCGACGGCGTCGAAAGGGTGATCGAGGCTGTCGAGAGCGCGGTCAGAGCGGCTCGCTCGTTGCAGGTCGACAAGCTCTTCGCGTTCGCCACCTCCGCCGTACGCGACGCCAGCAACTGCGCCGAGATCGCCGACCGCCTCGCTCGCGAGGCCGGCATCCAACCGCGGTTCCTGACGGGTGAGGAGGAGGCGCGGCTGACCTACCTGGCCGTGAGGCGCTGGTACGGCTGGTCGGCCGGGCGACTGCTGGTCCTGGACATCGGTGGCGGGTCGACGGAGATCGCGCTCGGCCGGGACGCGCGACCCGACTTCGCGGTCTCCCTCCCCTTGGGCGCGGGACGGTTGACCAGGGCGTTCCTGCGCGACGATCCACCGAAGCGCGACGAGCTCCGCGAGCTGCGCCGGCATGCGCGGGCGACGCTGCGCGAGGTCTCCGACCGGCTGCGCTGGGAGGGCGACCCGAAGCGGGTGATCGCCAGTTCCAAGACGTTCAAGCAGCTCGCGAGAATGTGCGGCGCGCCGCCCCAACGCACAGGTCCCTTCGTACGACGGACGTTGTTCCGAGACGATCTCGCCACCGCGGTCCATCGCCTGTCTCGCATGCCCGCCCGGGAACGAGCGCAGCTGCGCGGTGTGTCCGAGTGCCGCGCCAAACAGCTCGTAGCCGGCGCGCTCATCGCCAAGGCAACGATGGACGCGCTCGACATCAAGCGACTCGACATCTCACCGTGGGCGCTCCGCGAGGGCGTCATCCTGCACTACCTCGAAACGGTAATGAATCAAGAACCTCCACTCGCTCTCGACGCCCTCCAACCCGCCCAGGTCTTCGAACCAGCTGCCGCCCCGCCCAGCAACGTCACCGTGATGCCCACCTCCTAACCCGGGTACGTCGATGACACAGGACGAACTCGCAGTGGTCACCGGCGCGTCCAGCGGGATCGGGCTCGAGCTCGCACGGCAGTTCGCTCAGCACGGCTTCGACCTCGTCATCGCCGCCGAGGACGACGCGATCCAGACGGTGGCACCTCAACTACGAGTCGCCAGGGCCAAGACCGTTCAGGTCGAGGCCGTCCAGGTCGACCTGGCGACGCCCGAGGGCGTGCAACGGCTCTCCACCGCTCTCGGCGACCGGCCGATCGCGGCCGCCGCACTCAACGCCGGCATCGGCTCGGGCGGCCAGTTCATCGACACCGACCTCGGCACCGAGGTCCGCATGATCGATCTCAACGTGAAGTCGACCGTTATCCTGGCCAAGTCCCTGGTGCGCGACATGGTGGCTCGAGACCAAGGCCGGCTGCTGATCACGTCCTCGATCGCGGCCACGATGCCGGGTTCGTACCATGCCGTCTACAACGCCACCAAGTCCTTCCTGCAGTCCTTCGCCGAGGCGCTGCAGGACGAGCTCCGGCACTCCGCAGTCACCGTCACCTCGCTGATGCCGGGGCCGACGGAGACCAACATCTTTCACCGCGCCGGCATGGACGACACCCGGGTCGGGCAGTCGAGCAAGGACGATCCGGCCGAGGTCGCGAGGCAAGGCTTCGAGGCGATGATGGCCGGCAAGAACCGAGTCGTCGCCGAGTCACTCATGAGCAGGGCGCAGGAACTGGCCGGCAAGGTCATCCCGGACACCCTCAAGGCAGCCGCCCACCGCAAGATGGCCGAACCCAAGCAAGACTAAAACCAAGAGCTGACCGGACAGCCAACCGGCTCAACTGCCAGCCGCACTGATCAGTGCGGCAGGCGCCGGGTGTCGATCAACTCCTGCGCGACATCGCGCAACTTGCGGTTGTACTGCTGGGAGTAGCGCTTCAGCACCTCGAACGCCCGGTCGCCGTCCAGGCCGTAACGCTCCATCAGAATCCCCATCGCCTGCCCGATCAACTTGCGGGCGTCGATCGCCTCGGCCAGCGACTCCTCCTCGCGCGCGTTCGCGATCGCCACCGACGCGTGCCGGGCCAGGATGTGCGCGATCGCGAGGTCGTCGTCGTCGAACGCGTTCGGCGCTTTGTCGTACAGACTCAGCACCGCCTCTGCGCGGCCGTGGGCCAGCAGCGGCAGATGGACGATGGTGCGGATCTCCGCGGCACGAACCTGGGTGATCCACGCCCTCGACCACCGCGTCTCTGCCTCCACATCGGCGACCAGAACCACCCGCTCCTCCTGGATCGCAGTGATCATCGGTCCGTCGCCCGCCTCGATCTGCAGCTCGTACAGCGTGGCGACCAGCGGATCGGTCAGCGCCAGCACCTCGGGGCGCCGGCCACGGGCGACCAGCACCACCCCTGCGTAGGTGCAGCCAAGCGCGTGCAACGCGAACTGCACGACCGCCTCAACGGTCTCCTCCACCCCGTCGACGTCGTGCAGCTCCATCGCCAACCGGCCGAACGCGTCAGCACTCGCACCACCGCCCGAACCACCATCCGCTGCGGCAGCAAATCCATTCGGAACCTCCGAATGAGGCATACCGCCATCATCCACCCCCAACCCACCATCCGGTATATCCAGCACGACGTACGCCGAACGCCGCGAAGACGCCGGCGTGTACAGCCCAGAACCTGGCGGCGGGTCGGGCGGGGATCCACTGGGAAGCCGCTTATGACCGGTGCGCTGAGGCCGACAAAGGTCGGTCCCATCGAGATGCTGGCCACCATCGTCGCCAGGCTTCTCAAAGGCGCACCCGCGACGGTGACGGCCGAGGCGGTCAAGGACCCGGTGACGGCCTAGGCGGTCAAGGACCCGGTGACGGCCGAGGCGTCAAGGACGCGGTGACGGCGGCGGTCATTGGCGGCATAGATCCGCAGCAGGCGATCATCGCCGCGCGGCGGCGCGCTGCCGGCGAACTCGCAGGGGGTGCACTGGAACGGCGGTGACATCGTTGCGATCGGCAACCTGCTGACAGTCTTCCGGTCGAATGCGGCCCGCTGAAGCTCACGGCTCGCTGCAGATGACACGCCTCTAGAACACGGCCGACGACCCCGGTGTCAGAGCAACGCTGCAGTTCAACCCGACCCGCGAAACCGTGCACCAGACAGTGGCTGAAGGCGATCGAGGAGCTGGAAGCCGGCGGCGGGGAGACTCCTATCGCGCCAACGCCTTGTTCGACGAAGTAGCCCAGGACCGCAACCACTCGAGCTGGCAACTGTCCGACCGCACCGACGGGCCCACAAACCGCTGGACCGAGGGCGACGATCCGCTGGAGTACCTGACCGACCCTGGCCCCCTCGGCGACCCAGCCTCCTCCCCGGCACCGACCCGGCCCTGTTCGGCACCCACTCAACCGCCCAGGACCTGAGGGACCGTGAAGTCCAAGGCCCAATCCGCCACCCGAAAGCCCATAAAGAAGGCAACCAAGCAGTCGAGCACCCTTGCACGGAGACGGTACGACGCCGGGACGTCGTACCTCTCGCCCAACTACCAGCGGAAGACGCTGGGAGATCCTGCGGGCGCAAATCCTCGCGTAGCGCTGGGAGTAGGCGTTGTCCGAACCTGCCTTGTTGGGCTCAGAGACGCGCGTGGCCAGGATGATCCGCCCTGCGGCCCGCCGCGACCAGGTGCGCCGAGCCGGCGCAGCGTTGTCCCGGGACCAGGACTGCCGTCGCTGATGCGGCAGATCCGGGCGTTGGGCAGCGGATGTGCCACCACCTCCGGGTCACAATTGCCGCATGGACTTGTCTCCGCGGCTCCGTCGGCGCATCGCGCGGGACTTCCCTGAGCCCGGCAGCGCCGAGGGTATCGCGGATCTGGTGGCCAGTGCCGTGGAGTCGCTGCCGTTGGCTGACTGGCCGCCTACTGCCATTGAGCGGATCCAAGCGGCAATCGTGATCGGCGGAAGCGGCGATCTTGCTCGAGTACGCCACATGAGGGATCTGGCTCTCCAAGACTGGCGTGACCTGCTCCTGGCAGCCGATCTGGGCAACCAGGACTGGGCCCGACGCCTGGACGCCGAGCTTGGACTGCCGTAGTACTTGTCCGGGCCGCTGGGCTGATCAACTCTGGGGGCGGGCGGGTCAGCCCGTCAGGGCCGCGACCACGGTTCCGAGAACCACCGCGCCGACGGCGAAGCCGAGGGCGCAGAGGAGTGCGAACGCGACCGGGTGCCGTCCGGCCCAGCCAACGGTGCCGGCCCGCTCGCGGGCCAGCTGCGCCGTCGTGACCGGCCCGGACGGCCCGCCGGTGGGCAATCCGAGGTGGTCGACCAGCCGGTCGAGATCGGCGGGCGCGTAGAGGGCGCCGTTGATACTCAGCAGGGCGTGTCCGCCGGTGCCGAGGACGACGATGGTCTCAGAGACAGCCCCAGGCTGGATCACCTTGGCCCGGATCACCGAGGCTGCGAGCGCGCGGTCGCGACGGCGGTGGAAGGTCAGGCCGCGCGCCGAGATCTCGGCCGGGGTGACGACGATGCGGGAGCGCGACAGATAGACGGCAATGGTGGCGGCCAGCAGCAGGACGAGGCTGATGCAGGTGATCAGGGCGGGCCGGCCTCCGGCCATGACGCCGGCGACAACGAGGACGACGGCGATGACGGCGGCGATCGTGAGGACCTGGCGGCGCGGGCCCGCAGCCGGCCGCAGGACGAGCGAGTCGGTTTCAGACACGGCCCGAACCCTACGGCACCGCGCACGGCACCCGATCGCGACTCGCGCGGCCCGGCCTGCCGGCGGGTCGGGCGACCGACTGGTTGCTCTGCACCCAGGACCTGTCATGCCGGTCTCCTGTCCAGCTCTGTCATCGGGCCGTGGCAGCTGAACGTCATGGGTACCCGTGTGGCTTCCGCGGTTCGGCTGCTAAACCCGATGCCCTCGACCAGTACGAGGTGCGCAGCTCCAGGGAGCCCGTTTCCGGCGTCAGAACATCGTTGCATCTAACAACATTGATGCATCGTGGCTGGAGGCAACTACCGGCATCAACTCGGCAACTGCAACTCTGCTCGTATCCGGACGTCGACGCGGCGAAGAAGTTCGTCAAGTGGCTGTGGATCGAAGCGGAGGCCGTGCCGGGACTGGCCGCCTGGGTCAAGGGTCCAGAGCCGCGCCCGCTCCCCCGCCGTACCACAGCCGCCAAGCTGGAGTCGCCGCTGCGGCAAGAGCACGGCCTCACCCTGTTCGAGTACCTCGTACTCAGCCACCTCTCCGAGGCCCCGCAGCGCAAGTTGCGGATGGGAGAGCTCGCCTTCCTCGCCGAACTCGCCGACGTCGGCTTCGACCTCGTACAGCTGGCAGCGCCCACACACGTGCGCGCCGTACGCCGTATCGTGCTCGACTCGCTCAACACGCCCGACCAGAAGGCCCTCGTCCGGATCGCACAGAAACTCCGCATCATCCCTGACGACTTCGGCTGACAGCGGTCCCAGCAAACGAACTCGGGCCTGATCAGTCAGAGAATCGGTGCGGAGTGATGAGTGGGACGTCGGCGAGCACCGCGTAGTGGTCGGACGGTGGGTGGTCGCCGTTTTCGGCGAGGCCTGCCAGCCATGAGCGAGGCGCGAGCGGTTCGCTCGGCGGGGGCGTCGTACTCAGGATGTAGTCGATGCGCTGGTCCTCGAGCCACTCCCCTGTGCCCAGGTGGGGATTCCGTGAGCTGTAGGTGTGCCCCGCGCAGGGATCAGGCTCCGGCCGGCAGTCACTCAGTACGGCGAGCAGCCGCTTGATCTCGGGTCGGTCGGGTGGGGCGTTGAGATCGCCTGCCACGACGACGGGATCACCGGAGGCCGACAGACTCGACGCGAGCGCGGCCAGCCTGTCCGCCTGCTCCAACCGTTCGCGGTCCTCCTCCCAGTCGAAGCAGGTGGTCAAAAAGTGCAGACTGCGATCACCGAGCCGAATCTCCGCCCGCAACGCCACCGTCTCGTCCGACAACGCATGCTGCTCGGCCCGCAGCAGCGGATACCGGCTCAGGATCGCCACGCCCAACTCGACCTCGGGATCCGGATCACGCGGCATCCGGGTCACCGCGAACGCCGACGACATCCTCAGTTCAGCACCCAGTACGTCGGCCTGCCTCAGCTTCCCCACCGCCCAGCTCTCCTGAAGAGCCACCAACGTGGGTCCCTGCGCTTTGATCGTTTCCGCGATCGTCCTGTGCCGGCGCTGCCACCTCGTCCCGAACCGCCCCCAGACGTTCCACGTCATGACCCTCATGCCGACCCCGGTACCCACCATCAGCGGCCTTCGTCTGTCATGCCGAGGAAGTGCGTCAGGCTTCGGGTCAGCTCGTCGGGTGCCTGCTCCGCGATGTGATGGGTCGACTTGATGCCATGCCCTGTGACGTCGCGGCACCAAGGTCGCCAGACGTCGACCGGGTCGCCGTAGAGCTGTTCCATGTCGTCGTCGGTCGACCACAGGACCAGCGTCGGGCACTCGATCCGGCGGCCGGCTGCCCGGTCCGCGGCGTCGTTCCTACGATCGACTCCGAGGCCGGCGCGATAGTCCTCCAGCATCGCGTGAACCGTTGCCGGATCACGGATCGCAGCCAGGAAGTCAGCGTGGTTCTCGGGCCCGAGCGCCTGCGGTGTGTTCGTCGTCCAAGCGCCGTACCAGCTCTCCGGATCGGAGCAGATCACCTGCTCGGCCGGCTTCTCGGACTGCGCGAAGAACCACCAGTGCCACCACGCGGCGGCGAACTCGGCCCCACACTGCTCCAACGCCTCGACTATGGGCACACTGTCCAGCACGGCCAGCCGGGCCACCCGCTCAGGATGATCCAGCGCGGAACGATAGGCGACGTACGAGCCGCGATCGTGCCCCACGACGGCGAACCGCTGATGCCCCAGGAGATCCATCAGGCCAACGACGTCACCAGCCATCGCTCTCTTCGAGTACGGCGTGTGGTCCGCATCCGTCACCGGTTTCGCCGACCGGCCGTACCCACGCAGGTCCGGACACACCACGGTGAAACCGGCATCCACCAGCCGAGGCGCGACGGCGTACCACGTCGTGTGCGTCCGTGGATGACCATGCAGCAACACCACCGCCGGACCCGAACCACCGTGCCGCACCCGCAGCCGGATCCCCGCGACATCAACCTCATCCAGAGCGAACCGGTCAAACATGTCCCCCGCTGTACCCACATCTCAGGAGCGCTCGCGGAGGCCGAGTCGGGCGGGCACGACCAGGAGGGTGCTGGCGACGACGAGCATGGTGAGGGCGACGGAGAGGTTGCTGAGTTCCGCGAGTACGCCGATGGCCGGCGGGCCGGTGAACGAGCCAAGGTAGCCGATCGTCGTGACTGCAGCGATCGCGACGCCCGGCGGGACCCCGGCGACGCTCGGCGCGGCGCCGAGGACGGTTGGCGCCAGCGCGGCGAGTCCCAACCCGAACAGCGCCCAGCCGGCCAACGCCGTACCGGCTGTCGGCGCGACGATCGCGAGGAGACTGCCCGCCGCCGCGACAGCGCCACAGCCCTGCACAACCCGCACCCGACCGAACCGCGCCACCAGCCGATCACCGAACAGTCGCCCCAGAGCGAGCGTCAGCGAAAACATCGTGAACGCGGCCGCGGCCAGACCGGCGGAGGCATCACGCGCACTCTCCAGATGTACGGCGCTCCAGTTGTACGCAGCCCCGTCGAGCAGGAACGCGCAGAACGCAATCATCCCCAACAACGACAGGTCGGGGCGCAGTTGGTACGCCGTACTCAACGCGGAGTCCACGCGACCGAGGCCGGACGGCTCCTCGCCGACCACGCCGAGGCGATCCTCGGCCGGCTCTCACTCGCCGAGGCACAAGTCGCGGACCTGGCCGGCCTGCGATGCGGGCATGTCCGTCTCGGCTCGTTCTTCACCGCGCTCGTCTACCTCTCAGCGGAGGTCGCCGCAGTCCTCGAGGAACGGCATCCCGACCTGTACCGGCTCCAGTACGACGTCATCGAAGACCAGCTGGTCGACCGAGCGACCGCCTTCCGGCGACTCGCCTCCAACGAGCTGGACGTCGCGATCGTCTTCGAGCACGCGTTCCAGCCGAGTCCGGCGCCGTCGGACATCGAGCTCATCCCTCTGTTCGACGACCCGCCACGGGCGCTCATGCCGTCCGGCCACCCGCGGGCCCGGGCGAAGTCCGTCACGCCGGACGACCTCGCCGACGATCCCTGGATACGCGCCCACCAGGGGTCCGCCGCCGACCTCGTCGACCACGTACTCGCCCACGCGCAACTGCAACCGCCGATCCTGCACGCCGGCCATGGCGACGAACCAGTCGAAGCACAAGCCTTCATCGCCGCCGGCCGAGGCGTCACGGTCGCGCACCAACTCGACGTCATCCTCGACCCCGCCAAGATCGCCGCCGTACCCCTACTCGGCGCCCCGGCCCGCCACATCCAGGCAGCCATCATGCGCGAACAGCGCAGCCCAACCGCCCGGGCAGTCGTCGATGCGCTCCGCGAAGTAGGCAGCACGAGGACAACCTGATCAGCGGGCGGTCGCCCGGATGATCGCCACCTCCTCCTCGTCGACGTCGGAGGGGATCAGTCCCGCGGCCTGCTGCGCCCGCATCAGCGGGCCTAGCGGACCCCGGACCGAGGCTCGTACCTCAACGTCCACCAGTCCGGCGCGAACCAGGCGCTGCAAGGTCGTGTCGATTCCGATCAGGGACGACTGCACCAGCAGCAGCACCCCGCCGGGGCGCAGGTGGATGGGGGCGGCGTCGCACAGCGCGTCGAGGATGATCCGTCCGTCACGGCCCGCCTCCCAGGCCCGGCTCGCGCCATGACGAGGTACGTCGGACCTCGGCGAGGGCACGTACGGCGGGTTGCTCACGATCAGGTCGAAGCGCTCACCCACGACGGGCGCGAAGGTCCGGCCCCGAAGCGTCCGGACGCAGGCGCCGTACCGGATCGCGTTGAGCCGCACCGTGAGCAACGCTCGCCGGGAGACGTCGATCGCGGTCGTCGTCGCGCCGCGCGCCGCCGCGGTCAGGGCAAGGACGCCGCTTCCCGTGCAGACGTCCAGCGCCTGCGATCCGGAACCGATGGCCTCTTGACGGATCGCGTCGGCCAGCATCCAGGAGTCGGAAATCGGCGCGAACACGCCGGGCAGGGTCAGCAGTTTCATGCGGCGAAGACCTCCGCGAGCCAGGGGACGACGCGTTCGGGGCCGAGTGCTCGGAGGTGGTCCACCGGTGGGTGCTCCACCATCGCGCGTACGTCGTCCAGGTCGGCCGACGCGTAGGGCTCGGCAGAGTCGATCAGGTTGTGCAGCCGACGGCGAGTGGAGTGGGCCTCGCCGGTGCGGAGGTCGAGGAGCTCACCCCGAACGCCGTCGCGGAGCGCCGCCCAACGGTTCTCGGCGATCCTCCACGTCGGCGCCGGCGGTAGAAGCTCACCGAGATAGTGCAGGTCGGCCAGCCTGGCGGCGAGCGCATGCACGAGCCGCGCGAGCGCGCTGGCCTGTGACACCGTCGCCTGTACGTCGAGGACCCGCAACTCCAGCGTCCCGTACCGAACGTGAGGTCGGAGCTCCCACCACCACTCCGACGCGTCGACAGCGCCCCCGCGAACCATCCACGCGAGGTCCACGGCGTACTGGTCCCAGGACGGGATGACCGGAGGCACGCCCTGGCGGGGCAGCTCGGAGGCGATCACCGGACGCACCGAGCACAGACCGGTGTCCCGTCCGCCGGCGAACGGCGCAGCCCCGGCCAACGCGGCCAACTCCGGCAGCAAGTCCCGTAGCGCGTGGTAGACGCCCAGCGTGCAGTCGGCGTCACCAAAGCCCAGGTGGATCTGCAACGAGGAGACCAACTGTCGGTTGATGACCTCGCGGTAGCGCGCCCCAAGCTCTGCGGCTCGCTCGGTGCGCGCGAGTACGGTCGGCCCGTCGAGCACGGGATGAACGGGCGCGGCGACCGCGGCAACCTCCTGCCCGCAGGCAGCGGCGACCATGGCTCGGCATGAGCGCAGCTCCTCGACGGCGTCCGCCACATCCTCATGGACCGAGGTCGCGATCTCGAGCTGGCAGGCCGGCAGCTCCGGCTTCACCCGCGGATCGCCGACACCCGCCACCACGGCGGCGGCATCCACGGGCAGCCAACTCCCCCGCCGTACCACCAGGAGTTCCTCCTCGAACCCCACCGTCCCGGCCACGGTCCCGTCGAACACCGCTCGAAGCCGCGCAGCATCGAGATGCGCATCAGCCCAACCACCAGGCATACCCGCAAGAGAGACAGCCACGCGAGCCTCCTGCTCACACTGACACTTGAGGCTCACCCCTGAACCCGAGCACCCCCGGTTACCCCTCACACCAAAGTCAATCCTCGGCCTTGTAGGGCTGTGGGGCAGAATTGCGGTGTGAAGAAGCCCGAGGCGAACCCTGTGGTTGCGCGCAACCGGAAGGCTGCCCACGACTACCAGTTGGGCGAGTCCTGGGAGGCGGGGATCGTGCTGCAGGGTCCGGAGGTGAAGGCGCTCCGTGCCGGGCGGGCGTCGCTGGTCGGCGGCTTCGCCATGGTCGAGAACCGGGAGATCTGGCTGCACGCCGTACACATCCCGCAGTACTCCCAGGCCCGCTGGTTCAACGACGGCTCACGCCGCAAGCGCAAGCTGCTGCTGCATCGCGCCCAGATCGACAAGATCGAGCGCAAGGTCAACGAGAGCGGACTGACGATCGTCCCGGTGACCCTCTACTTCAAAGACGGTCGCGCGAAGGTGGAGATCGCCTTGGGCCGCGGCAAGAAGACCTGGGACAAACGCCACGCCCTCGCCGAACGCGAGGCAACGCGCGAGACCGAACGCGCCCTCAACCGCCGCCGCAAGGGCCACCCGAACTGATCACCGCTGCGCATCGAGGAGGAAGGTCCGCATCGGGCCCTTTCCCTTGACCTCGATGACGCCGCGTGGCCGTACGGCGAACTCCGGGCCGAGGGCCGCCGCCACCCGTTCGGTGACCTGAATCTCGCCGGGTCGCCCGTGCGACTCCATCCGGCTCGCGGTGTTCACGGTGTCGCCCCAGAGGTCATAGATGAACTTGCGACGGCCGATCACGCCGGCCACCACCGGTCCGCAGTCGATTCCGATCCGGACGGCGAGCCAGTCCTGCCCGGGCCGTGCCGCGATCCGGGCGACCTCGTCGCGCAGTGCGAGCGCCGTACGGGCGACCGCTGTGAGGTGGTCGGGCCGCGGGTTCGGCAGACCGCCCACCAGCATGTAGGCGTCCCCGATCGTCTTGATCTTCTCGACGCCCTCGGCGTCGGCGATCCGGTCGAACGCGGAGAACACCTGGTCCAGCAGCTTCACCACGTCCGCCGCCGCCATCACCGCCGATCGCGCCGTGAAGCCGACGATGTCGGCGAAGAGCACGCTCACCGCGTCGTAGTGTTCCGCGATCACTCCCGGCTCCGCCTTGAGGCGCTCGGCGATGGGCTCCGGCAGCACGTTGAGCAGGAGCCGCTCCGAACGCTCCCGCTCGGCCTGCAGGTCTCGATGGGCGCGCTCCCGCTGCTCCACGAAATAGCCGAGCATCACGTAGGCGCTCACGATGACTCCGCCGACGTTCAGCACCAGGAAGGTGACCACGAAGCCGGTGGGCAGCGCCGGCAGGGACGGTGCGAGCCGGGAGTCCACCAGGGCGAGCGCGACCAGTTCGGCGAAGAACGCCACCAGCCACGGCACGGAACGCCGGATACCGAGCAACGCCAGCGCCGCGAGTGGTGCGAGCATCGCCCAGAGAATCATCGCGCTCGAGGCGACGAAGCCGCCGAGCGACAACTGCAGCAGACCTGGCAGCACCAAGATCGCCAGCAGTTGCGTGGTGCGGAACGTCGCGAAACGACGTGTCCGAGCCAGGACGGCAAGCCCGATGATGGTGATCACCTGGTAGGACGCGGGGATCGCCGCCGAGACCGGATCGCCGTACGCGAGGTAAGTGATCACCCAGATCGTGGACATCGCCGTGACCAGCAGCGCAGAGAAGATGAGCGTGCCCTGCCGGAGCCGCTCGTCGTGGGTGTCCTCGGCCCGAGCGCCGAGATCTGCCAGTCGCACCAGCGGTGCGGATCGCGGCCTCATTCAACGGGCTTTTGTAAGCGGACGCGTTCGAAGTAGCCGGCCCACAGGCGCTGACGCTCGACCATCGTGAAGCCGGCCCGTTCGCCGAGCGTCGCCGGTCGTCCGTGTCGCCAGCGCTTCTCGAAGTGGTCAAGCAGCACCAGCGATCCACCCGGCCGAACCACGCGATAGGCCTCAGCCAGGGCCGCCGCACGGTCTTCCATGTCACAGATGGCCAAGGTGCAGACCACGGTGTCGAACGAGTCGTGATCGAACGGGAGCTGCTGACCGTCGGCGACAGCTACGCGAACCGCCTCACCCTGCTCACGGACGCGCTCCTCCGCGACCTCGATACGCTCGCGGTCGACATCCACGACGACCAGGTCGACGTCGCCCGGGTACCACCGGAGGTTGAGCCCCGTGCCGGCCCCCAGCTCCAGGGTTCGCCCGCTGGCCCGGCGACACACCCACTCACGGCTGTTCCGGATCGTCAGCCACTCGCAGCCGTACCCCGAGCTACGGTCTAGCCGGCGGCGTCGGTCACGGTCGGATCGGTTTCTGCGCAGCATGTGGAACTCCTAGACGCGAGCGTACGCCAGGACCCTCGCGCCGCATCCGGTGAAAGCACTTGCGCATCTCGTCTATACCCCCCTAGGGTAACTCCATCGTCTTTTAGCGATACCCCCTACGGGTAAGGAGTATATGATGAGTGAGTCGGAGTCGTCGCGGCGCTGGTGGGCGCTCGGCTTGATCGCCGCGGCGCAGTTCATGGTGATCATGGACACCTCGATCATCGGCGTCGCGCTGCCGAAGATGCAGGCAGAGCTCGGATTCAGTCCGGGCAACCTGTCCTGGGTGTTCAACGCGTACGTCGTCGCGTTCGGCGGCCTGTTGCTGCTCGGCGGGCGGCTGTCGGACCTGCTCGGCGCCCGCCGAGTCTTCGCGGCCGGCTGGGCGGTGCTGCTGGCCGGTTCGTTGCTGGCCGGCTTCGCGACCGGTGTCGGCGCGGAGCTCACCGGCCGCGCCGTCCAGGGTGTTGGCGCTGCGCTGATTGCACCGGCAGCCTTGACCCTGTTGATGATGTTGTTCGGCAGCAATCCGAAGGAACTGACCAAGGCGATCGCCCTGTACGGCGCGGCCGCTCCGGCGGGAGGTACGGCGGGCGTCTTCCTCGGCGGCGTGATCACCGAGTACCTGTCCTGGCCGTGGGTCTTCTTCCTCAACGTGCCGATCGCTCTGATCGCCCTCATCGCAACCCCGGCATTGATGCCGAATTCCGCTGTACGTCGTGGCTCGGTGGACCTGCTGGGGGCGCTGACTGTGACTGCGGGTCTCGGTGCCGGTGTCTACGCGATCGTCCGCGCGCCCGAGGTCGGTTGGTCGGCGGGGTCGACGCTCCTGGTCGGCGCGTCGGCCGTCGTACTGCTGGGAGTGTTCGTCGCGGTACAGGCCAAGCGGCGGGAGCCGTTGATGCGGCTCGGGATCTTCGCGGCGCCGAACCTGGCTGCCGCGAACGTGGCCCAACTGCTGCTGGGCGCCGCGTGGGTGCCGATGTGGTTCTTCCTCAACCTGTACCTGCAGCAGGTCCTCGGGCTGAGCGCATTCCCGAGCGGCTCCGCTCTGTTGCCGATGACAACATTCATCATGCTCGGGATGATCCTGGTCGCGCCCAAGCTGATCGCGACCGCCGGCCCGAAGAAGACGCTGGTCGGCGGCATGGCGATCCTCACCGTCGGCCTGGCCGGGCTGTCGCTGATCCGCTCGGACGGCTCCTTCTGGGTCGACGTACTGCCCGCCTCGCTCATCGCGGCCGCCGGGATGTCGCTGGCGTTCATCCCCAGTCTCGGGATCGCGCTGTCGTCAGCTCGTCCCGAGGAGGGCGGTCTGGCGTCCGGGATCGTGAACACCAGCTACCAGATCGGCTCCGCGCTCGGCCTGGCCGCGATGACCGCGGTGGCCGCCGCGAACGGCGCCGACCTGCTCGGTGACGCCGGCGCCCTGACGGACGGCTACTCGGCGGCCTTCATCGGCGCCGCGGTCATCGCTGCCGTCGGCGCAGTCCTGGCCGCGGTCACCTTGCGGATCCCAGCTGCTGCCTCGCAGTCGGACCCCCAAGTCGTGGACGTCTCGACGACCCGGTGAGCTGTTGCTTCCGTCAAGGAACCTGACGAGACTCCCCCTATGCGCACCGAGCTGAGCATCGCCGGCGTACGGCGGCTGCGGATAGCGCTCGTCGTCATCGGGAGCGTCTTCGTCGTCGCGGTGTACCCGCTCATGCTGCTCTGGCCTGCCGGCTTCGCCTGGCAGCCGGAGCAGCACGAGTACGAACAGATGATCGCGGTCCTTTACGTCGTACTCGGCGTGTTCCTGATCCGCGCCTCGCGGGCACCACTGGACCACCTGTCCCTGATCTGGTTCACCGTGTGGTCGAGCCTGGCGCATGCCGCCGTGATGACCGTCCACGTCGCGATGAGTCCGACCGAGTGGGTCCACCTGATCGGCGACATCCCCGCCCTCCTGATCGCCGCCGGCGTCCTCACCGCACTCACCCCCCGCCAGCAGGCAGGACGGGCCCCCTAGAGTGTCGGGGTGACCGGGAGCGGACGACATCGACTAGCGGCCGGTCGTCGCACGTCCTCGGGTCGCGGCCGGTCTGTCACGATCGCGACGACGACGGTCGGGGTCGGCCTCCTGACTCTGGCCGTCACGGCAACGCACAACTCGGGGCCGGACGGTGGTCGAGCGGCTTCCTTCGGCAGGTCGCCCAGTACGACGGTCTCCGCGCCGGCGACCGTGGCCGGAACGGCACGACCGCCCGCGTCCGCTGTTCCGTCCAGGGCGTCCCGCGGTGGCGAGCGGACGCCGTACGTTGGCGTGCCGTCCGCCGGGAGCGGACGGCTGCGGATCGTGCCGGGCGAGGAGCAGGCAACCAGCCCCGGTCGGCGACTGACCTACCGCGTCGAGATCGAGCAAGGAATGCCGTTCGATCCCGCCCAGGTAGCCGCGACCATCCACCGGATGCTGACCGACAGCCGCGGCTGGCAGCCGATTCGCCAGGTCGCGTTCCAGCGCATCGACCAGACGGCCGAGCTGCGGATCATCGTCGCCTCCCCCGCGACCACCGATCAGCTCTGCCGACCGCTCGACACCGGCGGGCAGGTCTCGTGCCGAGTGCGCGATCGCGTCGTACTGAACGCGAAACGCTGGGCCGAAGGAACTCCCGGCTACCGCGGCCAGCTGGACGCCTACCGCGCGTACCTGGCGAACCACGAGGTCGGCCACGCCCTCGGCTACCAGCACGCAACCTGCCAGACCCCAGGCGCTCCGGCCCCAATCATGATGCAGCAAACCAAGGGCCTCGCCTCCTGCCTGCCGAACCCCTGGCCGAGCGTCCGCATCAAGTGAGACCAACCCCCGTCCGGCCCGGGTGTCGAGGCCGCCGGACGCTCAGCGGCGGAGCGCGGCGCCGAGTCGCCGGAGGATGTCGGCTTCGGCGGGATTGTCGTAGGCCGGGGCGTGTTCGGTGATCGCCGCGCCGACGACGTTGTCCAGTCGTGAGATCAGCTCGACCAGGTCGGATGACCGGACGCCGGCTGGTTCGGGATAGCAGACCGAACCGAATTCGGTGGGCTCGAGCACGTCCAGATCGACATGGACGTACGTCGGACCGGACAGCCCGTCGAACGCGCTCTCCAGCTGGTCGACGCCGTACACACGAAGGCCGGTTCTGCGGACATACTCGTGTTCGCTGTCACCTCCGGCCCTGACGCCGGCGAGAATCACCTGCTCCGGCGCCAAGGTATGTGCCGGTGTCAGCAGCGCAGGCCCGTCACCCAGCAGCGTACGCACGACCATGCCGTGGAACGCCCCGGACGGGAGCTCGCCCGGCCCGTAGACGTCCGGATGTGCGTCGATCCACAGCACGGCTAACTCGTCGCCGTACTGGCGGCGAGCTGCGGCAATCGGCGCGAGGTCGACGCCGCAGTCACCGCCCACGGTGATCACAAAGTCATCGATCTCGGCGAGCGCCTCGCCGATCAGCTTCAGGTTCTCGACCAGGACCGCGCGGGCGCGAACCCCGTCCGTGATGTCGTCGCCGCCGTCGCCAACCGGCACCGACACCACGGCGTCCGCGTGCAGCAGGTCAGCGGTCCGATGCGCCCCCTCAGCCAGCAGCGGCGCCCTGTCCGAGGCTGATCCCTGCCATTGCGGCACACAAAGCACTGTCGTCATGACTGTTTCTCCGAGCAGGTAGATGTTTTCCGGGACTGGGTCAGTACGACGTCAGGTCGGTCCATCCCGCTCGGTTCTGCCGGAGCAAGCGCCACAGCTCGAGCGTGTGCACGGGCACGTCAACCCGACAGCTGAGCACATCACTCAACCGCGAGGAGCCGCGCGTACACATCACAGCGCCGACTGTACAAGGTGCTTCTGCGTGCGCTGTGGCTGCTGTAACTAGGCCGGGGCGTGCTCCTTCAGGATTGTCATGAAGGCGCGCATCCAGGTCGGGTGGTCCGGCCAGGCGCGGCCGGAGACCACGTTGCCGTCGACGACCGCGTCGCCGTCGACCCACTCCGCTCCCCCGGCCGTGATGTCGAGGGCCAGCGCCGGGTAGGCCGAGGTCTTGCGCCCGTTCAGTACGCCGGCCGCCGCGGCGACAAGCGGTCCGTGACAGAGCTGGGCCACGGGTTTCGACTCGCCGTAGAAGTGCTG
The DNA here is from genome assembly GCF_040653975.1 of Kribbella sp. NPDC050820. Taxonomy (NCBI): domain Bacteria; kingdom Bacillati; phylum Actinomycetota; class Actinomycetes; order Propionibacteriales; family Kribbellaceae; genus Kribbella; species Kribbella sp. NPDC050820. The sequence goes on from NZ_JBFAHB010000047.1 coordinate 32,363, forward strand.
AACGATTCGCTGACAGTCAGCATCGTTGCGGATGTACTCCGGAGCCCGCCCACCCGGAATCACCAGCGCAACGTAGTCGGACGGGTCCACATCGGCGAACGCCACGTCTGCCTGCCAGGTGTGCCCCGGCTTCTCCGTGTACGTGTCGAAGCCGTCCACGAAGTCGTGCACCACGAACTGCAACTTCTTCACCGCCGGCGCCGCGATGTCGACGTCGTACCCCTCCTCGAGGAGTCTCTGGTACGGGTAGAACACCTCCAGATCCTCCGCCGCGTCCCCGGTAAGAATCAGCACCTTCGCCATGTTCGCCATCCCCTTCACACACCCGCCGTCTTACCCGCCAGCCTCCGCCGCCGACAGAACCGGGTCAAGCTCGTACTAGCGGGCGTGGCACGATCGCAGCAGCTCATCCGCTCCAGGCCCCGCCAGGCTTCGCCTTCCTCTCCTCGTTCACCTGCGTCCTCCAGAAACGCTTGTTCCTGGTCCAAATCCCACCATCCGGACCCCCTGCTCCCGGCCGCGTAGCCGAACGTATACCGAGTGTAGTTGGCATCTGAACGTGCCTCGGTCCTCGACGAGTCTGCTTGCCAGAGGCAAGCACCAGCCGATTCCCGAAGACTGCGACGCGAGCTATGGACAAGGTGTACGGCGGGCCGCTGTACTCAGGCTCGTTCGTCTGGAGGAGGTGCTGATGACCGCAATCAAGCTGGACTCGGTGTCCAAGGTGTACGGCGGCCGGTACCTTGCCGTCGACAACGTGACGCTGGACATCGCGGCCGGCGAGGTCATGGTGCTGCTCGGGCCCTCCGGCTGCGGCAAGACCACCTTGCTCCGGATGATCGCCGGCCTGGAGGAACTCACCGCGGGCAAGGTCTGGCTAGGACGCACCCACGCAACGGACCTCCCGCCCAAGGATCGCGGCGTCGCGCTGGTCTTCCAGAACGGCGCCCTGTACCCGAATCGCACCGCCCGCCAGAACATCATGTTCCCGTTGCGGATCGCCGGTGAGGACGCCGAGGAGGCCAGCTCGAAGGCCGCCGGCCTGGCCAGGATTCTCGGCATCGACGCAGCACTCGATCGGCTGCCACGAACGCTGTCCGGCGGCCAGCGGCAGCGCGTCGCCATCGGCCGGGCGATCGTCAGACAGCCGCGGATCTTCCTGATGGACGAGCCGTTGTCGAACCTGGACGCGACCATGCGCACCGAGTTGCGGCAGGAGATCGGCGCCATGGTCCGCGACATCAACGTGACAACGGTCTACGTGACCCACGACCAGGTCGAGGCTCTCACCCTGGCCGACCGGATCGCCATCATGCGCGACGGCCGGATCGAAGACGTGGGGACTCCCGAACAGGTCTTCAACAACCCCGCCACAGCCTTCGCTGCCGGCTTCCTCGGAACGCCACGCATCAACCTCATGTCCGCCACCGTCCGAGTCACCGCTCATCATCGCGTGAGCCTGGACTTCGGCGGCCAATCCCTCCACCTGCCACCGACCGACCGCCGATCGATGATCCTCAGCCAGCACGACGGCATCCAGGTCATCGTCGGCGCCCGCTCGGATGCGTTCACGCTGGCCGCCGGCGGCGGTCAGAACAACCAGCTCTCTGGATCACTGCGCGCACTCGAGTTCCACGGCAACCAGTGGATCGCCTTCGTCCAGTGCGGCATCGAGATGCTCAACCCCGACGTCGTCCGATCGCATGCCCCGCACCCAAAGTCGAAGCCTTCCGACGGCCACTCGCACCACCGCCACGCAGCCCCACGCATGTCGACCCTGACAACCATGGCCCGCTCGGTACTCCGCAAGTCCGCCCCACCACCCGCCCCCGAGCCGGCCGCCTCCCCCACCCACCGCCGAGCCGACCTGGTCCTCGAGATCGACCCCGGCAGCGGCCTCCAGTCCGGATCAAACGTCCACCTGACCGTCGACCCCGCCCACCTCCACCTCTTCGACAACCACGGCCAACGCATAGACCGCGTCGTACGCTGATCCTTCGGGCACGCCTAGCTCGCGGTAGCCGGGCGGGCGTCAGACGAGTGAGGCAAACCCAGCAGGGCACCGATGAAGAAGCACAGTGCGCCGAGTGAGGTGCACCAGTTCGAGGCGGCCAGGTTGAGTATCGAGCCAGTGGCCGGCACGACGAACGAGGCGACGGCCGAGATGCCGAACAGCACGCATCCGAGCAGATTCACAGCAGCCATCGTGGCCGCCCTGTCCATCCGCGCCGGGCGGATGCTCCGCCCAGCCGCGACCCAGTAGGCCAGCACACCGGATGCGAGAAAGCACGCCGAGCCGAACATACCGGCGCCCAAATCAGCCGATTCTCCTGCTGCGTCGACAGACTCTCCTGCATCGCGGCAAACGTACTGAGGTTGAACAGCAGAGTCCCAGCGAACTGAACCGCAGCACTCCACCACGACAGATCACGCCCCCACCGCTGCCCGCGCCGAACAGTCCCCTCCCGCAACTCCATAGCGGCAGCAATCGTGAAGAACACGGACCCAACAAAAAACACCACCCCGTCCACCGCCGCCCCCACCACCTGCACAAACCCAGGAAACGGCCCCACAAAGAAGCACACCGACCCCACCGCAAACCCCACGCCAATAGCCCGATCCCACCCCACCCGATCCACCGGCCGCGGCAAAGAAACCAGCGCATGCCCAATCACCCACACCACCCCCAACCCGCCGACCGTACGGCACCCCCGCCACCCCCTCCTCCCCCAACCCGGATGACCTCAGCACACCCTCCCTGGAGCGCTCCCCACGCCCTGGTGAGCTCCCCCGCCCCAAAGCACCCGCCGCGCCCCGGTGACGCCGCGCGCATAACAGGCGCAAATCGAACGACAGGACTGCGACTCAGTCCCGCGTGACGCCGGCCGGCCAGATGACCGTCACCGGCAGGTCCCGGTCGCGTGCTGCTTGGACGACGTCGGCGGTTCCGCCGGGGCCGCGGGCGGGTTGGCCGTCCCAGATGGCGATCAGCTCGTCGGCGCGGTCGAGCATGCGGAGGCTGGCGTCCATGTGGGCATCCGCGTCGGAGACTTCTCGATCGAGGGCGACTGCTTCCGAAGCCTTGGACAGCAAAGTGTCGTAGGTCTGGTGGTGCGACACCGGGAGGCCGTCGCGGTAGGTGGTCGCTGGGATGACCGCGATAAGCCGGCCGCCTAGGTCGAGGACTGTTTGGGCGAACAGCGCATCGGCACCATCAGCCAGACACGAGATCCCGACAAGCTCGGTCACCCCTTTGGACTCGATCGCGTGCCGTAGCTCAGCCGCGGTCCAAGCCTTCACCTCTTCAGACAGGCCACGATGACCCGAGACTGCGAGATACACGACTACCCCTCCCCCTCCACGCGCGACCAACTATTTGTAGCGGTGCCAGAGTTCGTTGGCGCCGGATCTGAGGGTGGATAGGCGGTGGGCGTGGACCTTGGCGATGCCGGGGCGATTGCGGAGGTCGGTGATGACGCTGGTGACCAGGACCAGTTCTCGGATGCGGCTGAGAGTCGGCCAGGAGGACAAGGCGGTGACGTCTAGGCCATAGGTGGCGGCTAGCGCTTCGTGGTCCTGGGTAGCGCCGAAGCGGCGGGCGCTGACGGCAGCGACCACCAGGTCGTAGGCGAGAGGGCCGATGCTCGTGCCGTCGAAGTCGCAGAGGACGAAGCGGCCGGAGCGTTCTCGCAAAAGGTTGCCGATGTAGGCGTCGCCGTGCAGTAAGCCCATCTTGAGATCGGGCGTGAGGGCTCGGTAGTCGGCCTCGATCTTGGCCCATTGCTGTGTGAGCCAGGCGTGATCATCCGGTGTGATGCCGTCGGCCATCGCTAGGCGACTGCGGGCATTGCTGAAGGGGTCCCAGGGCTTCAGGGCGGCCATCGGTTCGAGTTTGTGCCAGCCGAGCAATGGGGCTGCCAGCTCGGCACCGGTCCACTCGGGATTTCCGCCCTCCAGGAGCTGCCAGATGGTCGCCGAGTAGTTCTCGAACAGGACCGGCTGATCGAGCGCCGGAGCGAGCCGTACGGCGGGAGCGTCGTGTTCGCCCAGCCAAGTGGCAATACGCGCGACGTGGTCGGCACGCTGGCTGGCTAAGTCGCCGGCACCGAACCTGACGACAACGCCTTGGCCTGGAAGTCGGAAAACGGCGTTGTTCGTGTACTTGATGAGCTCGGCTTCGTCCGGGAGGAGCCCGGCTTCTTGGCAGATGCCCTTGAGAGCGTGCTTGAGCCTCTGGTCGAGCTCTGCGGACAGGTTGGTCATGCGGTGAGTGCCTTCGGCGCGGTCGTGCGGACGGACTCGAGCTGATGCAGCAGGTCCACGGCGTCGGAGTTGTCGGAGTGTTGTGACGCCGCGGTGCCGATCTCCGCGAGGCGGCCAAGCCCGCGACCGCTTCGGAGGTGTTGAGCTTCGTTGATCACATCACGAGCCACGTCGATGCCGAGGTCCAATTCATTCGTACGCAACAGGTTCGTCGACAGGATTATCCGATCGAACGTCCGGCTTCGACGCGACCTGTCAGGCCCGGACTCGTTGATCGCCTGCTGTGCGAATGCGACAGCGCGTACGGCGTACTCCCGGGCCTGTGCAACGTCTTTTGCGTAGCCCGACAACGAGTTGTAGACGAGCGCCTGGTGGCCGGTGTAGTCGCCCGGCGTGAAATACAGCGTCGTCCACGGTGAGACCCGGCGCTTATCGGCACGGCCCATCTCGTGTTCGGCCCGAGCCAGCGCGTCGAGGACGTGATCGTGCTTACCGAGCATCGCGTAGGCGAGAGCTTCGTTGGCGTGCAGTCGTGCCACCTCGGCGGGATCGCCCGCGTCCTGTGCAGCGAGTTGGCCGAGTTGCAGCATCTTCAGCGCCTCAACCGGTTGGGCTTCTTGCATGCTGACCCGGCCGAGCCGGTACAGGATCGAGGCAGCGAGCGAGGGCTCATCGGCATCCTTTGCGAGAACGAGAGCGTTCATCAGGAAGCGTCGGGCCGCTGCTTGGTCGCCGATGTCATGGAACGACCAGCCGAGCATGCTGCTGAAGTCCGCAAGCGACACCTTGAGGTCGCGGTGCGTGCGGTGGTCGGCGGTGGAGTGGATCATCCGCCGCGCGTATCCGTAGAAACCGCGGGCCGCGTCGACCGCTGCTCCCCCGCCGTACTGCTGATCGAGCTTCCGGAACTCGGCGGTCATCGACGCCACTTGTTCCACATCAGATCCGGTGATCACCGACGGTACTGCGGCAACGCTGGTGGGCAGCTCGGGCAACCACTTCCGAGCCTGGTCATTCACCGAACCGAACGCCACGCTCGCCACCGCGCCGGCGAAGTTGCGGCGATCGTCGCTGGTCAGCTCATGCGAGCCGTCGCTCTGTCCATCGCCGGTTGAGGCGTATGCGAGCCCCATCTGTCCGCGCGGGATCTCGAACGCGTCGGCGATGCGTTCAAGGACGTCGTACGCCTTGACCTGGCGCCCGTTGAGGATCTCCGAGACTTCGCCCTGCGACGGGTAGGTGCGGGCGCCAATCTGCGTCTGGCTCCAGCCATGCCGCTGCAACCAGCGGAAGATACCTGCCACGTCACGTGACGCGAGCACCGGTCGCAGCTCCGCGCGATCCCACCAGGACGAGTCGAGCAGCGGCTGCGGTGGTGTCATCGTCACTCCTTGTCCCTAGGCGGCTCTGCGAAGTTAGTCGGAGCGCATCCGGCGTGTCTATCGGCACCGCCGATAGGTCGCCTCGATGAGCACAGCCTGTAGTGAGAAGACTCCTCCCAGCGCCATGGTGTGAATACAGAGTGTTACGACACCGAACGAAGGACGCCCACCATGACGACGCCACTGTTGATCGCGTTCTGCCTGGCTGCGGGCCTGACACTCGCAATGGTCACCGATCTGTTCCGAGATCTGTCCGGCCGCAACGAATGACATGGCGGCAAGACAGATGATCAGCAAACTTGCCGGTGCAGATCACCACGAGCGGGGCAACGCCATGCGGGCTTACGGCTACATCCGGAAGCACTTCCTCATGAGCGAGAACGAGCTGGCGAGCGCTCGAAAGCTCGTCGTCGAAGCCGCTCACAGTCGTGGGACTCACCTGGTGGCGATTCATGTCGAGGAGATCGAGACAGCGCCTGAGGCGTTCCACGACTTGCTCGCGGTCGTGATGCAGGAAGCAGAGCGAATGATCATCACGCCCGGCATCCAGCACCTCGGGGTTGCCGGCGACCCATCGTCGGTAAGGCAGCGCCTCGAGTCGAACGGCATCACGATCGTGGTCAGCGGCTAGGCACGGCGGACGTAGGAGCGGCACAGATGTCCGTCACCCCAGCCCTCGGGTTCATCTCGATGCATTTCGTAGGGAACACAGGCCAGCTGCTCGCTGTCCAACGACAGTTGCAGGCGTTCGCGAGCGCACACGGACTTCAGCTGACCAAGGTGTACGTCGAGGAGCCCGGACCACCCAGCGCGGCCCTCGACCTCCTCGAATCACTCCTGCGATCCGACGGACAACCTCTCGTCGTACCGACTTTGCACCACCTCGCCGTACTCGGGCACCCAGCCAAGATCAGACACCACCTCCGCCACTGCACCCACGAGGTTCTGATCGCCACCAAGCCGGCGGAGCGGACGTGCTGAGGGGACATCCCTCGTTCTCCTCAAGTCCCCTGCACCCCACGTCCGTTCCGCCGCTCCACCATCGGGAGGACTTGTCAGCCAGCGCACTCCGCGACCGCGCGCGTGACTGCTCACTGACTCCGGTTGGCCGCGACCACGGGGCGGTCGAGGGCGGGCGGCAGCCCGCAACCGCCGGCGGCGGCCAGCAGGAATGCCGGCGGCAAGCCGGAGGGTGGGTGGGAGTGGGCGTAGCAGGTGCGTCGAGGAGCGTAGCGACGATGAGCGCCCGCGTAGCGCGCGTGGGAAGAACTACCTGATGGCTAGCGCCCGTAGTCAGGCGTTGAGGGTCTCAGACGAGTTGTTGGCCGCCGTCGATGTCGAGGGTGGCGCCGGTGATGGCTGTGTTGGTCATCAGGTGGAGGGCCAGCGTGGCGATGTCGTCGGGTCCGACAACGCGGCCGATCGGGAGCGTCGTACGGAGTTCCTCGCGGCGGGCCTCCAGTTGGTCGCCCAGCAGTCTGGCTGAGAGGGGTGTGTCGACGAAGCCGGCGGCAATCAGATTCGCCCGGATCGGCGCGAGCTCGACCGCAAGGTTTCGCGTCATCGCCGGCATCGCTGCCGTGAGCGCGCCGATCAGGACCAGGCCAGGAGCCGTACGCCGACCGCCGGTGCCACCGATGAAGGTCAGCGACCCGCCCGGGCGGATCCTGCCGATCGCGAGCCGGGCAAGGTGCAGCGGCAGAAAGAGATGTGACTCGATATCGCGGCGTGCCTCGTCGAAGTCGAAATCCTGCAGCGGCGCGTAGTACGGCCCCGGTCCGGTGACCAGGACGTGATCGATCGGCGTCGGCAGCGACTCGAAGAACATCCAGAGCATGTCGAAGTCGGTCGCGTCGAACGCCGCCGTGTCGGCACCGAGCTCCTTGCCCACCCGCTGCAGGCGTTCCTCGTTTCGCGCCGTGATGATCACGGATGCACCCTCCGCCCGCGCGAGGCGAGCCGTAGCGAGGCCGATCCCCTGGCTCCCGCCGATCACAACCACTGTCTGCCCGCTCAGCCCACGGCCGTCCGCTGACGTCATCATGCCTCCACTCCTCGTGCCGACTCGCGGTGTCACCATCCACATTCACCCTCAGTCGACCGTCTCGCACCAGGGAGATTCACCAGTGCCCGTGACCAGCGGCGGGCGACGGGACCGTGGGGGGACCAAGGAGGCAATCGATGAAGCTCTTTCGCGGGTGGCAGTCGCCCGCAACGAGGTCCTCCGCAAGACCTTCTCCAACTCGGCATCACCTCTCGCCGCCGGCTCCGCAGCGCCCTGGCCCGCTCCGCGTGACGACACCAGGCGAGCCGGCCGGAGCGTGAATGCTCCGGCCGGATCGGCCTCGACGATGACTGATGATCACCCCTGCACTCGGGTCGTGGGGGTGTTGCGCGCTTCGATGGCCCGGACGGACGCGTCGAAGGCCTTGCCCAGGACCTGCTTGCCGAAGAGTGCGAAGACACCTCCGATCAGGTGACCCTTGAAGTTCTTGCCTTCGCGCACGATGACGACGTCGATCTCCGTCGCACGGTCGGCCCGTCGCTTGAACGTGTACGTGTGGCCGGACCTTCCGCCCCAGACGTTGGAGTCGGTCGTCGTGAGGACGACGTGGTCGGAGTCGGACCAGTCGTACCGCAGGCGCTCCCAGACGCCGGGCGAGCCCTCGGTGACATCGGCCCAGCCCGCCCCCTGGTCGTGCACCTCGAGGTAGTCGTCATGGCTGTTCCCGAAGATCTTCGAGCGCCCCGGCCCGAAGTCCGTGAGCCCGGCGATGAACTGCTCGGGCGTCGAGGTGGTCACCTCGGTGAGGTGAATCGTGGTCATGGGTCTTCCAATCCTTGGAGGGTTTCCGCTGTCTCCACTGTTGGTCAGTGGCAGACGCGTCACCCCAGGGAAAGTCCCTGGTCCATCACCTGGTGGTCATTGCAGGGAGTCGAGCTTCTGGCGGGCGGCTCTCAGGCGATCGGCAGCCTGGTCGAGGTGGTCGGCACGGCCGGAATCCTCGCCCTGGTACGGGTTCTCGCGAATCGACGCACGCCGACGTGGCACCTCCGCAAGGTCTTCACCAAGCTGGGCATGCCCTCCCGGCAACAACTCCCAACCGTCATCCACGAGGCAGGCAACGCAGCCGCTTCAGGTCGCTCCACAGACTCAGATGACGAAGGCGACGCCGCTCGGTCGTGACGCCGGTCCGCTTCTGCCCTTCACGACACGCCCGGTACGACGCAGAAGTCGAGAACGGGGCCTCCGGCAACCTCGAGAAAGCGCACCCGGGCGCCGCCACATCATCCGCGACCGCAAGTCCTTTCAGCCGGACCGCACCTGCATGCACCTGGTCCGGATTGCTACCGCACCCGGAGACGGTTGTTGCGGGGGTTGTGCTCCAGTTCGACGAGACCGAGGTGCTCCAGGAGCGGGGGCACGTACATGGCGAAGCGGCCGCGGTAGCCCTTGCGGAGGCCGTACCACCCGCCGACCGGGTTCTCATCCGCACGAGCCCACGCCTCCAGCGTCCCGTCCTTCGCCGGCTTGCCCTCGTCCGCGCTGCCCAACTCCATCCAGTCCCCGTGCGCCTTCAGCATCGCGGGTACGTCGTCGAGACAGCGCGCCAGGTACCGCAGCTTCGTCGAGCCGACCTGGCAGACGATCTCGGCCGGGTCGGCGGTGTCGTCGCGGTACATGGAGTACTCGGACGTACCAGGTGGCGTCTTGAGAACCCAGGGGTCCTCTTTGGTTCCAGAGTCGCTCATCAGTCTCCTCCTTCGGTTGTCGCGGAAACGAAGTACCGGAGCAGCCCGCGCCAGCCGTCGGCGTTCGCATCCCGCCAGCGCTCGGCATCGGCACCCAGTCGCTCCCAACCGCTGTGGACGATGTCCAACTTGCTTCGGCCTCCCGGTACGGCGACGAAGCGAACGTCAACGTCCGTGGCCTCGTCAGCCGGCCGGCGGATGTGCCACCGGTAGCTCAGTCGGTGCGGGGGATCCCACGCCGTGATCTCGCCCCAGTCGATCTGCTTGCCATCGCGGGTCAGTTCGTAGATGCGCCCGCCGACCTTGGGCTCCAACGTCACCGCGGCCGGGTCGCCGCTGACCGAGTGCCCCCGAGGCCACCACGACGAGAACCGCTCCGTCTACGTCGCAAACGCGTGCTCGACCGAGCAGTCCAGCTCGACCTCGACGCGCAGCGGCTCGATCATTCCGCTCCCCCGGACGGCCGCGTGTTCTCGGCCAGCAACTTGAGCCGCCCGACCGCCTCGCCCCACACCTGCAGCAGGTACGCCTGCACGATCTCAGCGCCGGACTCGTGCAGGTGATAGATCCGTCTGGTGCCCTCGGGCACCTCCTCGACCAGCCCGGCTTCCTTGAGCAGCCGCAGATGCCGCGACACCGCCGGCCGGCTGACCGGCAACTCCCCGGCCAACTCCCCGACCGACCGCGGCTCGTCAGCCAGCAACTCGAGAATCCGCCGCCGCGTCGGATCCCCCAACGCCGCAAACGGATCCCGCTCGGCCTCAGCCATCACTCCGCAAGCGTAACCCATCAGTTACGGTAACCATCGTGTTACAGACGGCTCATCGAACCCTGAACGTGCCCTGATCCTGGCCTGACCGGCGCGTCGACACCTTGACCCTGGACTTGGGTACGGCCTGCACGCTGCAGGTCAGCTAGCGATGTCTGGAGGCGTGTGATGGGCACTGTGGATGCTTCGGCAGGGCATGGCGTTACGGCAGGTGCCGGCGGATCTTGTAGTCAGATCGGGCCGTGGGGAGTTGCGGCGCGACTGTTGCTCGGCGGGTACTTGTTGTGGGCGGTCCTGGGACCGCCGTACCCGATCGATTTCGGCGGCTCGGAGGTGCTCGGCCTGGTCGGGTTCCCGGCGCTGTTGCTGGCGTGGCAACGGTGGTGGACGCGACGCCATCCGGCACCGGTACACGCGACCGGCCCGGTGGCGAGCGTGGTGAACCTGGCGGTGGTCGCCGCCTTGTACCTGACGCCGTGGTACCTGCCGGCGTTGTCGGCCACGAGCGACGCAGCGATGATCTTTTACGGGGCGTCGATGCTGATTGCCGCGGCCCGCCGCTACGCCAGCTGTGAGGTGTTGGCCGTCTCGAACCTGGTGCTCGGTCGCGACGACCAGATCGGTTGCCTGGTGTTCGCCCCCGTCGACGCCCTGGAACGCAGGCACCACCACCGCAAGACAGGATCGAGGACCCCGTCATGACTGCTGTACCGGAGGGGTCGCTGTGCTGGTGCTGCGACTCGGAGTACGACGAACAGAATCTGGTGCGCCTCAGGTCACGGCCTGAGGTCGGCATCTGTCTTGGCTGTGCACGCGACCTGCAAGTGCGAGCCGCCGAACGACACGACCTACTCAACCCCTCCTGGGCAGGCCGACTGAGATCCGGCATCCGGCAGACCCGCGAAGCCGTGATTGGCCGCGGCTGGCACGACCGGCCCGTCGTCGGCCGCCTCCTACGCGCCATCGACCGCTTCCTGCCCTAAGGACGCTCAGTTAGGCGCCGCGATCTCCGCGCCTGGCGGGACGAGAATTGGACGTGATGGTGCAGTGGCGCCTCCGGAGGGCGCTACGAGGTCACTCTGGCCTCCGCCATGGCCGCCCCGAGGACCGCGAAGTTCCTGACCGGACCAGGTGATGCCACGACCCTGGCGCAAGGCAGCCGTACCTATCACATGACCAGATGCTGCGGCGGCAGTCATCCCCAGCCGACGTTGAGCACTTGTTGGTGTGTTCAGGGGTAGTGGGTTCGGGCCTGGGTACAGGTCGGCCAGTTCAGCGGCGGTACGACAGTGTGCCGCCGAGCTTCCTTGATGCGCGGTAAGGATCCCGCGCCTCCATCACTCAACGACTGTCGCCGGCGCCGTCGGCGGATCAGTCGCGCGCGTTTGCCCAAACACCCATTCATGCTTCTGGAAGGAGCAGTCACATGACGCCCACGACAAACCACCGGCTGGATGTCTCCAGTCCACCCGCGGAAGGTGTGGCGGGTACAGCCCGGGACGAGGCCGGGCAACTGAAGGAAACCTCGACCGAGGCGGCTCGCCAGGTTGCCGGGACCGTCAAGGACAAGGCATCGGAGGTGAAGTCGGGTCTCGGCCACGAGGCCCGGCGGATGGCCGGTCAGACACGCGACGAGCTCGTCCAGCAGACGAGTCAGCAGAAGGAACGGGCCACGCAGAGCCTGCGCTCGATCGGTGACGAGCTGCGCGGGATGGCCGAGCACGGCCAGTCCGGCCTGGGTGCTCAACTGGCGCAGCGCGGCGCCGAGTTCACGGATCAGGCGGCGGAATTCCTGCAGAATCACGAGCCCGGCGACCTGCTCGAGCAGGTCCGCGGATATGCACGGCGCAAGCCGGGCACGTTCCTGCTGGCCGCCGCAGCAGCCGGTATCGTCGCCGGCCGGCTGACCCGCGCCCTCGCGGCGGGCGGCAGTACGGCGTCCACGCCGGACTCGATGGCTACCGGCAACGGGGCAATCAACTCCGTCGGTGACGACTATCCCGTCCCACCCGCATCGACGACCTTCCCTCCAGTGGCTCCTACCTCGGCGCCGCCGCCCGCGCCCACACCGGTGGCACCCGACCCGGATCCCGGGGCGCCGGTGACACCCAGGTTCAGCCCCGGATCGGGCCAGTGAAATGACTGTCGGCGGATCACCACCCGACAGCGGTCCGAACCGGCTGTCGATGGACGACTCGGTCGGTCAGCTCGTGTCCCAGCTGACCACCGACCTGGGGCAGCTGACCCGCCAGGAGCTGGCGCTGGCGAAGTCCGAGCTCCAGGTGGAAGCGAAGAAGGCCGGCAAGGGAGCGGGCATGCTCGGGGGCGCGGCTTTCGCCGGCTGGATGGTCGGGCTGTTCGTCTCCCTGGGCGTGATGTGGGCGCTGGGCGAGGTCATACACCTTGTCTGGTCGGCGCTGATCGTCGCGGCGGTCTGGGCGATCGTCGCCGCCGTACTGGCGTCGACGGGACGCAAGGAACTGCAGGAGGTCAACCCGAAACCCGACCAGACGGTCGAATCACTCAAGGAGGACGCGAAATGGCTGAAGACCCGGAACAGCTGAAGCGAGACATCGAGGAGACGCGGCGTAACGTCGGCCGCGACGTCGACGCCTTGACCGAGAAGGTCAGCCCCGGCCGGGTCGTCGGACGGCGGGTGGACCGGGCTCGCTCCGGCGTACATCGACTGAAGGAGCAGGTGATGGGGTCGGTGGACTCCGTCGGCGACACGGCCGGTTCGGTGACATCGACGGTACGGGATGCCGGCGCCAAGATCGGCGACGCGGTTGGTTCGGCACCGGACATCGGCCGGGCACGAACACGGGGTACGCCGTTGGCCGCCGGAGTCATCGCCTTCGCGGCCGGCTGGGTCGTGGCCGCCGCACTGCCGGCGTCCACCAAGGAACGTGAGTTCGCGCAGGAGGCCAAGGACAAGGCGATGGACGCGGCCGGCCCGGTGAAGGAACAGGCAGCTCAAGTGGCGCAGGAGGTCAAGGACCATCTGCAGGAGCCCGCCCAAGAAGCGGTCGAGCAGGTCAAGCAGTCCGCCTCCCAGGCGGCCGGCGAGCTAGCGGACGAGAGCAAGTCGGCCGCCCAGCACGTAGCCGGAGACGCGAAGCAGTCGGCGAACCACGTCCGGCAAGCCGGTTCGCCCGGCTGATAGGTCGAGACGGCCGGGTTCCCGGAACCCGGCCGTCCCAGACGCCATCTACGCACGGAAACTGCAAGAAGCACGCGGCACCGGCGCAGGCTGGTCACGGCCACGGGCATGGTCACGGACATGGCCACGGAGATGGTCATGGGCACGACCACCACGACGGTCTTCTGGGCAAGCTCAAGGAGATCTTCGTCCCGCACTCGCACGACAGCGCCGACAAGGTGGACTCTGCGCTGGAGGCCAGCCGGGAAGGGATGCGCTGCCTGAAGATCAGCTTCGCCGGCCTCATCGTCACCGCGCTCATCCAGACCGTGGTCGTCTACTTCACCAACTCCGTCGCGCTGCTCGGCGACACCCTGCACAACTACGCCGACGCGCTCACCGCGATCCCGTTGGCGATCGCCTTCATCGTCGGCCGCCGGCTCGCGACCCGTAGCTACACCTACGGGTACGGGCGGGCCGAGGACCTCGCCGGAATCGTCGTGGTGGTGCTGATCGCCGCCTCCGCCGCGTACGCCGGCTACGAGGCGGTCATGCGGTTCATCAATCCCGGCGAGGTCAAGCACCTCGGCGTCCTCGCGGTCGCCGGCGTGGTCGGGTTCCTCGGCAACGAGATCGTCGCGCAGTACCGGATCCGCACCGGCCGCAAGATCGGCTCGGCCGCCCTGGTCGCCGACGGTCTGCACGCCCGCACCGACGGCTTCACCAGCCTCGCCGTCGTCCTCAGCGCCGCCGGCGCCTGGCTCGGCTTCTCCCTCGCGGACCCGATCATCGGCCTGCTGATCACGATCGCGATCCTGTTCGTCCTCCGCGACGCCGCCCGCGAGGTCTACCGCCGCTTGATGGACGCAGTCGATCCCGCACTGGTGGACCAGACGGAGCAGGTCATCCGCTCCACCCCCGGGGTCATCGACGTCAACGACATCCGGCTGCGCTGGCTCGGCCACAGCCTCCGCGCCGAGGCCCGCATCGCGGTCGACTCCGGCACCTCACTCGTCGAAGCCCATCACCTCAGCCACCAGGTCGAGCAAGAGCTGGTTCACGGCGTACGGCGCCTTACGTCCGCCACCATCCACGCCGAGCCCCTCGCCCCCGACTCCACCCCCGCCCACGACCTCGTCTCACACCACCGCTGAACACCGCGGGCGGCTGGGCCTCGGCTCAGCCGCCCGCGCCCACGGCTCCGGCGGTCACGGCCGGTTGGCTCGGACGAAGCGGAGGAACGGGCGTCGGTCGCCTGTTTCGGCGACGTCGAAGCCGGCTGAGGTGATCAGGGCGGGAAGTTCGTCGATCGGGTTGTGTTGCATGGCGTGCCCGCTCAGGGCGCCGATCAGATGGTTCAGCACCCGGCCGCGCGGCGGGCGGAAATCCGCGACGAGCAGCCGCCCGCCCGGCTTCAGCACGCGGAACATCTCGGCGAAGGCCGACCCCCGATCCGCAGGCGGGATGTGGTGGATCGCCAGGCTCGTGACCACCACGTCGAAGGTCGCCTCCCCGAGCGGCAGCCGCTCCGCGCCGGCCAGCTGGAACGACGTGTTCGTGGGCGCATGCTCGTTGGCATAGGCAACGACATCGGGTGACGGATCGATGCCGACGACTCGGCCCGACGGTCCGGCAGCCATGGCAGCCCGGCGGGTCAGGTATCCGGTTCCACAACCGATGTCGAGGACCTGGTCGCCGGCCCGGACATCGGCGAGCCGGACCAGTCCGTCGTACACCCGGGCGCGCTGACCGGCGAAGCCGATCGCGGCGGCGAGCTCGTAGCGGCGCGCGTGCTCGATGTGTCCCCCCACTGCCGTCATCGCCGTGGCCGTGGCGGCTGCCGAGGAATCGCTGTCCGAGTCCCATGTGTTCTTCTCCTCGATCGTGGGTGTCACAGATAGGCGAGGGCCTCCCGGACCGTGATCCGGGACGAGCGGGTCGCGGCCGCCTCAGTGGCCAGGACGGAACCGAGCACGGCCAGCGCGGTCCACAGTGCGACTGCCGGCAGCGACACCCGGAACGGCAACGGAGCCGACATGAACAGGTTCCCCAACCCGTTCCCGAGTACGGCGACGAGTGCGAGCGCCGGCCCGATCGCGATCACACAGCTGGCGAGGGCGAGCAGGACAGACTCGGTCTGGACGATCCGCCGGACCGACCGCGGCCGCGCCCCGATCGCCTGCAGGACGCCGAACTCGCGAGTGCGGTCGAGCACGTTCGCAGACGTCGTACTGGCGAGGCCGATCATCCCGATGATGCCCAGCGGCAGCGCCACCCCGACGAGCACCAGCACGATGGGATCTGTGTGCCCGGCGCTGATGGCTTCGCTGCGGCTGACGGACGCGGACGAGGCGACCTGGATACCCGCGGCCGTCAGTGTCTTACCGATCGCGTCCGCGGTCGCCGTACGCGACGCTTCGTCGTGTGCGTCGGTGACGACGCGCAACTCGTTCGCCTCGACCGGACGCCCGTTGGCCGCCGCGAATCCCTCGCTCGTCGCGTACACCGCGCCATCTCCTCGTTCCTCGACGATCCCGACGACCCGCCAGGTGGATGTCCTGGTCTCGGTCACCAGGTCCAGCGAGTCGCCGACCGCAAGATCCGGGACCGTGTTCTTCAGGGTGACTTGGCTCAGCACCACCGCGCCCTTCTCCCCCGGCTGAAGCCACCGGCCAGCCAGCAGCTTCCGCGCGGCCCCGCCGCCACCAGGGACGGTGACCAGCCGGATGCTGCCGTGACCCTGGTCGGGATACGTGCGCGTCACCGGAAGGCGACCTGGACGCGCGACCGCGGTCTGTACGACGTCCGCTCCCGTGACGCCAGCGACACCGGGCAACGAACGCATCAGCTCGGTCAGCCGATCGGTCGCGACCGGCTGGACAAGCCGCACATCGACATCCCAATCGCGCTGCGCGACCTGCTCTTGCGTAGCCGCCTCGGTCCCTGCCGTCAACGACATGCCGCTGACGAAGACCGCGCCCGCAGAGGCCAAGAGGCCCGCCGACAGCCAGAACCTCGCCGGGCGTCGCACGGTGTTCCGCAACGCCAGCAGCAGCGCTCGGTTGATCCTCCGGCTCCGGCTCAATGTCGCCACGATCCCCGAAGCCCGCCCCGCTCCACGACCGGTGCCACGGTGGTCGATCGCGGCACGGACCGTGGTCCTGCTCGCCTTCACCAGCGGAACCGACGCAACCAGCGGAGGCAGCGCGACGCCGACAGCCACCGCGACCACGATCGCCCAGGCGGGCGCGGCGAGACTGACCGGTACGACGCCCAGCATGTCCAGCAGCATCCGCAGGAAGGATCGCCCGATCAACACCGCCGGCCCGAAGGCGAGCAGTGTGGCGACCGACGAGACGGCGACCGTCAACGCCAAGTAGCCCCGGCCGATGACCCCCGCTCGGGCACCGACGGCCTTCAGGATGCCGATCTGCGGGATCTGCTGGGTGAACAGGTTGTTCAGCATTGTGGCGACCAGCATCGTGCTCAGCAGTAAGGCGGCCCCGGCGCCGACCAGGAGCGTGAGCAGCAGTACGTCGGCCTGCCACTGATGCGGATGCGCATACGGCTCGGGAACCTGGATCTCGGCCACCCGTACGCCGTACCGCTGCTGCAGCGCCTCACCGACCTCGTTGGCAACGGCAACGATCCGGTCGCGATCGTCGCTCGCGACCGTGCCGCCCGGATCCGCCACCTGCAACTTGAGCTGGTCGAAGCGCACCGGTCCGACAGCGCCGGACGACACATATCCGCGACCGCGTTGCTCTTGCGGCGACGGCGCCAGGCTGGGGTCGTACACCGTTCCACCCACCCGCAGGCTCACGGTGCGCCCAGTCGGCAAGCGCAGCCGGATCGAGTCGCCGACGGCGACGCCGACCAGCTCGAGCGAGTCACCTCCGAGCCGGATCTCGCCGTCCGCAGGTGGCCAGGCCGGTCCGGTCAGGTCGAACTTCGCCAGCCGCATCGGATCGTCCGGGCCGGCCACGAAGACCTGCAACGGATAGGGCCGGGAGGCTCCCGCGACTTCCACCTCGGTGTCGAACTGGGTCCGCCCGGTCGCCGCGATCACTCCCGGCAGGCCGCGCACGGTGGCCACCGCGGCTGCCATCGCTGGCTCGTCGAGCCCCTCCGCGAACACGATCGTCGCCGACGCGGGCTCGGTCCTCAGGTACGCAGCGCTGGTCTCGCGGCCGATCGAGCTCCACGCGAACAGCATGCCGCTGAACACCGTCAGGCTCACCACGAGAGCGACGACCATCAGCGCGAACCGAGACCAGTTCGTGCGGACGTCCCGCCGCAGTTTGCGGCGCAGCAGGCCACTCATCGCACGACCCCGGCCGCATCGAGGTCGCTGCGGATCAGGCCGTCCTGGATCGTGATCTCACGACTCACCAGCGAGCGGATGTCGGTCTCATGAGTGACCACGACGATGGTCCGGCCCTCGGCGTTCAGGCCGGCGAACAGCTCGAGGACTGCGTCGGCAGTGGCCGAGTCGAGGTTGCCGGTCGGCTCGTCGGCCAACAGCAGCGGCGGGTCGTTCGCCAGCGCGCGGGCGATCGCCGCGCGCTGCTGCTGACCGCCGGACAGCGCCATCGGCAGCTTGTCCGCCTGATCGCCGATCCCGATCCGGTCCAGGAGGTCGCGAGCACGTCCGTACCGGTCCCCCGGTGCGACTTGATTCGCGAAGTCCATCGGCAGCAGCACGTTCTCGATGACGGTCAACGTCGGCAGCAGCTGGAAGAACTGGAAGACCAGGCCCACTGTCCGCCCGCGCCAAGCCGCCAGATCGGACTCCGACAGCCCGCCCAGATCGGTCCCGGCGACCTCCACAGTCCCCGACGTGGCCCGGTCGATACCGGCGAGCAGATTCAGCATCGTCGTCTTCCCGCTCCCGGACCGGCCTACCACCGCGACGAACTCCCCGCTGCGGATGTGAAGATCGATGCCCCGTAAGGCGGTGAAGTCACCGGCAGCCGTCCGGTAGGTCTTGCCGACAGCCTGCAGCGCGATCGTGTCCGGGCCACTCATCGCGTCAACCCGTCGAGCAGAACCACCGTCGCACGACTCTGCGCCTCGCTCCCGTGCCGCGAGGGTCCGTGCCCGCCGGTCCCGCGGGCCAGCATCATCGCCACGACGAGCAGAAGCAGCACCAGTACTGCGACCGCCGCGATCGTCAGCCACCGGCGCAGACGCTCTGCGCCGGCCCGTTCCGGCCAAGGTCCCATCTCTGTTCCTTTCCAGCTCCGGTCATCGGCCCCAGCCTCCCCCGGCACCGGCACCCCGCGAATCTCCCGCCAGGGCGATCTCCGACGTCCCCGCGGAGTCCACGAAGATCACCCTGCTGGGTGACGTAGTCCCGGCACGGCGGCCGATACGCTCGGCAGACCATGTCCGGCCACACGGCGCACCCCAGGTCGCCCGCGAATCCTGCGGTTCCGCGGGCGCTCGACGTCGCCGTGACCCTGCTCGCATCGGCCGCCGCCCTCGTCCAGCTCTGGCACAGCATCGGCTCACAGCCCGAGCCGACGCCGGACGTGACAGCCGTGCAGGTCGCGCTGACACTCGGCTCGTGCCTGCCTCTGGTTGCCTGGCGGCGCTCGCCAGTGGCGGTGCTCGTTCTGACCGCCGTCTTCAACACACTGCTCGCCGCGGCGGGCCAGACGATCGAGCTCAACCCCGGACCAGCCGTCGCGCTCTACCTGGTCGCCACGACCCGGACGCGCGCCGCTCCGTGGACCGGCCGGACCACCTCGCTCACAGTGGCACTTCTGCTCAGCTACTTGATCGCGGCCTGGATCTCGCAACAGCGACCACCAGTCACCGAGCTGCTCCATGCCGGTCTCCTCTGGGGCGCGGCCTGGTTCGCGGGCGACCGCCACCGGCTCCGGCGCGAACAGCTCGACGAGCTCCGCGCCCGGGCCGACCGGATCGAGCGGGACGCCACCCGGGAACGCCTGCTCGCGGTGGCCGAGGAGCGCGCCCGGATCGCGCGTGACCTGCACGACTCGGCCGGGCACGCGATCACCCTGATCGCGGTCCGCGCCGGCGCGGCCCGGTTACGGCATCACGCCGATCCCGATCGCTCCCTCGCCGCACTCCAGGCCATCGAGGACCTCGCCCGCCAGACTGCCGCCGAGATCGACGACACGGTTCGAACCCTCCGGACGCCGGGGGCCACCGACACCGAGCCGGCCGGCGGCCTGGCGACACTCGAACTGCTCGTCTCCCGGCACGCCCGATCCGGCCGGCCGGTGACCCTGCGCCGTACCGGTGAGCCCAGGCCGTTGCCTGCGGCCACAGACCGGGCGGCGTACCGGATCGTCCAGGAAGCACTCACGAACGCGGCGAAGTACGGCGCAGGCCGGGCCGACGTGCTGGTGACGTACGACGGCGACGTCGTGGAACTGCTCGTCACGAACCCGATCGGCCCGGAGCCCGGAACGTCCGGCGCCACCGGCGGGCACGGTCTCGTCGGAATGCAGGAGCGGGCCGCCCTGGCCGGAGGGAGCGTCGTCACTCGCCGTACGACGGAAGCGTTCGAGCTCCGCGCGAGGCTGCCGGCCGGATGACACGCGTACTCATCGTCGACGACGAGGACCTGATGCGCGCCGGCCTGGCCGAACTGCTGACCGCGGACCCGGCCATCGAGATCGCCGGGCAAGCCGGCACCGGGCAGCAGGCCATCGACCAGGCCGCCGCGGTAGCGCCGGACGTGGTGCTGATGGACGTCCGGATGCCCGACCTGGACGGCATCGCCGCGACCCGCGAGGTGCTGCGCGTGGCGCCCTCGGCGAAGGTCCTCATCCTGACCACGTTCGAGCACGACGAGTACGTGTTCGGCGCGCTGCGTGCCGGCGCCTCCGGCTTCCTGGTCAAGCGAACGCGCCCGGAAGACCTCATCGCCGCCGTGCACGCCGTTCACGCCGGCGACGCACTGCTGTCCCCCTCGGTCACCAGGTTGCTGATCGAACACGTCGCCCGGGAACAGCAACCACCCGTCGTGGATCGGACGGCGCTCGAGCAGCTCGAGGTGCTCACCCCGCGCGAACGCGACGTCCTCACCCAGGTCGCCCGCGGACTCTCCAACCGCGAGATCGCCGCCGAGCTCGTCGTCGAGGAGTCCACCGTCCGCACCCACGTCAAGCGGCTGCTGATGAAACTCGGCCTCCGCGACCGGATCCAGGTCGTCATCCTCGCCTACGAAACCGGCCTGATCCGGCCCGGTCAGCGACCGGACGCCGACGCCCGGAGGCGCTGAAGCTTCGCGTTGTAGGCCGCCAGCGCGGCGTCGCCGTCGCGATCTGCCTGACGATCCAGCCGGGCGGCCTCCCGCCGGTCGGCGGGCAGCCACTGGGCGAAGACGACAAGCGTGACGAGCACGATCGGCGCCTCGCCGAAGCCCCAGGCCACGCCGCCCGCTGTCGACTGGTCGGACAGCGGATCCACGCCGAGCCGGCGGGCTGACTCGGCCAGCGTCGCACTGAGCGGAGCCGCTGCCTGCATCACGATGACGCCGAAGAACGCATGGAAGGGCACGGCCAGCAGCATCTCGACCAGCCGGAGACCGGGCGCCGTACGGCGGGGCCACGGGTCGACGCGCAGGATCGGGCCGAAGAACAGCAGCCCGACCAGAAGGAAGTGGATCAGCATCAACTGGTGGCCGCGATGGCTGGACATCGCCAGGTCGAACAGGCCGGTGAAGTACAGGCCGAAGAGGCTGACCACGAACGCCGGCACCGTCACTCCTGGGTGCGACATCAGCCGGGCCGGCCGGGAATGCACCACGACCACCAGCCCTCGCCGTACCGGACTGTTCCACGCCGACGAGGCGATGGGTCCACCACCTGTACGCAGGCCACGTAGCTGTGACGGAGCAGGAATTTGCCCATAGCAACGTTGATGACCAGTCGGCGGTCGGGGTTTCAGGGCCTGGAGGCGGTCGCTGAAATCGACGCCGTCGGTGAGGTCAGTCGGTGCGGAGGACTGCTGGGTTGTCGACCTCGGCGGCGAGGACCGCGGCGGCGTCGCCCGCCGCTCGATCGCCACTGCGGCTGCGATGCAGGTAGGCGCGGGCCACGAGTTCACGCATCCCGGTCCGCGTCGCGAGAGCCTCGAGGTCAGCAGCCCACTGCGTCGCGTCGCCTCGGCCGCGTTCGATCGCGAGCGCACACAGGGCGTCGAGGCAGTAGCCTTCGACCCAGAGCCAGGCGTCTGGCAGCCGGATACAGCGCATGCGCGCCTCGGTAACCCAGCGCATCGCCGACTCCGTGTCTCCGCGGCGGTCCGCGACGAGGCCCTTCCCGCGTGCTGCGAGTCCTTCCCAGCACGGGTCGCCGAGCTGGAGCGACAGCGCGTAGGCATGGTCGTACGCCGAGGCCGCGGCATCCGTGTTTCCCTCGGCCAGGTCGACGTCCGCGAGTAGCGACTCGGGCAGCGGGACGAACGCCGTCCAACGCAGTTGTCGCGCCACTGCCAAGGCGGCCTCGAGTGCCTTGCGTGCGGGAATGAGCTCGCGGCGCAGCAGACGGCTGCGGCCGATGAAGGTCAACGCCCAGGCCTCCACCGAGCCGACGTCGGCAGCCCGGGCCAGCCGCAACGCCTCCTCCAACTCGTGCAAGGCGTCGGTGTGCCTGCCGACATCGGTCAGGGCCACTCCTTGGATGGCATGGGCCCATGCCTGTTCGGCCGGGTCGTCGCCGGCGAGCGAAACCGCTTCGTGGAGCCAGCGCTGAGCCCGGTCATAGCGGCCGCGAAGAAGCTCGACATAGCCGAGTTCGCGGTATGCCTGCGCGGCCGATGTGTCGTCGTCGACGCGGTGCGCGACCTCGATGGCTTCCAGCAGTACGCCGGCTCCTTCGCCATCGCGACCGCGGACGCCGTGCACGAGCGCCGAGCCGAGTGCGACGAGCGCCTTCGTTTGAAGGCCTGGGTCGTCGATCTCGTGCACCTGCGCAACTGCCTGGCGTAGGGCGGCCACGCCGGCGTCAACCGCACCGGCGTCCATCGCGGCGATCCCGGTCTCCAGTCCTGCGGTCACGCCGGCGACAGACGGCGGTTGCTCGCGCGCTTCAGGCGACGGGCTCGGGTCGGCGGCGTCGAGGATCGCCTGCCCGGGATCCGTGCCGAGCTCGCGGCGGAACAACGCGACGCACGAATCCCTTTGACGTCGCGCTGCAGCCCGGTCGCCGGCGGCGGCGTACGCGCGGATGAGCAGTTCTTGGGCTTCCTCGTCGAGCGGGCTGGCGGCGACAACTCGAATGGCCAGCCGCACAGCCCGCTCCGCGTCGCCAACTGCCAGTTTGGCCCGTGCCGCCTCGCGCAGCGCGTTCTCCGCGGCCGCCGAGAACCGGCGCCGCTCAGCAAGCAGCCACGCCTCGAACGCCGGACTCGACGGGAACGCCATACCTTCCAGGAGTTCGCGGCCCAGCCCAGGAACGCGGAGGGCCTGGACCCAGGTCCCCGTCGTCAGGGCGCGTACGTCGACGAAGGTGCCAGGCGGCAACCGAAGTTCCACCGGGCCGCCGATGATGGTGGACTCCGGCCCCAGAAGCCGGCGCACCTGGCTGAGGTTCCAGCTCAACGCGTTCAGCGGGTCGTCGTCGTCCGCGAAGAGCAACTCGGCGAGCCACTCGCGGCTGGGCGCCGAGGCGGTCGTGAGCAGATAGGCGAGCAGCGCCCATCCCTTGCGTCCGCGCGGCGCAGGGTGCGGTTCCCCGCCGCTGGTCACGTGCGGCTCGCCAAGCAGGTGAATCGCGAGTGTTGCCGACACGTTTCCCAGTATCCGCCGCCGGCCGTCCGGTCGCAGGGTCGTCACAGCCAGCGTCACATCCGCGCGGTGCACGCTTCCCAAGTCGTCAGATCACCCGGCTCAGGAAACTCACACCGAAGGAGAACCACCATGACCACCACGGCGAACGAATCGACCCGCAACGGCGTCGACACCGCCGCTCTCTTCGCCACCCTCGACGCGGTCCAGGCTGCACCCGCGGCGGCGAAGTTCCAGTTCCGCGCGAGCAACGAGTGGATCAGCGGAACCCACAGCCGCAGCACCATCCGCGGCTTCCACGGCGTCGGCGAGGAGCGCGCCCACGAGCACACCTTTCACTTCGACGCCGACCACCCCGCCGTACTGGTGGGACGCGACAACGGTCCGACCCCGGTCGAGTACGTGCTCCACGCTCTGGCCGCCTGCCTGACCGCAGGTCTGGCCAACATCGCCGCCGCTCGTGGCGTCACGCTCACCGAGGTCTCCTCGACGGTCGAAGGTGACATCGACTTGCTGGGGATCCTCGGACTGTCCGACGAGGTCCGGAACGGCTACCAGCAGATCAAGGTCAGCTTCGTCCTCAGGGGTGACGACCCGGAGAAGCTCCGCAAGGTCCTCGAGCAATCGCGCCGGCGTTCCGCCGTACTCGACATCATCTCCAACGGCGTGCCCGTCTCCATCGACGTCGACGCCGCACGAGACTGACCTTCCAGGAGAGAACACATGCTCGCCTATGACGTCGTGGTAGTTGGCGCTCGTGCTGCCGGCGCGGCGACCGCCCATCTGCTCGCCCGGCACGGCCTGCGCGTCCTGCTCGTCGATCGCGGCCGGTACGGCGCCGACACTCTGTCCACGCACGCCCTCATGCGCAGCGGCGTGCTGCAACTCTCCCGGTGGGGGCTGCTCGACCGGGTCATCGCCGCGGGCACGCCGCCGGTACGTACCGCCACCTTCCGGTACGGCGCGGAGGTGGTTCCGATCAGCATCAAGTCCTCCTACGGAGTCGACGCCCTCTACGCACCGAGACGCACCGTGCTCGACCCGATCCTCGCCGACGCGGCCGGCCACGCTGGGGCCGACGTGCGGTTCGGAGTCGCTGTGATCGGCGTCGACCGCGACACTCGCGGCCGCGTCACAGGTGTGACCGTCCGAGCCGGCAACGGACAGGTCCTGCGCGTCGGTGCCCGCATCGTCGTCGGCGCCGACGGCATCCGCTCCACGATCGCCGAGGCGGTCGGCGCGCCGTACGAACGCCTCGGCCGATCGGCCGCCGCCACGACGTACGGGTACTGGACCGGGCTCGAGACCGACGGCTACGAGTGGAACTTTCGTCCGGACGCCGCGTCCGGCGTGATCCCGACCAACCACGGCCAGGCATGCGTCTTCGCCAATGCCTCGCCCCGGCGGATCGGCCGAGGCGGCCTGGACCCACTCATCCGGATCGTCGCGCAGACCTCCGGCGACCTTGCCGAGCGGCTGGCCGTCGCGACGCCGCCGGCCGCCCTGCGGACGTTCACCGGCCATCCCGGGTATATCCGTCGCTCCTGGGGTCGTGGCTGGGCGCTGGTCGGCGACGCCGGCTACTTCAAGGATCCCATCACCTCACACGGCCTGACCGACGCGATGCGCGACGCCGAGTTGCTCGCGCGCGCGATCGTCGCCGTGATCCGCGACGGTACGGACGAGCGCGATGCCCTCGCCGGGTACCAGGCGACCCGCGACGCGCTGTCCCTCGCGCTGTTCAACGTGACGGAGGTGATCGCAGGCCACCAGTGGACCGATTCGGAGATCCCCGGCCTGCTGCTCGACCTCAACTCCGCCATGGGTGACGAGCTCGAAGAACTCGCCGCGCTGCCCGCTCCGCCCGGCTCCGGCGAGGCTCCTCAGAGAGCCCGGCCCGAGCTACTGTCCAGCCGGTGGCGTCGGGCACGGTTGGAGCGGGTTCTGCGCAGCATGTGGAACAGCGCTCACCTCTCCACCGGTAGGCCTGCGATGGACCATTCGGGGAAGCCGTCTTCGAGCCGATAAGCTGTCCGGCCGTTCTTGGCGAGGAGCCGCACCGCGTCGTCGGCATAGACGCAGTACGGTCCACGGCAGTACGCCACTACCTGCGCTCCGCTGCGCACCTCCCCCAAGCGCTCCTCGAGTTCGTTGACCGGCAGCGAGATCGCGCCGGGCAGATGGCCGGACGCATACTCCGGTGCCGGCCGCACATCCAGTACGACGACGTCGCCCGACCGAAGGCGCTTCGTCAACTCGTCGCGGGTCATGGTCTCGAGCGAATCCCGGTCGCCGAGGTAGTCCTGGGCGAGTCGCTCGAGGCCGGTCACATGCTCCTCGGCGGCTGTCCGCATCGCGCTCCACAGCATCGCAACCGCCGGGCCGGCGAGCGCGTAGTAGACGTGCGTCCCGGACCGGCGAGTCCGGACCAGGCCGCAGCGCAGCAACCGCTGAAGGTGGTGAGAGGTGTTCGCGACGGACTGGTGGATCTCGGCCGCGAGTTCTTCGACCGGCCGCTCCCCCTGCGCCAGGACGTCGATCAACTCGGCACGCCGGCCGTTCCCCAGTGCCTTCGCCGCCTCCGCCAGCGCGTCGAACAGCCCCGCCTTCGCCGCGTGATCACCCATCCCAGCCTCCTGACCTGCCTATTCAAGTCTTCTCTTGACAATACAGCAGGCCCCGAGGTCTTATTCAAGTAATTCCTTGAACAAGGGCGGAGGGGGAGCGATGGCAGCGACGCCGGACACCACGGAGCTGGTGACGAAGGTCAAGCAGCTGTATCGCCAGGTAGCGGAGAATCCGCGCGGCGACTTCCACTTCGAGCTGGGCGAGCAGCTCGCCCTCCGCGTCGGCTACGAGCCGGTCCGGCTGGCCGCTCTGCCGGGTCCGGCGGTGGAGTCGTTCGCCGGCGTCGGCTACTTTTTCGACCTGGCCGACCTGCGGGCAGGTGAGGCCGTGCTCGACCTCGGCAGCGGCTCGGGCATGGACGCGTTCTACGCGGCCGGATTCGTCGGTCGCGCCGGAAGCGTGATCGGTGTCGACTTCACGCCCGAGCAGATCGACAAGGCCCGACGCCTGGCCGGCGAGGCCGGCCTCCTCCAGGTGGAGTTTCACGCTGCCCGGATCGAGAGCCTGCCGGTGCCCGACGAGGCCGTCGACTGCGTGATCTCCAACGGCGTGATCAACCTCTGCGCGAACAAGGCGGTCGTGTTCGCCGAGGCCGCGCGGGTGCTCAAACCCGGGGGCCGACTGGCGATCGCCGACATCGTCAGCGAGACGCAACTGAAGGACTCGATCGTGTGCAACGCCGACCTCTGGGCGTCCTGCATCGGCGGCGCCGCTCAGGAGCAGCAGTACGTCGCCACCATCGAGGCGGCCGGCTTCGCGATCCGGGAGGTTCGGGTCAACCCGTACGAGTTCATCTCCGAGCAGGCCCGCAACGCCGGCAAGACGTACGGCGTGAAGAGCGTGTCGGTGCTCGCCGTCAGGAACGGAACACGATGACCGTTGTACCCCTGGTCGACGAAGGACTCGGCAACTCGTCGTACCTCGTGGATCTGGGCGACGGACGGGCCTTGGTGGTCGACGTCAGCGTCGACCTGCGATCCGCAACGGCGGCACTTGAGCGGCGCGGGTTGACGGTGGCGTTCGCGGCCGACACGCATCTGCACGCCGACTTCCTCTCCGGCGCCCGCCTGCTCTCCGCACGCCAAGGAGCCCAGGTGCTCGCCTCGGCGGACGGCCGGCGCGAGTTCGGGCATCGCGGTCTGCGTGACGGCGCCGAGGTCGACCTCGGCGGGCTACGGCTCCGCGCTCTCGGCACGCCGGGCCACACGCACGAGCACCTGGCCTTCCTGCTCCTTGACGGCGATCGCCCGCTCGGCGTCTTCACCGGCGGCTCACTGATCGTCGGCGCCGCGGCTCGGACGGACCTCGTCTCCCCCGACCAGACCGAGTCGCTCGCCCGGGCGCAGTACGCATCTCTGCAACGGCTGATCGAGTTGCCCGACGATGTGGCCGTGTGGCCGACGCACGGTGCCGGCTCGTTCTGCTCGGCTCCCCCAGGTGCGGATCGGGTCAGCACGATCGGACACGAGAAGGCAACGAACTCGCTGCTCCGACTCGACAGCGAGGACGCGTTCGTGAAGGAACTGCTCGGGTCGCTCGGCAGCTTCCCGCCCTACTTCCGTAAGCTCGCCGAGGCCAACCGCCGCGGTTCGACCCTGGTCGACCCCTCGATACGACCGCTCCCGGTCCACACGGTCCGCGCGATGCTGGCGCAGGGTGCCGAACTGGTGGACGTACGCCCGATGCAGGGCTACTCGGCCGGCCACGTCCCCGGCGCGTTGTCGATCCCGCTGCGGGCCGCGTTCGCATCCTGGCTCGGTTGGCTCGCACCGGACGACCGGCCACTGATCATCGTCCGGCGACCCGACCAAGACGCCTCAGAGATTGCATGGCAGGCAGCGAAGATCGGCTATCGACTGGCCGGGGAACTCGCGGGCGGCATGGATGCGTGGGACGGGGAGACCGCACGCACCCGGCTCGTCGGCCCCGAGGAGATCGACGGAGCGGTGCTGGACGTGCGGCAGGACTCCGAGTTCGAGGCCGGCCATCTCCCGCATGCCCAGCACATCGAGCTCGGTGCGCTCGCCGGCCGGACCGATGAGGTACGACGCGAGGCGTTGGCGGTGATGTGTGGCCACGGCGAGCGCGCCATGACTGCAGCGAGCCTGCTCGAACGCGCCGGCCACGGGGATCTCGCCGTACTCACAGGTGGCGTCGAGGACTGGGCCGCCGCGACCGGTCGCGACCTGGCGGCCACCTGATGCGGCTCGGGATCCGCGCCAACCTCGCCCAGTTCAGCCTGCTGGTAGCGGTCAATGCGCTGGTCGGGGGCATGCTCGGCCAGGAGCGGACCGTACTACCTCTGCTGGCCGAGGAGACCTTCCACCTGACCGGCTACACCTTCCTGCTCACCTATGTCCTCGCCTTCGGTGTCACCAAGGCGGCGGCCAACTACTTCGCCGGCACTTGGTCGGACCGCTTCGGCCGCAAGCCGGTGCTGCTGGCGGGCTGGCTGATCGCCGTCCCCGTGCCGCTGCTCCTCATCTGGGCGCCGTCGTGGGGTTGGGTGGTCGCCGCGAACGTCCTGCTCGGCATCAACCAGGGCCTGACCTGGTCGACCACGGTGATCATGAAGATCGACCTCGCCGGGCCGCATCGGCGGGGGCTGGCGATGGGCCTCAACGAGGCCGCCGGGTACCTCGCCGTGGCGGCCACCGCGCTCGCCACCGGCTACCTCGCCGCCCACTACGGACTGCGGCCCGCGCCGTTCCTGCTCGGGTTGTCGTACGCCGCCCTCGGACTCGGCCTGACCGCCTTCGCCGTCCACGAGACCCGCGGGCACGCACACCTCGAGGCCGCGGGGCACAGGACTCCGGGTGAGCTCTCCGACCGGCAGGTCTTCGCCCGGACCAGCGTGCGCGAGCCAGCGCTGTCGTCGGCCAGCCAGGCCGGGATGGTCAACAACCTCAACGACGGCCTCGCCTGGGGACTGTTCCCGATCCTGTTCGCCACCGCCGGGCTGCCGGTGTCCCGGATCGGGATCCTGGCAGCCCTCTATCCGGCAGTTTGGGGCCTTGGGCAACTTGTCACGGGCCCTCTCTCGGACCGGTGGGGACGCAAGTGGCTGATCACCGCCGGCATGCTCGTCCAAGCGCTCGCGCTGGCCGGCGTCGCCCTCGCCGACGACTTCACGGGCTGGGCAGTCGCGGCCGTGCTGCTCGGGATCGGCACCGCGATGGTCTATCCGACGCTGCTCGCCAGCATCGGCGACGTGGCGCATCCGGCCTGGCGCGCGCGGGCTGTCGGGATCTACCGGCTGTGGCGCGACGGCGGCTTCGCCGTAGGCGCGATCCTGGCCGGAGTGGTCGCGGACGTCTGGGGACTGCGGGCAGCCGTCTGGGTCGTGGCCGCGGTCACGGCGCTGTCGGGTCTGGTCGTGGCGCTCCGCATGTATGAGACCCATCCCCGCCGTACCGGTGAGCTGCGGGCAGGTGCCCGATGATCTATCTCGACCACAACGCCACCACGCCGATCGACGCCGAGGTCACGGCCGCGATCCTGCCCTACCTCAGCCATGCCTTCGGCAATCCGTCCAGCGACCATCAGTACGGCGCCGCGCCACGAGCAGCTCTGGACGGCGCCCGCCGGGAGATCGCCACGCTGATCGGCGGACGCGACGGCCAGATCGTGTTCACCGGTTCGGGATCCGAGGCCGACAACCTCGCGATTCGCGGCGCCGCGCTTGCCGCCGGCATCGATCGCCCGCACGTCGTCACCCAGGTCACGGAACACCCGGCTGTCCTGCAGACCTGCCGCGCCCTGGAGCGATGGCACGGCGTCGACGTCACCTATCTCCCGGTCGACAGCTCCGGCCTCGTGGATCCGGGAGACCTCGAAGCGGCGCTGAGCACGCGAACCGTCCTGGTGTCCATCATGGCGGCCAACAACGAGACCGGGGCCCTGCAACCGATCGCCGACCTCGCCCGCATCGCGCAGGACCACGACGCGCTGTTTCATTGCGACGCCGCGCAGCAGCTGGGCAAACTGCCGTTCGATGCCGATGCCCTGGGCATCGATCTGGTGACGGTCGTCGGGCACAAGATGTACGCACCCAAGGGAATCGGCGCGCTGTACGTCCGGTCCGGCGTACGCCTGGAGCCGCTGGTTCACGGCGGCGGACAGGAGAACGGCCTGCGCGCCGGCACCGAGAACGTCGCCCTGGCCGTCGGGCTCGGCACCGCGGCCCGGCTGGCGTCGGAGCACCTCGGCGAACGGCCTCGGATCCAGAAACTCCGCGACACGCTCCACGACCGGCTTACCGAAGCGCTGCCCGGCCGCGTGCTGCTCAATGGTCCTGCCGGACTGCGGCTGCCGAACACGCTCAACATCAGCATCGCCGGAACGATCGG
The DNA here is from genome assembly GCF_040653975.1 of Kribbella sp. NPDC050820. Lineage (NCBI taxonomy): Bacteria > Bacillati > Actinomycetota > Actinomycetes > Propionibacteriales > Kribbellaceae > Kribbella > Kribbella sp. NPDC050820. The sequence continues at coordinate 62,412 of NZ_JBFAHB010000047.1, forward strand.
CTCCGAGTTGCTACGTAACGCGCCGGACATCGCGGCCTCCACCGGCTCCGCGTGCCACAGCGGCGATCCAGAGCCATCGCCCGTGCTGTCCGCGATGGGCATCGACCGTCCTCGTGCGCTGGCGGCGATCCGGCTGTCACTCGGTCGCTGGTCGACGCCCGACGACGTCGACACCGCCGCTGACCAGCTCGCCGGCGCCGCCCGGAACGGTGGCAGCTGATGTCCATCGACGACCGGGTCGCCGAAATCCAGGCTCACTTGCCTCGCCTCCACCCAGCTGAGGCGTTCGACGCCGTACGGCGAGGCGACGCGTACATCGTGGACACGCGACCGGAGTTCCAGCGACGGGCGAGCGGTGAGGTGCCAGGGGCTCGCCTCGAGTCTGGCCGCCCACGCATTACAGCAACTCGGACTGCACCGCAGTACGGACGTCATCGGCGGCTTCCAGGCCTGGCAGGCAGCTCGCCTCCCGGTCGACCACCCGAACACTCCGCATCCGCCTCGCACCACCCAGGCCGCGAACTGAGCCGGGCTCACCAGCGCACGGGCAACTCGACCAGCCCTCCGGTCAGCGTGTCGCGCCGCAGCTGCAGGTCGCCGATGTCGACCGCGAGATTCATACCCGGGAAACGTTCGACCAGCTGGGTGAGGACGGCCTGGAGCTCGATACGGGCCAGCGGTGCACCGATGCAGTATCGGGCGCCGTGCCCGAAGGTCAGGTGGGCGCCTGCCTTGCGGGTGACGTCGACCCGGTCCGGGTCGACGAACACGGCCGGATCGTGGTTGGCGGCGCCGTTGTCCAGCAACACCAGGTCACCGGCGCGGATCGCCGTACCCTCGATCTCGAAGTCGGTACGGGCGTAGCGGGGAATGCCGCCGCCGCCCTTCGCCGGTGCCCGCAGAACCTCCTCGACCGCCCCGGGGACCAGACCCGGGTCGCGGGTCAGCGCCTGCCATTGCTCCGGATTCGCAAGCAGGTGCAGCGCGCCGAGCCCGATCTGGACGACCGTGGTCTCGTGCCCGGCGAACAAGAGCGCCATCGACAGCCCCGCCGCCTCGGCGTCGGACACCCCCTCGGTCGCACACAGACCTGAGATCACATCGTCGCCGGGCTCGTGCCGCTTGCGCGCGACGAGTCCCAGGCCGTAGCCGAACAGTTCACCCAGCCCGCGCTCGGAGCGGGCCCGGTCCCGGACGTTCGCCGCATCGGCCGTCCAGGCCCGGAACTGGTCGCGATCCTCGTACGGAACGCCGAGAAGCTCACAGATCACCAGGATCGGCAGCGGCACCGCCAGCCTCGCGTGCAGGTCGGCCGGCGGTCCTTGCGCTGCCAAGTCGTCGACAAGTTGCTCGGTCAGCGTTTCGATCCGCGGCCGCAGCGCTCGCATGCGGCGCGGACTGAAATGAGGCTGCAGCAGCGATCGCATTCGGGCGTGGTCGGTCTGCTCGGTCTCGAAGTTGCCCAACGGACCGCCGAACAGCGCCGACTCCCCGGTCCGAGCCGCGGTCTGAGGCAGCGGGTGAGCGCGCCCGAGCCGCGGGTCGTCCAGCAGTTCCCGGACCTGCGCGTGGCTGGTGACGAGCCAGGCTTCGTCGCCGACGGCGGTCCGGATTCGGTGGATCACGCCGTTCGTCTGCAGCTCACGTAGTTGCGGAGCCGCGTCGAGCAGGTGCGGCTGATCGAACGGAAGCTGGGCGAGCTCGGACATGGAAACCTCCGCTTGTAAAAGCTGACTTAAACAACCGTAGATGTATCATTGGGCCTTAACAAGTGGGAGGACGACCGTGGGCTCAGAGACCGATTCCCCGCCGCGCGTCCGGCGGCTGCCGCGGGCCGAACGGCGAGAGCAGATTCTCGGTGCGGCCACCCGTGCGTTCGCACGGGCCGGCTACGCCTCCACCGGGCTCGACGACGTCGCCGCGGAGGCCGGCATCACCCACGTGATCGTGTACCGGCACTTCGCCTCGAAGTCCGAGCTGTACCGCGCGGTGCTCGACCGCGCCTGTCAGCGGCTCGCCACCACTGTCGGCACCGGCGAGTACGGCGACGACGCCATACCGACGCTGCTGCACGCAGCCGCGGCCGACCCCGACGGCTTCCGGCTGCTGTTCCGGCATGCGGCCCGCGAACCGGAGTTCGCCGACGTGGTCGACCAGATCCGCACCGGCGCAACGCAGATCGCCGACCGCCACCTGAGCGCCGAGATCCCCGCCGGCCCCTGGCGCGACTGGGCGACCAGCCTGATACCGACCCTGGTCCTCGAGGCCGTCATCGCCTGGCTCGACGCCGGTCGGCCCGACCCCGACCAGGCCGCGCAACGCATCTCCAGCGCTATCGACGCCATCACCAACGCCGCCCGCCCGGCCTGACGCCTCAGCAGCTCGAGGCCGCGGCGACCCTCAGCCCAGCGGGCTACGGCGGGCGATGTGCGGGAGCATGCGCACGACATAGGCGGCGCGGGCAAGGCTGGCGGGGATTGCCACGGCCATCGGCCACACCGGTGACGGTGCGAGCGCGACGGTGGCGGCGATCAACCCGGCGTCCAGCAGGAGTGCGCCGGCGCCGCCGATCGCGGTGAGCCTGGTCCGCGCGCACCGGGTGGCCCTCAGCGCAACGGCCAGTACGACGACCGCCGCGAAGAGACCGAGGCCGAAAGCGATGGCAGCACCGACCGGCAGGTGCCACGTCCAAACCGTGGCGGTCAAGAAAGTGGCCGCCCAGGACAGCCCCACCAGCGGTCCAGTGAACAGGAGGACCCGGGCCGCGCGGTGACCCGGAGCGTTCGCGACGAACGCGTGCGAGATCTGCTCGATCGTGCCGAAGTCGTGCAGTGCCCCAGTCGCCGCGGCGTCTTGCTCCAAACCGGCTGCCAGGTTGTGCTCGTAGGTCTCGAGCAGGCCGTCGGCGAGCTCGTCCCACGCACTGCTCGGCACATGCGGACGCAGCTCGGCCAGGTAAGAGTCGATCAGGACGTGGCCGGCCATGGCCGGGGCTCCAGCATCGAGGTGACTGTGTCGGCGAACTCGCGCCAGTTCGCCCGCGCGCTCTCGAGTTTGCGGCGGCCCTTCGGCGTCAGCCGGTAACCGCGCCGGCGGCGTCCGTCGACGATCGACCAGGAGCCGTCGATCAGACCGGCGTCCTCCAGCCGGTGCAGGGCCGGGTAGATCGTCCCGGTCGGCAAGTCGAACCGGCCTCCGCTGCCGTCGCGCAGCGCCTCCTTGATCGCATACCCGTGCAGCGGCCCGTCGGCCATCGTCGACAGCAGCAGCACGTCGAGATGGCCCTTGAGGGCTTGCGCATCGGCCCGCATAGCTAGTTATCCTACACTTGATCCATAGGTAGTAATCCTAGCTATCCCGGAGTGGGTGATGGCATGGACCAGGCGATCCTGGCCGAGGGGCTGAGCAGACGCTTCGGCACGCTCCTGGCGCTCGACGGAGCGGACTTGCACGTCGCGCCAGGCGAGGTGCTTGCGCTGCTCGGGCCGAACGGCGCAGGCAAGACCACCCTGGTGCGGATCCTCACCACTCTTCTCCCTCCTGACGGCGGTAGAGCCTTCGTCTGCGGGTACGACGTCACTCGTGAGGCCGCCGCGGTCCGGCGGAAGATCGGACTCTCCGGGCAGAACGCGGCCGTCGACGGCTACCTCACCGCGATCGAGAACCTGCGGCTGATCGCCAAGCTGTCCGGACTGACCACGGCCGCCGCGCGGCGCCGTACCGGCGAACTGATCGAGCTCTTCGACCTGAGCGCCGCTGCGGACCGACTGGTTCGCACCTACTCCGGCGGCATGCGGCGACGGCTCGACGTGGCAGCCGGGTTGATCGCGCGCCCCGCCGTACTGTTCCTGGACGAGCCGACGACTGGGCTCGATCCGCGCGGTCGCGCCGCCGTCTGGGAGGTGCTGGAAGGACTGACCGCCGCCGGAACAGCGTTGCTCCTGACGACGCAGTACATGGACGAAGCCGATCGCCTCGCCGACCGGATCGCGCTCATCGATGCCGGCCGGGTCACTGCGACCGGTACCGCCGAGCAGCTCAAAGCACAGGTCGGTGCGGAGCTCGAGCGCCGGCCGAGTTTGGACGAGGTCTTCCTTGCCCTCACCGCCGGGAGGTCGACATGAGCGAGATGGTCCGGATGAGCGGGCCGGGCTGGCTGGTCGCCAACACCGTCACGATCACCGGGCGGAATCTGCACCGCCTCGTCCGGGTGCCGACGCTGATGGTCTTCGCGACCGCCCAGCCGGTGATGTTCGTGCTGCTGTTCACTTACACCTTCGGCGGCGCGATCCGGCCACCCGGAGTCGAGCAGTACGTCGACTACATCCTGCCTGGGATCTACGTGCTGTCCATCGCGTTCGGCGCCTCCCAGACCGGCGTCGCCGTCGCCGACGACCTGGCCGGCGGGATGATCGACCGCTTCCGCGCGCTGCCGATGACCCGAACCGCCGTACTGGCCGGACGCACCATCGCCGACGCAGTCCGCAACGTCTTCGTCCTCGGCCTGATGACCGGTGTCGCCGCCGCGATCGGCTTCCGCTTCCACGCCGGGCCGGTCAAAGCCGTCGGCGCACTCGGGCTCGCACTCGCCGTCGGAGTCGTCTTCTCCTGGCTCAACGCACTCATCGGCCTGCTGGTCCGCGACGCGGAGTCCGCCGGTCTCGTCGGTCTGCTCCCCGTCATCCTGCTCGTCTTCACCAGCTCCACCTTCGTCCCGATCGAGACGATGCCCGACTGGCTGGAAACCTTCGCCGCCGTCAACCCGATCACTGTGATCGTTGACGCGATCCGCGCTCTCACCCTCGGCGGACCCGCGTCCGCCGACGTCCTGCATTCCGTCGCCTGGATCACCGGTCTGCTCGTCACCCTCGTCCCCGCCGCAGTCCTCCGCTACCGCCGTACGACGAACGCCTGAGCACCCCTGTGATCCCTGAGGCCTGTAGAGCACACTGAGGCTGTGACGGCAAGCGGGGTGCTCGACCTGGCGCGGGAGTCTTTCGCCCGGCGCTTGTGGGCGGGCGCGTACCGCGATTTCGCCGCCGCGGACGCTGCAACCCCGCTCGAGCCCGCCGATCTGGAGAGTCTCGCGCTGGCGGCGTACCTGTCCGGTCATGACGAGGAGTCGACGCGCGTCTGGACGCGCGCACACCACGAGGCGCTCCGTCGCGACGAACCGATGCGCGCCGCCGAGTACGCCGTACACATCGGAGCAGGACTGCTGTTCCGCGGGGAGGCGGCGCCCGCGATGGGCTGGTTCGCCCGTGGCGAGCGTGCATTGGAAGGTTGCGGCGACTGCCCGGAGCGTGCATGGCTGCGCACCTGGAACGCCTTCGTCTGGATGTGGGCCGGAGAGTTCGAGAAGGCTCACCCGGCCTTCGCGGACAGCGCGGCGGCCGGACGGCGGTACGGCGACCTCGATCTGCTGACGATGGCCCGCCTGGGCGACGGGATTACCCTGGTCCTCCAAGGCGACGCCAAGGCCGGGATGCCGCTGCTGGACGAGGTCATGGCCGGCGTCACCTCCGGCGAGGTCTCACCGATGTACGCCGGCATCGTCTACTGCACGGTCATCGCCGGATGCTCGGGCGTGTTCGATCTCCGGCGCGCGAGGGAGTGGACCGAAGCGCTGACCCGCTGGTGCGATGCCCAACCCGAGCTCGTTCCGTTCCGGGGCAACTGCCTGGTTCACCGCTGCGAACTGATGCAGCTGGACGGCTCCTGGCGGGAGGCTGTCGCGGCTGCGCAGCAGGCGTGCGATCACCTGTCCGGCTCGGTCAAGTGGGACACCCTCGGTTCGGCGTACTACCAGCTCGGTGAGCTGCAGCGACTGCGTGGCGACTATCCCGAGGCGGAGGAGAGCTTCCGCAAGGCCAACGAGGCCGGCCGCTCACCCGAACCCGGTCTCGCGTTGCTGCGGCTGGCTCAAGGACGTGCCGACATCGCGGTCGGCGTACTCGCGCGCGCCGTGAGCGAAACCCTCGAACCAACCGCGCGATCACGGATCCTGCCGGCGTACGTCGAGACGCTCCTGGTCTCCGGAGACGTCGAGTCGGCACGGGGATACGCCGACGAGCTCAAAGAGATCGCCGAGCTCATCGACGCGCCGTACCTGCACGCGATGGCCGACGCCGCGCTCGGCGCCGTTCTGCTCGCCGAGGGAGAGGCCGGCTCGGCGCTTCGGATCCTCCGCGTCGCCGCCACGACGTGGCGCACGCTGAACGCGCCGTACGAAACGGCGCGCGTCCGAGTGCTGATCGGTGCCGCCTGCAACGATCTCGGCGATCCGGAGACGGCGACCCTGGAGATCGAAGCGGCCCGCAAGGTCTTCGACGAACTCGGCGCCAAGCCGGACCTCGACCGGCTGACGGGCCCGGGCCCGGGCGGCCTGACCGCGCGGGAGGCCGAGGTGCTGAGCCTGCTTGCGGCCGGGAAGACGAATCGGATGATCGCGCGAGATCTTGGCCTGGCGGAGAAGACGGTCGCTCGGCACGTCAGCAACATCTTCACCAAGACCGGTGTGCCGTCCCGAGCGGCGGCCACGGCGTATGCCTACGAGCACCACCTGATCCAGGTGCGATGAACTACCCACCGCTTCCCAGGAGTCCGTGGGTCGTTTGACCGATGCCGCCGCGGGACCCGCCGCCTAGCGTCGATCTCATCCTCGAAAGGAGACGATGATGACCGACCTACAGACCAGCCCGGTGGAGGCATGGGACGCGATCGCAGCCCAGTACGACGAACACGTCGCGTCCGGCGAGTCCGACCTTGCTACGGCGGCCCTCCGGATCGCCGGGCTACGGCCCGGTGACACCTTCCTCGACGTCGCCGCGGGCACCGGTGGCCTGAGCCTTCCGGCCGCACGCCTCGGCGTGAAGGTGCTCGCGACCGACTGGTCAGCACAGATGATCGACCGCTTCACCGCCCGCGTCGCCGCCGAAGGTCTGGACGCCGAGGGTCGCGTGATGGACTGCCATGCACTCGACCTCCCCGACGACAGCTTCGACCTCTGCGGTTCGCAGTTCGGCGTCATGCTCGTCCCGGACCAGGCGCGGGCGCTCCGCGAGATGGTGCGGGTCACGAAACCCGGCGGCCGCGTCCTGATCACGGCCTACGGCAACCCCGGCGAGTTCGAGGCCCTGCACTTCTTCGTCAGCGCCGCCCAGGCCGTCGTACCCGGCTTCGAAGGACCACCGGAGGACGAGCCCCTGCTCGAGTTCCAGGTCGCGGACCCCGACGTACTGCGGCGGCGGCTGCTCGACGCGGGCCTGCACAACGTCGCCGTCGACACCGCTCACCAGGAGCGCATCACCCCGGAGAACGGCCGCCAGCTCTGGGACTGGACCCTGGGCAGCAACCCCATCCCCAACCAACTCGTCGCCGACCTCACCCAACGCCAACGCGAAGACATCATCCACGTCCTCGACGCCATGCTCCGCGAACGCGGCCCTCACCCCCTCACCGCCCCCCTCAACATCGCCACCGGCACCAAGTAGCAACCGCCGCCCCCAGGTTCGTACCGGCGACGCCCCGATGCCTGGAGGCGCATGATGGGCCACGTGGGCACATCGGCAGAACGCACGGGCCTCCCCGACACCGAGGGCATCTCTGCACTGCCCGCGGATGTGCCGGCGTGGCGGGTGCTGTTGTCGTACGTACGGCCGCATCGAGGTGCTCTGCTGGCCGGTGGAGTGCTGAGCCTGGCGACAGCGGCAAGTGGCTTGGTGTTGCCACTGGTTGTGCGGGAGCTGATCGACAACCTTGGCAGTGACGGTCCGGTAGCTGAGCTGGTCGCCGCGATGGCCGCACTGGTGCTGATCAACGCGGCGATCGGGGCGCTAGGCAGCTATGTCTTGCACCGCACCGCGGAATCAGTGGTGCTGGAGGCACGACACCATCTGATCGGCCGCTTGCTGCGGTTGCGGTTGTCCGCGGTGGAACGGCACGAGCCGGGCGATCTCATGTCGCGAGTCACAGCCGACACCACGCTGCTGCGCGTGGTCACCACCGACTCCCTGGTCGGGGGTGTCACGAGCGTGCTCGCGCTGGCCGCAACCGTGGTGATGATGGGGCTGATGGATCTCACGCTGCTTGGCGTGACGCTGCTCGCGCTGGCGGTTGCCGTCGTAGTGATCGGGTTGGTCGTGCCACGGATCCATCGCGCGGCACGGCACGCGCAGGAGTCGGTCGGGGTGATGGGCGCGGCTCTGGAACGCATGTTCGGCGCTTTCCGGACGGTCAAGGCCTCTGGCGCGGAGGACCGCGAAGGCGACCGCCTGCGGGGCGCGGCGAGCGAGGCTTGGCGGGCGAGCGTACGGGCCGGCAAGTGGGAGGCAGTCGCCGGCAACACCGGCGGCCTCGCCGTGCAGGCCGCGTTCATCGCAGTGCTCAGCGTCGGCGGCGCCAGGGTGGCGAGTAGCGCGATCGAGGTCGGGACCCTGGTTGCGTTCCTGCTGTACGTCTATTACCTGATGCCACCGGTCAATCAACTGGCGAGCGCGGTGACCCAGTACCAGGTAGGCGCAGCCGCTGTCGCCCGGATCCAGGAAGCCGAAGCACTCCCCATCGAGCAACTCGGCCCGCTGCCGCGAGCAACAGACCAGCCGATACCCTCTCCCCCGCCCCGGCTACAACCGACGGGGACGACATCAGCCCCGGCCGCGGTCACCTTCGATCGGGTGTCGTTTCGGTACGACCCCGAACTACCGGTCGTCCACGACGAGATCAGTTTCGCCATCCCGCCCGGTGGCATGACCGCCTTCGTCGGCCCGTCGGGGGCCGGAAAGACCACGGTGTTCTCGCTGATCGAAAGGTTCTACGAACCCGACACAGGCCACGTGCTGCTCGACGGCATCGACGTACAAGCCTGGTCGCTGACCGACCTCAGGGCCGCCATCGGGTACGTCGAGCAGGACGCGCCCGTACTGTCCGGGACACTGCGCGAGAACCTGGTCTTCGGTGCTCCGGGCGCCACAGCTGAGGAGGTCGAGCGCGCGCTGCGCACCACCAGGCTGTCCGCGATGATCAATGCACTCCCGGATGGCCTGGACACAACCGTCGGACATCGCGGCATGAAACTGTCCGGCGGAGAGCGACAGCGCGTCGCCATCGCGCGTGCCCTGCTGAGACGACCACGACTACTTCTGCTCGACGAAGCGACCTCACAACTCGACGCGGTCAACGAGGCCGCGCTCCGCGACACGATCGCCGAAGCCGCCCGCACAACCACCGTGCTGGTCGTCGCCCACCGGCTCTCCACCGTGACGCTGGCCCACCGCATCATCCTCATGGACGCCGGCCAGGTCCGCGCCATCGGCACCCACCGCGAACTCGTCACCAACAGCCCGCTGTATGCCGAACTCGCCGCCACCCAGTTCCTCGCCACCGCCGGCTGACCGAGACCGCCACCACGCTACGTCGCGTCGCTCCTCTGTGCTCGAGTCGTCGCCACGATGTCAGACGCCAGCACCACGCACTCACTGCAAATCCGAACACCAGGTCCGTTCACCATCACCCGGTCCGCGTCGCCGCACCCGCAAAACGAACACGCCTGTCCGTCGCGATCGGGCTTCCCCGTACGACGACCGCGCCGACCGGACCGCGGAGCCGGTGGCATGAAGTCGGCCAACTCCTTCTTGACGCGGGCCGGCTCGACACCGAGGTGATCGAGCACTCGTCGCGCGGAAGAACCCGGATCCAACGCAATGACCATCAACAGATGCTCGGTGCGCGTCTCGCGCTGTCCACGGCTCGCTGCGAAACGCCGCGCCGCCTTCGCCGCCGCCTCCGCCTCACCGTCGCCAACGGTCCGCTCGCCATCCTCGTCGCGCGCGGTCAGGAGCAGAGCGCTCGTCTCCCTCACCGCGTCACGAGAGACCCCCAAACGATCAAGGACGTTCGCCGCCACACCGACATGTAGCAACCCGAGCAGCAAGTGCTGCGTCCCCGCGACACAGCCTTCCGTCTCCGCCGCCGTACGAGCGACCTCCAAACATGCCTCCAACCGCGGCGCCAGCCCAGGCAACTGCTCTTCCACCGTCAGCAACCCGGCATCGGTCTGCAACCGAGCAGCGAACCGCTGGCGAGCAGCCTGCTTCGACACCCCCAACTGCTCACCGATGACGGTCCAAGACAAACCCGCTGCCCGAGCAGCGCCGACGTAGTGATCAACCATCCCATCGGCCATCTCACCAACCCGCCCGGCCACACTCACCGCGGTCTCGAGCAACACCAACGGATCCTGACTGCCCGCCTCGCCACCCACAGCCTCGACAAGCTCCCGAGTACTAACCCGCAAACCCTCCATCCGACAAAGCTAAGTTGTCACAATCCAATCCGACAAGAACAAGTTGTCAACTCTCCAGCCCGGCCGCCTCCGCCGCTGGCGGAGCCGCCGAACTCTCCAGTCGACGTCCGGGGCCAACAACATCGGACGCATCAATGCACTGCTCGCGGAAGTCGATCGACTGCGGCGCCAGGCCGTCGAACTTCAGCACGCCGACGCCGTGCTTCGTGAGGCTTTGTCTGAGGCGCAGATGCGATTGGTCTCGTCTCGTACCAGGTATCGCAAGTGGGACCTGATCGATGGGTCCCGCGGGCATTATGTGGTCAGGACTTGAGGGATGCGTAGGCGTCGCGGAGTTCTGTGGCTTCAGGGAGGCCGCAGGCGTCGACGGCTTTGATGACTTCTTTGGCGCGCCAGAAGTTGGAGGGGACGAGGCGGCCGGAGGTCAGCGCTTCCATGGTCACACCGCTCGCCTCATCGGGCTTGCTGCTCGCGATGAGGGCCAGGGAAAGGTCGAGACGGGCGGTGGCTGCGCGGCGGGGTCGTGCACTTCCGGATGACAGGTTCTCCAGCTGGGTGAGGACCTGGCGGGCGATCGACTCCGCACGAGGGTCGCCCAGCCAGGAGAGAGTTGTGGCTACATAGGCGTTCGACTTCTCGGGGTCGTAGCGGTAGTGATGCTCGGGTCGATCGGGCACCTCGAGTGGTGCGACGAGCTGCTCCACACGGCCGAGAGCGTTCAGAGTTTCGCGGCTGTGGCCGAGTCTGGCGTGGGCGCGACCCTCTTGTGCTGTGGCTTGGATGTACGCCGAACTGTCGTGCGGAGCGATTGCTTGGGCACCTTGGCTGAGCCTCAGAGCGCGTCGGTAATCGCCATCGGTGACCGCTTGCCATGCCTCCGTCTCGAGGCACCACGCAGACAACTCGGCGTGTTCGCCTTGCTCCGCCAGTTGCGTCGCCGTACGCAGTCTGGCCGCTGCCGCTGGACGGTTCGCGAGGTCGATGGAGCAGGTTGCAGCCAGGAGGGAGAGCCAGCTGCCGACCACAACAAGGCGGCGGTGTGCCGGTCCCCGCACCCGCGCACGGCCTGCCTTCCACCTCAACCGTTGAGCCCCCGCACCTGAACGGTTCAGCGCAAGGCGTGGCTTGCGATGGCGTATGTGAAGGATCAGTGGACTCGACCGGTGAAGCAGGCTGATGGATTGACGTCCAGTCGCGAGTCCAGCTCACCAACAGCCTGCACGCCGCAGACATCGGCTCCGAGCCCTAACGGTCGGGAGCCTCCAACCTCATCCCACAACTCGCGTCTTCATGCCTGAGATCCGGCCGTACTGCTAGGAGTGTCAACGACGGCTGAAAACGGACCCTTTGTCGACGGTTGAATATGGACCCCTCTGCGGTTGGTTAGTTGGTGTCGACCGGTGCCGGGATGCGGC
>NZ_JBFAHB010000048.1:0-73046 GCF_040653975.1 Kribbella sp. NPDC050820
TCGCGACGGTGCAGCGTCCCCAGACACCCTCAGAGGCTGGCTGCCACAGGGAGACCTGTGCCTTCGTGAAGGTAGCCCAGAAGCGGCTGGCTGGTGACCTCCGCGTGTCGCGGAGTGACCATGGAGCGGATACGACTCGTCGCTCAGCGCTACTCGTACTGCAGCGCCTCCAGCGGGTTCAGCCGGGCCGCGCGGCGGGCCGGCCAGATCGCGGCGAAGATGCCGACCACCACGGAGACGACGGCGAAGATCACCAGCTGCCCGGTCGGGACGGTGAACGTGATCTCGTCCAGCCGGGCGGCCAGCAGCGACGCCAGCACGAGACCGAGGATGATCCCGATCACCGCACCGATCAGCGCGGTGATCACACTCTCCTGGCGGATCATCCGCTTCACCTGACCCCGGGTCAGTCCGATCGCGCGCAGCATGCCGAGCTCCCGGGTCCGCTCGAAGACGGTCAGCACCAGGGTGTTGACGATGCCGAACAGACTGACCAGCACCGAGAGCGCGAGCAGCACGTACAGCACGTTCAGCAGGCTCTTCACGTTGTCGGTCTGCGCCTTCTTGAACTCGTCCCGCGTCATCGCCTTCGCGTTCGGGAACGTGCGCAGGGCGTTCTCCAGCGCAGCCGAGTTCTCCGTCGTCACTCCGCCGCTCATGTTGACGAACGTGAAGACGTTCAGCGGCTGCGTGCTGGCCGAGTCGAACGTCGCGGTCGAGATCGTCACGTTCCCGAACGGCGACCCACCCGCCGGCGGCCGGAAGATCCCGCGGACCTGCAGTTGCAGGGTCGTGCCGGTCGCCATCACCATCGGGAACTGCGACCCCAGTGTGAGCCCGTGCTCGTCGGCGTACTCGGCGTCGACGATCGCGCCGTTGGTCCCGAGCTCAGCGAGTGCTGCCTGCGAGCCGTCCCGCCAGTCGAACGTGAGCAGTTGCGGTGCCGCCGCATCGACCGCGGTGATCACGATCGTCTCGCCGAACGCCTGCGCCTGCCCACCGCGGACGCTGGTCAGCTCCTCCACGCCCGGTACGTCGGCCACCGCGGCGGCGACCGTCGGCGGCAACGGGCTGAAGTTGTTCTGCGCGGTGATCGCGTAGTCGGCGCTGAAGATCCCGTCGACGGCCTGCTCGAACGGCTTGATGATGCCGGCGCCGAGGGTGGCGACCAGCGTGACCAGGGCCAGCCCGATCATCAACGCCGCCGCGGTCGACGCCGTACGGTGCGGGTCGCGCCGGCTGTTCTGCCCGCCGATCGCCACCGCGGGCCGGTCGGGCAGGATCCGCGGGAACTCGGCCGGCCGGCCGAACAGCCGCCGTACCGCCCACAACGGCACCAGGACGAACGGCCAGACCAGAGCCGTGAGTACGACGACGGACCAGCGGGCGATCGGATCCGACACCGCGGCGAGCGGTCGCACCAGGCGCGCGGAGAACAGGGCGACCCCGATGAACAGCAGCAGGACGCCCGCGCCGAGGCACGCCAGCAGAGCGGTTGTCGACAATCCGTCTGCGAACAATCCGACGAGCACCAGGCCGATACCCGCCGCGGCGAGCAGCGCGGCACCCACCGGGCGGAACCGGTGCAGCGGGCCAGGTTCGAGCGTCGCCCCTTCGCGGACCGCGGCGATCGGCGGAACACGGGTCGCCCGCCACGCCGGGCGCAGACTCGCCAGCACCGTCACCAGGACGCCGACCAGGAGCGAGACGACGATCGTGCGGGTCTGGAACACCAGCCCGTTGTTCGGCATCGTCAGGCCGACCGAGTCGAACAGCTTGAACAGCCCGCTCGCGATCGCGAGCCCGAGGAAGAGCCCGACCGCCGCCGAGAGGAACCCGACCAGCAACGCCTCCAGCACGACCGATCCGAGAATCTGCCGCCGGGACGCACCGAGGGTGCGCAGCGTGGCGAACTCGCGGGTCCGTTGGGCGATCGTGATCGACAGCGAGTTGGCGATCACGAACGAGCCGACGAACAGCGCGATCCCGCCGAACACGAGCAGGAACGTCTCCAGGAAGGTCAGGAAGCTCGCCGTGCCCTCCGCGTCCTCGGCCGCCTGGTCCTCGGCGGTCCGGACCTGCGTCGCCTCGGGCAGGATCGGCTGGACCGCGTCGACCAACTGCTGGTCGCTCGTGCCCTGCTTCGCCGCGATCAGGATCTGGTCCAGCTTGCCGGTCTTGTCGAACAGCCGTTGCGCGGTCCCGAGCTCGAACCCGGCCAGTGTCGCGCCGCCGATCGACGACACCGAGCCGAACTCGACCAGCCCGGTGACCCGCATCCGTTCCGCCGCGCCACGGGCCTGCACACCGATCGTGTCGCCGGCCGCGAATCCCTGCTCCTGCGCGGTTTCGGTGTCGATCACAACCTCGTTCGCCGCGGGCCACGCGCCGGCCACCAGGGTGAGTGTGTTGAACTGCGGCAGCGCCGGGTCGACGCTGAAGCCGATGCTCGGCGCGCCGCCGGTCGAGACGGCCTTGCCGTCCTTGCCGATCAGCTGCGCCTCGCCGGAGACGGCGCCGCCGGCCGCGCCGACCTCAGGTAGAGCGCGGACTTCGTCCAGCAGCCCCGCGTCGAACGGCGGCGCGGTCACCGTCCCGTCCTCGGCCGGGTCGAACGCCGCCTTCCCGGTGATCGCGGCGTCGGTGTTCTTGTAGTTCTCCGAGAAGATCGAGTCGAACGCGCCGGTGATCGAGTCCGTCAGCACGTACGTCCCGGAGATCAGCGACACCCCGAGCACGACCCCGATCGCGGTCAGCGCCGTCCGCAACTTCCGAGCCAGCAACCCTTGAAACGCGAACCGGATCACTGCAAGTCCAGGGTGTCGATCATTTGGAGGATGTCGTGCTGGCTGGACTGGCCGGTCTCTTTCACGATCTCGCCGTCGGCGAGGTAGAGGACGCGGTCGGCCATCGCGGCGGCGCGGGCGTCGTGCGTCACCATCACCGTGGTCTGGCCGTACTCGTCGACCGAGCCGCGCATCAGGGTGAGGATCTCACCGCTGGTTCGCGAGTCCAGGTTGCCGGTGGGTTCGTCGGCGAACACGACTGTCGGCCGCGACACCAGTGCCCGTGCGATCGCGACCCGCTGCTGCTGGCCGCCGGACAGCTCGGCCGGGCGATGGTGCAAGCGGTCGGCGAGACCGACCCGCTGGATCAGGTCGGCGAAGAACTGCGGCTCGGGCTTCTCGCCGGCGATCGTCAGGGGCAGCAGGACGTTGTCCCGGGCGGACAGCATCGGCAGCAGGTTGAAGAACTGGAAGATGAACCCGATGTGCTTGCGGCGCAGCTTGGTCAGTGCGTCGTCGCCGAGCGTCGTTATCTCGGTGCCGTCGATCCGGACCGAGCCCGACGTCGGCCGGTCCAGCCCGGCCAGGATGTGCATCAGCGTCGACTTGCCCGACCCGGACGGGCCCATCACCGCCGTCAGCTGTCCCGGCTCGATCGACACGTCCACGCCATGCAACGCGTGGACGGCGGTTTCCCCCTCGCCGTACACGCGGACGACGCCCTGCGCCTCCACGACCCCCTGCGTCTCCACGACGTCCGTGGTCCCCTCCAAGCCGACCATCGCGCCCCTCCCCGGCGGATCAGCGGCCCCCAGCCTTAACGGTCACCCCACTCGAGTGTGCTCGCGTACGGCGATCAGATCCAGCCCCGGCGGGCTGCGTGGAAGCCCAGCTGCAGCCTGGTGTCCGCGGACACCAGGTCCATCAGGGCCCGGACCCGACGCTGAACTGTGCGCATCGAGAGGTTGAGTTGGTTGGCCACTGCCTGGTCGGTGAGCCCCGCGAGCAGCAGGCCGAGGATGCGGGCGTCCACCTCGGGCAGACCGTCGGACGGGCCCTCGATCATGCCGTCGGTGCCCAGGACAAGCGGCAGGCCGTCACGCCACACTCGGTCGAACAGAGCGAGCAGTGCGTCGAGCATGCCGCTGCTGTGCACGATGAGCGCGCCGATGCTGCCGCCGGCGCCGGACAGCAAAGGAACCAATGCGATCCGCCGGTCGACGATCAGCAACCGCATCGGCAGCTCCTGCACCACACGCACCTCTTCACCCGCCTTCAGTGAGTCGGAGGCGGCCGCGAAGAATCCGGGCCGGTCGAAGGCGCTGCGCTCGATCAGCACCCGGTAGCGCACACCACGGTTGACCGCCGCGTCCTCTTCCTTGTTTTCCTCGGGTGGGACGACAGCGATCTCTGCCTTGACGAACCCGAGGACCTCTTCCCGCGCGGACATCTGCAACTGCGCGAACCGCTGCCCGACCGCCTTGGCGCCCCGGACGACGTCCACCACATCGCTGACCGACCGCTCGGTGTCGGTGCCGCGGTAGACCTCGGCCAGCGACTCGATCTCGCGCTGTGCCCGTCGCAGCTCCTCCTCACGCTGCACAGCCAAGGCAGCGAGGGCGACCGACGGCGGTGAGGCGACGTACCGGTCCGTGCCGCTGCTGGAGCGAGCGGCCAGGCCGAGCGTCTCGAGCGCGACCAGGGCCCGGGCGGCCTCGACCGGGTGGCAGCCGAGGCGGCCGGCCAGTCCGGCGGCGTCGTACGACGGCACCTCGACGAGGGCGCGGTAGGCGAGTTCTTCGGAGTCATCCAGTCCGAGCACGTCGAGCACGATGCCTCCCAGCAGACGGTGTGTGGCGGGCGGACTCTGGCGGGTTCGCGAATTGTCGCAATCTTGCCAGTCCACGCCCCTCTCTCGCTGGCGGTTTTGCGATGGACTGACCCGCGACAACGTCACGAAGGTGGTCATCCGCATGTTTTTCCGCTCACTGGTGCGCAAAACCTTCGCCGGCGCAGGGATCACGACCCTGCTCGCCGTCGCCGCCCTCCCCGCCTCCGCCGGCCCGCCCGAACCGGCCGCCGAACCGGTTGCCGAAACCCGACCGACGCTGCCGGTGCAGGTCGACACCGAGAAGGTCGTCACCCTGCTGACCGGCGACAAGGTCAAGGTCACGCCGGCCGGCACCGGTCGCAGCAGCGTCCGCTTCGTGCCCGCCGACCCCGCCCAGGCCGCCTACGAGACCCGCACAGTCGGCAAGGACCTGTACGTCGTCCCCGACAGCGCGGCCAAGCTCGTCAACAACGGCAAGGTGGACCAGGCGCTGTTCAACGTCAGCGGCCTGATCCGGCAGGGGTACGACGACGCGTCGACCAGCCAGATCCCGGTCATCGCCACCTACAAGCCAACCGCCCGCGCCGCCCAGCAGGCCGTCCCGTCCGGATCCACCCGGACTCGGACGCTGGCGTCCGTAGGTGCGGCCGCCCTGCGGACCGACAAGGCGCGGGCCCACGAGACCTGGCAGACCCTGTCCACCGGCCGCGACGTCCAGAAGCTCTGGCTCGACGCGAAGGTGCGCAAGAACCTCGACCAGAGCGTCCCGTACGTCGGCGCCCCGCAGGCATGGCAGGCCGGGTTCGACGGCAGTGGTACGACGGTCGCCGTACTCGACTCCGGCGTCGACGCCGAGCACCCGGACCTGGCCGGCGCGGTCAAGGCCCAGCAGAACTTCACCGACAGCCCGGAGGTTGGCGACCGCGACGGTCACGGCACGCACACGTCCTCCACGGTCGCCGGTCGGGGCGTTGCCTCGGACGGCAAGAACAAGGGCGTCGCCCCGGGCGCGCAACTGCTGTCCGGCAAGGTGCTGAACGACTACGGCAGCGGTGAGCTCTCCTGGATCATCGCCGGCATGGAGTGGGCCGTCGCCGAGGGCGCCGACGTGATCAGCATGAGCATCGGTACGTCGGAACCCGTCGACTGCACCGACCCGATGGCGGCTGCCGTCGACCGGATCAGCGCGGAGTCCGGCGTCCTGTTCGTCGTTGCGGCAGGCAACCTCTACGGCCCGGCCGAGACGATCAGCAGCCCCGGCTGCGCCGCGTCGGCGCTGACGGTCGCGGCCACCGACCTGACCCAGACCACTGCCGACTTCTCCAGCCGTGGGCCGGTGATGAGCAACCACGCGGTCAAGCCCGACATCGCGGCGCCCGGCGTGGACATCACTGCGGCACGGGCGGGTGGACGCGGCGACTCGGCGTACACCGACATGAACGGCACCTCGATGGCGACGCCGCACGTGGCCGGCGCGGCGGCGATTCTGAAACAGCAGCACCCGGGCTGGAGTGGCCAGCAGCTGAAGGCGGCCCTGCAGAACTCGGTGCGCTCGGCGAGCAAGGTCGGGATCTACGAGCAGGGCGCGGGTGAGCTCGACGTCGCGCAGGCGGTCACGCAGAAGGTGACCGGACCGGGCACCGTCGACCTGGGCACCTTCGCCTGGCCGCACACGCCGGCGGAGAAGCTCACCAAGCCGCTGACCTACGTGAACGCCGGAGACTCGCCGGTGACCCTCAGCTTCGCTGTTGATGCCCGCGGCAACAACGGGAAGGCCTTGCCGGCATCCCTGATCAGCTTCGGCGCCGGCTCGCTGACCGTCCCGGCCGGCGGCACCGCCGAGCTCCCGGTGACAATCGACCCGTCCGCATCGCTGGACTACGGGCTGTACGGCGCGATCAGCGCCCGGGTGGTTGCTACCGGCAATGACGGCCGGACGGTCGTCACGCCGCTCGGCTTCTATCTCGAGCCCCAGGCCGTCGACGTCACGTTCAAGCTGATCGACCGCAACGGGCAGCCGGCCTCGTCGATCACCGCGCTGGACGTGTTCGACCTGGACAGCATCGCCGCGCAGCGGATCGGGTTCGACGGCGCGGACCGCACTCTGCACCTGCGGGCCGGCACCTACTCGCTGGCGGCCATCATCGCGACCGCGAACGCCGACGGCATGGTCGAGTCGTAC
Organism: Kribbella sp. NPDC050820; assembly: GCF_040653975.1. Lineage (NCBI taxonomy): Bacteria > Bacillati > Actinomycetota > Actinomycetes > Propionibacteriales > Kribbellaceae > Kribbella > Kribbella sp. NPDC050820. The sequence goes on from NZ_JBFAHB010000048.1 coordinate 6,800, forward strand.
TCGTTCCTCGGCAACCCCGAAGTCACGCTGACCGCGAACACCACCATCACGTACGACGCCCGGACGGCGGCCGAGGCCAAGGTGACAACCCAGCGGCCGGCCGAACGCAAGGGCGGCAGCCTGACCTACGGCCGGGTCGTCGACAACTGGATCCTCGCGTCGACCCGCAGCTACGGCACCCAGATCAAGTCCGTCTACCTCGGGACCACGCCGAAGGCTCTCCGAGGCACGTTCGAGGTGGTCGAGGGCTGGCAGCTCGGATCGCCGGCGGGCGCCAAGTCGCCGTACCTCTACAGCCTGGCGTTCGCGCACGAGCAGGAGGTGAAGGGCAAGCCGGAGCACCGGGTGCGCGATCACGAGCTGGCCACGATCGACGCGACGTACCACACGCCGGGGAAGGACTACACCTACTCCGAGTACGTCGATGTGTGGCGGCCGTGGAGCATCCAGCTGATCCCGACCGGGACCCGCGGATCGGTCCCGGCGCCGGCCCGGGTGCAGCACCTGGTCACAGCCGACCGGGACACGAAGGTGTCGCAGATGGTCGGGCATTCGGACTCGATGAGCTGGCCGTTCGCGACCTTGATGACGTCGACGGCGACGTCGTACAAGCCCGGCAGCAGGCACACCGAGACCTGGTGGAAGGCCGGGCTCCGGCCGGGCATGGTCACCGACCAGACCACCGGTCAGAAGTACGTGCCGGCCGCTCGGGAAGGCAACTCGATCTGGAGCAACTTCCCGACCTGGTCGGACACCGAGCCGGGACACTTCTCCCGCGGCGGGTTCCTGGACCTCGGTGGCACCGAGCTGCTCGCGGACGGGGTGTCGCTGGGGAAGTACGGGTTCTACGGGCAGGGGTACTGGGACGTGCCGGCCGCGGCCTCGAACCTCGAGCTGGTGTACGACCTGATCCGGTGGCAGCGCGGTGACTACAAGTGGGAGTCGCCGACGACGGCCGAGACCAGGTGGAAGTTCAGGAGCTCGGCTGCCGACGCGGGCAAGCCCCTTCCGCTCCTCTTCCCGGATTACGACCTGCCGGTCGACCTGAACGACCGCGCACCCCGGCTCAAGGTGTTCCCGATCACGATCAGCGCGGAGTCCGGCCACTGGTACACGCCGGGCCGGTTCACCAAGGCCCAGGCGTGGACGTCCACCGACGACGGCGCCACCTGGACCCAGATCCCGGTCGTCAACCTGGGCGCCAAGGCCGTCGCGCTGGCCGACAACACCAAGGCCACCGACTTCGTCACCCTCAAGGTCGCGCTGACCGACTCCAACCAGAACTCGGTCACCCAGACCCTGACCCGGTTCTACCAGGTTCGCTAGCACGCCAGAACGCCCCGGCCGCGCGGCCGGGGCGTTCTGCTGTACGGAATGCTTAGTGGCGTCGGACCGGGAAGCGCCTCACGGCGCGTGGCCGCTCGTAGCGGCTTAATTTGGGACCCGGGGCTTGCACCGGCCCGACACCTCGAACAGTGTAACGGGTGCCAAAACCCCTTGTCCTGTTGAGATCTCGGGCCTCAAGACGCCATAGCACCCGAAGTCGATCTCTGCAACTACCAGAGTTGCCCGGCGCGTTCGGCGCGCGCCGCGGTCTGCAGCTGGTCGGCCATCTCGACCAGTTTCGACGCCGACAGCACCTGGTCGTGCCCGTCGTCCGCGAGGTGCGCGCGGCCGGTCGCGACGATCCGCGCGAACGCCGCCGCCCGGTCCAGAGTGGTGGCGAAGTCGCCGGTCGCGACACCGCGCAGTACGGCGTCCACCATGTCGCGGACCTCGGCCGGACCAGGTGGTTCGGCGACACCCGCGACCACTGCGTGCACCTCGGCGTACTTGCGGCCGGCGGTGAACTCGCGGGAGACCCCCTCCGCGTTCGAGTGCACCCAGGACCGCAGCAGGTACAGCCGCCAGAGCGCGCCCGGCAGCGAGTCGGCCGGCGCGTCCGACCACAATTCCGCAAGCTCGTCCAGACCGTAGTCGTCGGCCAGCTTCACCACCCGCGCGTGCACCTCGGTGTCCTCCGACGACCGCACGCCGCGAACCAGCAACTCGGCGGTCCGGTGCGCCACCTCGGTCACCGCAGCCGGGTCGGCAGCCCCGGGCAACGACTCGAACAACTTGTTGCCGGGCATGATCGGACGACGCGGATTGGGGCTGGTCACACGCTCCATGGTGCCTGACACCATGACCCGTCGCACGTTGACCCGGCCGAGTCAGGCCCTGGCGGTCAGTACGCTCGGAGACATGGCAGGTGTTCCTGGGGACAAGCGTGCGCGGCTGGCCAAGAATCTGGTCAAGTACGGCGTGCGGTACGGACCGCTCGCGGCCGAGGCGATCAGGCACGGTCGCGAACCCGCGCAGCAGGCGATGCAGGCAGCGCTCGCGAAGCGGGCCGCCCGGAAGAAGGCGATCGAGCACGCGCTCACCGTCCGCGACGGGTCCTTGCTGAAGGTCATCCGGGACGGTCAGGCGATCTTCTTCGTGTTCAGCGGCGACGCGATCGTGACGACGTACCCGCCGGTGCCGGCGAACACCTACCCGGAGCTGCTCCGGCACGCCGACCTGGACAAGCGGGAGCCCGCGGTGGTGCTGGCGGCGCGCAAGCCCAGGATCGGGCCGCGGTTGCCCAAGATGCGGCGCCGCTGAAGGTTGACGCGGGCGTAACATTCCGGACCCGGCGGGGCAACAGGCCTGACGGAGAGTGGAAGGACGTTTCCACGAGGGAGGGCGTCCGCATGCTCTGGAAGATCAGGACCGAACTCGCCGACCGGCCCGGTGCGCTGGCCGAACTCGCTGCACGGTGTGGTGCGGACGACATCAACATCCTGAGCCTGGAAGTGTTCACCGCCGAGACCGGCGCCGTCGACGAGCTCGTGGTCTCGGCCGGCGTCGGCTGGACCGCGGAAGACCTGACCGCGCTGGTCGCCGAGGCAGGCTGTGCCCGTACGACGGTCCGTCCGTGCCAGGCCGACGTACTGAGTGACGGGCCGACCCGTTACCTGCGCGCCGTACTGCGGCTGATCGACGACCCGGTGTCGGTCGACGAGGAACTGGGGAACCTGCAGGGGTTCGACGAATACACCCCGGCCGAGTGGGCGCGGGCCGATGTCCTCGTGGAGATCGCGGGCCGGCTGGCCGAGCGGTTCGAGGGGACCGTGATGGACGGGCCGCGGCCGGGTAGCGGCGTCCCGGAGTTGCGGAAGGCGAGCGTCGCGGACGCGGAGGCCGTGGTGGCGATGCACGAGCGGTGCTCGTACGAGAGCCGGACCAGGCGCTACCACGTGCCGATGCCGAAGCTGACCGCCCGGACCGCGCGGCACCTGTCCGCACCGGCCGGCGGGATCTCGATCGTGGCCGCCGTCGGCGAGGCCGTCGTCGGGATGGCGACGGCTGCGCCGTGGGAGGAGCTCGGCAGTACGACGATGGAGGTCGCCGTACTCGTCGAGGACGGGTGGCAAGGGCAGGGCCTGGGCCAGCAGTTGCTGCGACGGCTCGTCGTCGAGGCGCGGGAGTTGGGCGCCGACCGGGTGGTCTGCATGGTGCAGCCGGAGAACCACGCGATGCTCCGCACCCTCGAGCGGCTGCGGATGCGATCCCGGGCCGTGCAGGACGGCGACAGTTTGATGGTGACTGTCGCACTGTCCGACCAGAGCCTGTCGCATGCGGTGGATCGGCCGCCGGTGCAATATCGTCGGACTCGTGCCACCCCTTCCCCTAGGTCGCTCCCAACACGGTCTGCTGGTCAATCTGCCCGCGAGCACGCGCTCGCCGCTCTTTCAGCTGTTCCTCCGCTTTCTGGTGGCGCTGGGGCTGCTGACCGTGATGGTGCTGATCGTGGTGATCGACCGTGACGGGTACAAGGACAGCTACGACGGCAGCGTCGACTTCATCGACGCGATCTACTACGCGACCGTAACCCTCACCACCACCGGGTACGGCGACATCACGCCGGTGACCCCGGCGGCGCGGTTGATCAACGCCTTCATCGTCACCCCACTGCGGATCGCCTTCCTGGTGGTCCTGGTCGGCACGACACTGGAAGTCCTGGCAACCGAGGGTCGCCGCATCATGCGCGACACCCGATGGAGGAAGCGCATGAAGGACCACACCATCGTCGTCGGCTACGGCACCAAGGGCCGGTCGGCCGTCCAGACGCTGATCAGCAACGGGGTGAAGCGCGACAACATCGTGGTGATCGACCCGCGCGCGCAGGCGATCGGTGACGCGGGCAACGACCAGATGGCCGCCTTCCACGGTGACGCGACGAACCGGACCGTGCTGCGCCGGGCCGAGGTCATGAACGCTCGCGAGGTGATCATCACCACCGACCGCGACGACGCGGCGGTGCTGGTCACGCTGGCGGTCCGGCAGCTCAACCCGGAGGCGCACATCGTGGTCGCGGTGCGCGAGGAGGACAACGTCCCGCTGCTGCGGCAGAGCGGCGCGGACGCGGTCGTCACGTCGTCCGAGGCGGTCGGCCGGCTGCTCGGCCTGTCCGCGGTCAGCCCGAACCTCGGCGAGGTGATGGAGGACCTGCTCACGTACGGCGAGGGCCTCGAGGTGGCCGAACGACCGGTGCTCGGCCGCGAGGTCGGCAAGCCGCCGTCCGCGCTGCCGGACCGGGTCGTGTCGGTCGTCCGGGACGGCCGCGTGCACCGCTACTACGACTCCAGCGTCTCCGTCCTTGCGGCCGGCGACAAGCTCATCGTGGTCCGCCCGGCCAAGGAGACCCCGTGGGCCGAGCGCCCCGGCGCCGACGACGAGGACGAGTGAGCCCTTCCGCTCTCGACCGCTGAGTGCTTACCTTCGGACTGGCGGGGGTGGCTCCGGTCTGAGGATGGTGAGGCATCGTGCGGTGGAGAAGGACGATCAGCGTTGTCGCTGCGGCGTTGATGGTGGGGTCGGGAACGACCGCGGCGCAGAGTCAGGTGGTTGCCGAAGGTAACGAATGGGTCATCGAGTGTGACCCGGGTGCCGCCGAGGCCCGGGGCGGGCCGGCCCGCGAACCGGATCTCGGGCAGGTCCACCAGGATCTGCCGGCTGCGGCGAAGGGCAAGGCCGGGCCGAACTTCAAGGCGACGGTTCCGGTGTACTTCCACGTCGTCACCGACGGGTCGATCGGCGCCCTGACGACGGCGCAGATCAACGCCCAGATCAACGTGCTGAACAACACCTTCGCGGGTGGTGAAGGCGGCGACAACAGCGGCTTCAGCTTCCGGCTCGCCGGGGTGACCCGGACCGACAACGCGGCCTGGTTCTACGCCAACCCGGGTGGCACCAACGAGCACAGCATGAAGCGGGCTCTGCACACCGGTGGCCCGGGCGATCTGAACTTCTACTCGACGACCGCCGGCGCCTACCTCGGCTGGGCGTACCTGCCGGACATCGTGACGAAGCCCGGGCAGGCCTACCTCGACGGCGTCGTCGTCGACTGGGAGTCGCTGCCGGGTACGTCGACGACGTACGAGGGCCGCTACGACCAGGGTGAGACCGGGACGCACGAGGTCGGCCACTGGCTGAACCTCGAGCACACCTTCTACGGCGGCTGCAGCGCGCACGGCGACTACGTCGACGACACTCCGGCGCAGAAGACACCGACCAGCGGATGCCCCGAAGGCAAGGACACCTGCAAGGCACCCGGCCTGGACCCGATCCACAACTACATGGACTACTCCTACGACACCTGCTACACCGAGTTCACCCCCGGACAGTCCCAACGCATGTCCGACGCCTGGCTCCTGTACCGGGCCTGAGCACACACCAGCGAACCGGATCGTGACCTGAACGGGGTCACGGTCCGGTTTCGCGTTGTAGCGAGGGGTTCCCCGGTGTTGACGGTTGTGGGTGGGCGACCCTAATGTCTGATCTGTAAACGATTACAAGAACGATTACAGGAGGCGCGCGTGAGTCGTCCGACGATCGCTGGGGTGGCCCGGGCAGCCGGGGTCTCGGTGGCGTCGGTGTCGCGCGTGCTGAACGGGCTGCCGGCCACCGAGGAGATGGTCGAGCGGGTGCAGCGAGCGGTCGAGGAGCTCGGGTACGTGCCGGATGCGCGGGCCCGGTCGCTCAAGGTCGGCCGGACGTTTCAGCTCACGCTGGCCGTCGCGGACGTCGGCAACCCGGTGTACGTGACGATGATGCGTGCGGTCGAGGAGGTCGTCTCGGCGGCCGGCTACCGCCTCGTGGTGACGACGACCGGCCCGGACGTGGTCGACGAGGTCGCGCTGGTCCGCGGGATGGCCCGCGGCTACGCCGACGGTCTCGTCATCAGCCCGCTCCGCGTCGACGAAGACCTCATCAAGTCCATCCGCGAGTGCGAGGTTCCCGTAGTCGTCGCCGGTAACGTCCCCACCAAGGCCGGCGTCGACACAGTCCGAGCCAACTCCCCGAAGGGCATCGCCCTGGCCGTCGAACACCTCGTCGCCCGCGGCCGCACCCGAATCGCCTTCCTGAACGGCCCCGCCGACACCGTCCCGGGTGCTGCCCGGGCCAAGGGCTTCGCAGATGCCTTGCAGGCGCACGGCTTGCGCCCAAGCGCGTCGGCCGAGGCAACCGACTTCACCTTCGCCGCCGGCCGAACCGCCGCGCCCGACCTGCTGGCCGCCGCCGCCGGGCTGGATGCGGTGATCTGTGCGAATGACCTGCTTGCCGTCGGGTTGATGCATGAGCTTGTGGCGGTGGGGCTCGAGGTGCCGGCGGACGTCGCGGTGGTGGGGATGGATGACAGTGAGCTGGCTGAGCAGAGTTTTCCGCCGTTGACGAGTGTGAATCTGGGGTCGGCGGAGCGGGGGCGGCGGGCGGCCGAGTTGCTGCTGGCCCGGATCGAGGACAGCAGCCGGGCACCGCGGCGAATCGTCGTACAGCCGACCTTGAGCGTGCGGAGGTCCACCCCATGACCGCAACTGTGACGGCGCCGCCGCCCACTCCGGTGAAGAAGGCCGGGCCGCCGAAGCAGAACCGTGAGGCGATCTTTCTCTTCCTGCCTGCGCTGCTTCCGGTGCTGCTGCTCAGTGTCTACCCGCTGGTCCGCGGTATCGCGCTCGGCTTCACCGACGCCCGCGCCGGCCTGAACGTCGAGACCACCTTCGTCGGCTTCGAGAACTTCGGCAAGCTGCTGCAGAACGACCTGTTCTGGTCCTCGTTCCGGATCGGCATCATCTGGACCCTGTCGGTCACGATCCTGCAGTTCGTCGCCGCCCTCGGCCTCGCGCTGCTGCTCAACACCGACATCAAGTTCCGCGGTGTCGCCCGGACGCTCGCGCTGATCCCGTGGGCGATGCCGCCGGTGGTCGTCGCGATCATGTGGCGGCTGCTGCTGCACCCGACCAACGGTCCGGTCAACGAGGTGCTGCAGACCCTGCACCTGACCGACCAGCCGATCAACTTCCTCGGCGACTTCAGTACGGCGCTGCCGGCCGTGATCGTGGTCGGGATCTGGGTCGGCATGCCGATGACCACGGTCACCCTGCTGGCCGGCCTGCAGGGCATCGACCGGTCGCTCTACGAGGCGGCCGCGGTGGACGGCGCGAGCGCGTGGAGCCAGTTCTGGAACATCACGCTGCCGCAGCTGAAGACCGTGATCGTGGCGATCACCAGCCTGGACATGATCTGGAACTTCAACTCGTTCGGCCTGGTCTACGTGCTGACCGCCGGCGGCCCGGGCGGCAAGACGATGCTGCCGATGCTGTTCGCCTACAACGAGGCCTTCCGCTACGGGAACTTCGGCATGGCCGCGGCGATGGGCGACGTGATGGTCGTGATCATCATCGTCTTCCTCGCCTTCTACCTGCGGAACCGACTCAGGAGCCAGGCATGAGAACACGTCCGGCCGCCCGGTTCCTGCAGTACGTCGCCGTCGCCTGCTACCTGATCTTCCTCGGCTTTCCACTGCTTTGGCTGGTGTCCAGCTCGCTGAAGTCGCCGCAGGAGTTCGCCGGCATCACGCCGTCGCTGCTCCCGAAGAACGTCGACTTCTCCAACTACACCGACGCGCTGGAGGAGCAGGGGCTGGTCCGGTCGATGGGCAACAGCCTGCAGATCTCGGTGCTCAGCACGATCCTGGTGCTGATCGTGTCGCTGCCAGTCGCGTACGCGCTGGCCCGGTTCCGCAGCCGGCTGCGGCCGGTCACGAACGGCTGGATCCTGGTCAGCCAGGTGTTCCCGGTGATCCTGATCGTGATCCCGCTGTTCATGATCCTGCGGCCGCTGCACCTGACCAACACGATCCCCGGCGTGGTGATCGTCTACATGGTCTGGTCGCTGCCGTTCGCGTTGTGGATGTTGCAGGGGTACGTCGCCGCCGTGCCGCGGGAGCTGGAGGAGGCGGCCTCGGTGGACGGGGCCGGGCGGCTGCGCACGATCGTGTCGATCGTGATGCCGTTGCTGCGGCCCGGGTTGATCGCGACCGCGATGTTCACCTTCATCTCGGCGTGGAACGAGTTCTTCTTCGCTCTGGTCCTGCTGCAGGACCCCGAGCTCAAAACGCTGCCGCTGGTGCTGGCCCGCTTCGTCGGTGCCGAAGGTCAGGTCCAGTTCGGACCACTCGCGGCCGCGTCCGTCCTGGCCACTGTGCCCAGCTTGGTGTTCTTCGCCTTCTTGCAACGCCGGTTGACTTCCGGCCTGCTGAGTGGCGCTGTCAAGGGTTAGAAATCCCCTGAGGAGATGCAATGAGAAAAGCAGTAACCGCCCTCCTGGCGGCCGGCGCGCTGGTGACGCTCGCGGCCTGTGGTGGCAACAGCGACGACGGCTCCGGGGACTCCGGGTCGTCGAACGAGAAGGTGACGCTGAAGTTCCAGAGCCTCGCCTTCCAGAAGACCACCGTCACCGCGACCAAGAAGATCGTCGCGGACTGGAACGCCGCCAACCCGAACATCCAGGTCGAGTACGTCCAGGGCAGCTGGGACTCGGTGCACGACCAGCTGGTCACCCAGTTCCAGGGCGGTACGGCGCCGGACATCATCCACGACGAGTCCGCCGACATCACCGGCTTCGCCAACCAGGGGTACCTGGCCGACCTGTCGCCTTACCTGAGCCAGGAGACGAAGGACGCGGTGCCGCAGGGTGTCTGGGACACCGTGAAGACCGGCGACGGCAAGATCATCGCGGCGCCGACGCTGCTGCAGTCGTATGTCGTGTTCGGCAACTCGGCGCTGCTGAAGCAGGCCGGGATCGCGACGACCGGTGACTCGCTGAGCTGGGACCAGCTGCAGGCGGACGCCAAGAAGCTGACCACCGGCGGCAAGTTCGGCCTCGGCTGGGGCCTGAAGAGCCCGACCGCGACCGTGCTGAACCTGGGCATGAACTTCGACGCGCAGTTCTTCGAGGGCTCCGGCCGGGACGCGAAGGCGAAGATCGGCGACGCCGAGCTCGAGGTGCCGAAGCGGATCCACGCGATGGCCTACACCGACAAGTCGATCGAGCCGACCTCGCTGACCCAGAGCGGCTCCGACGTACTGCCGGGCTTCTTCGCCGGCAAGTACGCGATGGTTGTCGGTGGCAACTACGCCGCGCAGCAGATGGTCGAGCAGGCGCCGAAGGGCTTCCAGTGGGAGGTGCTGCCGCCGCTGAAGGGCACCGGCACCAAGCAGGCGGCGAACCCGCAGACGCTGTCGGTGCCGGCCGAGGGCAAGCACATCGAGCAGTCCGCGAAGTTCATCGACTACTTCATGAAGGCCGAGAACCTGGCCGCGGTCGGCCAGGGCGACTGGCTGATCCCGACCACCCAGGCGGCCCGGGACGCGATCCTGAAGGAAACCGGCGGCAAGAACGGCTGGGAGCAGACGCTGGCCAGTGGCAACGAGCTGACCAAGGCGCCGTTCCAGAGCGTGGAGAACTACCCGAAGTGGAAGGACCAGATCGCCACGCCGGCGCTGCAGGAGTACCTGGCGAACAAGACCGACCTGGCGACGCTGGGCAAGAAACTGAGTGACGGATGGGGTCAGGTCAACAGCTGATGTCCCTGTTGGAAGAGAAGGCAACGGGTGCCCTCGTCGGCTCGGCGGTCGGTGACGCGATCGGCGGTGCCGTCGAGGGCTGGACCCCGGAGGCGATCCGGGAGCGGCACGGCGGCTGGGTGACCGGCATCGTCGGGCCGTGGTACGACGACTGGCGCACCGCCCGCCCGATCGCGCCGTACCACAAGGGCGACGGGCACATCACCGACGACACCTTGATGACGCACGCGCTGGTCGAGGTGTACGACGAGCGCCGCACGCACCTGGACGCGTACGCGATCGCGGACCTGCTGGTGCCGAAGATGCTGACCGGGCGCCGCTGGGTGCCCGAGCTCGAGACCGACGCGCTACTGCTGCACCGGGTGTTCCTGGCCGAGAAGTGGCTGGTCACCCGGTTGCACTACGGGCACGTCGACCCGCGGGAGGCCGGCGTCGGCAACATCGTCAACTGCGGTGCGGCGATGTACATGGCGCCGGTCGGGATCGCGAACGCCGGCGACCCGGAGGGCGCCTACGCCGAGGCGATCGACCTGGCCGGCGCCCACCAGTCGAGCTACGGGCGGGAGGCGGCCGGGGTGTTCGCGGCCGCCGTCGCCGCCGCGATGGCCCCGGACGCCACCGCGGCGTCGGCGGTGGACGCTGCGCTGAGCCTGGCCAAGGACGGCACTCGGAGGGCCGTCGAGGCGGTGGCCGACGCGGCCGACGGGATCATCGACTGGGAGCAGGCGATTCCGCTGCTGCGCAAGGCGATCGAGCCGTTCGACACGGTCGGGCCGGACTACCGGGACCAGTCGCTGGACGCCCGCCGGCCGAGCCGGACCAAGGCGATCGAGGAGCTTCCGGTCGCGCTCGGCTTCGTGCTGGTCTCCGGAGGCGACGTACGGCGTGCCGTCCTCGGCGGCACGAACTACGGCCGGGACGCGGACTCGATCGCGTCGATGGCCGGCGCGATCACGGGTGCGCTGAACGGCCTGGCCGGCGTGCCGGCGGACTGGGCGGCCGACGTCGCCGAGGCGAGCAAGACGAACCTGGAGCGACCAGGCCGGGTGATGGCGTCGGTGGCGGAGGACATCCGCACGGCCGACGCCAAGCGGTGGGCCCGGCGGACGGCCGTGTTGGACGCGCTGGTCTGAATGTCAGTTGGCAAACGCCTCCAGCTCCACGATCCGCGAGTACCCGTGGTCGTTGGAGTCGTGGCTGACGAGTTGGACGGCGTCGACCGCTTGCGGCGGGAAGGTCACCGTGACGCGACCCTGCACGTTGCCGCGCACCTCGCCGACCGTCGTCCAGGCGCCCGCGGTGCGGACCTGGATGTCGAAGTCGCGGAGGCCCATCACGGCCGCGGGGTAGCGGGCCGAGTCGAGGGTCTGGAGGACGATGCGGCCGACCGTCGTGGGTTGCTCAAAGTCGACGCCGTACGTGTCGGGGAAAACGCCTTTGGTGGCGTCGTGCCAGCCGCTGGCGCCCCACTGCTCGGAGTCGGCGTTGCCGTCGACGCCGCCGCACAACCGCATGTTGCCGTGCGTGGACGATGCGATGGCCTGCTCGCCGAGGAGCAGGTTGTCGCGCGGAGGCACGGGCCGGACGGTGACGGGGACGCGCAGGCGCTCCCGGCCGACGCTGAGGTTCACGTCGTACGTCGCGGGGGCGGTGCCGCGCGGGATGGTGATCTCGAGCGGCGCCTTGACCAATTGGTCGACCGGAAGGTAGCTGGAGAACTGGTGGCGGGACAGCGTGAGCTCCGGGTCGCTGCTGATCCGCATGTCGGCGATGGTCGGCTTGCGGCCGGTGTTGGTCATGCCGAGGGTGAGCTTGCCGGACGGGAAGCACGGCAATGGGACCACCTCGACCGGCTGCGGGGTGGCGCTGATCTCGACGGCGTTGTTGTTGCTGACGGCAACTGCGACTGCCGGGACCAGGAGAAGGAGCAGGGCGGCGCGGTTCATGGCGGGGTCCGTTCAGGCCAGGTGGGTTCCGGGACGGCCGTCCTCGACGACCAGGGTGGCTCGGGTGGATGCCGTGCCGCCGGGCGTGGTGACCCGGTCGACGATGCGGAACTCCGACGTCCACTGGGTGCGGTCCAGTCGGCAGCTGAGGTAGCCGCGCTGGACGTTCTGGAACTTGACGTGCGGGTTCTCGGCGAGCAGGGCTCGGCTGGTGGCGTCGGCGTCGACACCGTCCTTGCCGGACGAGATCGACGTGGTGACGAACTCACTGCCGACCGCGGGAGTCGCCGGGTCGGCGAAGTTCACCCGGAGGTCGGACGCGACGCTGCGGTGCAGGTCTCCGGTCAGGACGACGAAGTTGCGCACCCGCCGGTCGCGGACGCCGGACAGCACCCGGTCGCGGGAGGCGGCGTACCCACTCCAGGTGTCCATCGGCAGCTCGAGGTCCGGCCCGGTCTTGCGGTCAAGCTGAGCCATCGCGACCTGCTGGGCGACGACGTTCCATCGGCTGCTGGACCGGCCGAGGGTGTCGAGCAGCCAGCGTTCCTGCGCGTCTCCGGTGATCGTCCGGGACGGGTCCGTGGTCACGTCGTCCGGTGGCAGCCAGCCGCCGGTTCCGCTCTGGTCGTCGCGGAACTGCCGCGTGTCCAGGACGCTGAGGTCCGCAGTGCGGCCGAAGCGGAGGTGGCGGTGCAGGCGAATGGACGGTCCGTCGGCGGACTGGTCGAGGCGCAGCGGCATGTGTTCCCAGTACGCGCGGAAGCCGTTGGCACGCCGTACCAGGAAGTCGTCGTGCGGCAGGCCGTCCTCGGAGACATAGTCGGCCCAGTTGCCCTCGACCTCGTGGTCGTCGAGCGTCACCACCCACGGCGCCGCGGCGTGCGCAGCCTGCAGGTCGGGGTCGGTCCGGTGCAACGCATAGCGCGCCCGGTACTCGTCCAGCGTGAAGATCTCGCCCGCGAAGTCGACCGGCACGGCCTGGTTGCGGACACCGGCCGTCGGACCGACGCCGACCTCGTAGATGTAGTCGCCGAGGAACAGCACCACGTCGTGGTCCCGCCGTACGACGTCCTGGTACGCCGTGTAGTAGCCGTCGTAGAAGGCCTGGCAGGACGCGACCGCCATCGTCACCGCGGGCTGGTCCTGCGGCGCGGGCGCGGTCCGCGTACGGCCGATCGGACTGAGCTGGCCCTTGGCGCGGAAGCGGTAGAAGTAGTGCCGCCACGGACGCAGACCACGTACGTCGACGTGCACCGTGTGGGCGTACTCCGGCCGGGCGTGAGCGGTGCCGCGTCGTACTACTCTGCGGAACGTCTCGTCTTCGGCGACCTCCCAGTCGACGTTCACCGAGCGGTCGTCCATCCCGCCGAACGGCTCCAGCGGACCCGGCGCGAGACGCGTCCAGATCACCACGGTGTCCGGCATTGGGTCGCCCGACGCGACGCCCAGAGTGAACAGCGGCCGATTGTCGGTGCGATGCGGTATTCCTACTGGTCCAAGACCGGGAAGGTCGCCGGTGAGGGCGAGAGCGGCGGCGGCGCCGGTCGCGGTCAGAAAGCTACGGCGGGTGGGCATGTGACGGAGTATCAGGCAGTCGTGAGACGGCGAACCAGCGGTGCGTTTCGCCTGCTGCAACAGGGGAAGGAAGTAGCCCGATGAGACTGACCTGGGTGCAGCCCGAAGACCTGCTGCCGCATCAACTGGTCCAATCGAGATCCGAGGGGGTCGACGTCACCGACGTCGAGGAGCGCTGGCTCGCGGCCGGCGGGAGCACGGACGCCCCGGCCTCGGGTGCCTCGGACGCGCCCGCCTCGCCGGAGCTCCGGTCGCTGGCTCGTGAGCTGATGGACGAGCTCGACCGCCGGTGGACCGGCTGGCCGGAGCCGGACGTCCCCGACCTGCCCGTGCTCGGCACGCCGGACGAGTCGCGGGTCCTGAACGCGTGGCTCGGCCGCGCCGCCGGGAACCTGCTCGGCAAGGTGGTCGAGAAGATCCCGCGGGAGGGGATCCGGGAGATCCTCGAGACGTCGGGCCAGTGGCCGCTCACGCAGTACATCACCGCGATCGGTGTGCCGGACGAGGTGCAGCGGCGCTGGCCGTGGAACAAGCGCTCGATGCCGACCAGCCTGCGCGAGAACATCGACGGGATGCCCGAGGACGACGACCTCAACTTCGCCATCCTCGCCCTCCAGCTGCTGGAGCGGCACGGCTCCGCGCTGACCACGGAGGACGTCGCGCTGGCGTGGTTGAACGACCTGCCCGCGGGCCGGGTGTTCACCGCCGAGCGCGTTGCCTACCGCAACCTTCTCGAAGGGGTCGAGCCCGCACGGGCGGCGGTGGTCGGCAACCCGTTCCGGGAGTGGATCGGCGCCCAGATCCGGACCGACGCCTACGGCTGGGCGCACCCGGGCGACCGGACGGCGGCCGCCCGGCTCGCGCTCGTGGACGCCCGGTTGAGCCACACCGGCGCAGGGGTCGACGGCGCGTTGTGGGTCGCCGCGATGTCGGCAGCCGCGATGGTCCTGGACGACCCGCGCGAGGTGGCCGTCGCCGGGCTCGACGTCGTGGCCAAGGACGGCGCAATCGCACAAGCTGTCCGCTTCGGGCTGGAGCTCGCGGACACCGGCCTGGACGAAGCGCTCGACGCTCTGCACGGCGAGTACGGCGACCTGCACTGGGTGCACGCGGTGAACAACACGGCGCTGACGGCGTACGCGCTGACCGCCGCCGACTTCGGCGACGCTGTGGGCCGTGCGGTGATGGGTGGGTGGGACACCGACTCGGTCGGCGCCACGGTCGGTGCGGTGTTTGGCGCTGTCCGCGGGGTTACGGCAGAGTGGTCTGCACCACTGGACAACCGGGTGGCCACAAGCCTGCCGGGAATGAACCAGATCGCGATCGACGAGCTGGCTGCGAGGACTGTGGAGGTGTCGCGGGGTGGAGCCTGACGTTGTCGTCGTAGGTAGCGCGAACGTGGATCTGGTGCTGCCGGTCCGGCGGATTCCACGTCCCGGCGAAACCGTCCTCGCCGGGGAGATGACCCGTGGCCCGGGCGGCAAGGGGGCGAACCAGGCCGTCGCGGCCGCGCGGGCGGGTGCACATACTGCAATCGTTGCCTCACTCGGTGTCGATGACGCGGGTGAGCTCCTCCGCGAAGCGCTGTCCGCCTCCGGTGTCGACCTCGCTCTGGTCTCGGCGTTGGAAGCCACTCCGACCGGGACGGCGATCATCACGGTCGACGACTCCGGGGAGAACTCGATCGTGGTCGCGCCGGGCGCGAACGGCGAGTTGACGCTGTCCGAGGCAGCGAGCCGGGCGGTGAGCGGAGCGAAAATCGTCCTTTCCCAACTGGAGATCCCGTTCCCGACCGTGCAGGCGGCGGCCGCGGCGAGCTCGTACTTCGTTCTCAACGCCGCCCCGGCGGCCGAGCTGTCCGACGAGTTACTCGCCGAGGTCGACCTGCTGGTGGTGAACGAGACCGAGGCCGAGCTGATCGCCGGCTCCGACCGGTCCGCGCTGCTCAAGCGGGTGCCGGCCGCGGTGGTCACGCTGGGCGGCGCCGGCGCGGTGATCCTGACCCGTGGCGCCGACGAGATCGCCGTCCCCGGGGTGCCCGTGGACGTGGTCGACACCACGGCCGCGGGGGACACGTTCTGCGGTGTGCTGGCGGCAGCATTGGCTGCCGTGTCAACCACCGATGCGATCACGGCAAGCGACCTGACGAATGCTGTCCGACGCGCTAACGTTGCTGCTTCACTGAGTGTTCAGGCCGCGGGGGCTATTTCCTCGGTGCCGCACGGGGATGCAATCGACGCGCGTTATGCGGAGGTGTACCTGTGAATCCGCTCGAGCCGCGGCCCATCGATCTGCCCGGCAGGGTCGATCTGGGGCTCCGGGCCGACCTGGCCTACCTCGACGACGCCAAGATCCTCGGCGCGCCGGAGGACCCGGCCGACCTGCCGCGGTGGCGCGGCAAGCTCGCCGAGTGGTTGATCGGCGCCTACGACCGGACGCCGTACGACGGCACCCACTACGAGGTGCCGGGCCGGGAGTGGACCCAGACGGCGTACTCGGTGGCGCTCGTCTGGCTCTGGGACGACCAGCTGTACGACGTCCGGACCGGGAAGTTCACCCCGGAGAAGTTCGTCCAGCACGGCGTCGACGACTTCGGCGGGTACGACGCGATCGTGCTGTGGCACGCCTACCCGGTGATCGGGATCGACTCGCGCAACCAGTTCGACTTCTACCGCGACGTGCCGAAGCTGCGCGAGCTGGTCGACGACCTGCACCGGCTCGGGCTGAAGGTGTTCTTCGACTACAACCCGTGGGACGTCGGCACCCGCCGGGCCGCGCGCCCCGACGCCGACGAGTTCGCCGCACTAGTGACCGAGTACGCGGTCGACGGCGTCTTCCTGGACACGCTGAAGGAGGGCGACCCGAAGCTCACCCGCGCGCTGCGCAAGGCGAACCCGTCGATCGCCCTGGAGGGCGAGTCCCGGTTGCCGATGGCAAGGATCGGGGACCACGCGCTGTCCTGGGCGCAGTGGTTCGCCGACACCCGGGCACCCGGCGTGCTGCGGGCACACCTGTTCGAGCGCCGGCACATGATGCACCACACCCGCCGCTGGAACCGCGACCACAGCGACGAGTTGCAGTCAGCCTGGGTGAACGGCGTCGGCATGCTGGTCTGGGAGTCGGTGTTCTCGGCCTGGGTCGGCTGGAGCGCGCGCGACCGGGCGACCCTGCGCCGGATGGTCGCGGCGCAGCGCGCGTTCGCGCCGGTGCTGCTGAACGGCGACTGGATCCAGCTGACGCCGGAGGTCCCGGACAAGGCGCGGGACCACGGCATCTACGGTTCCCGCTGGGACCTGGCCGACATCACCTTCTGGACGCTGATCAACCGCGACGAGGAGGACTTCGAGGGCATCGTGCTGCGCTCGGAGGACCAGGTCGGCGACTGGTACGACGTGACGTCCGGCGTGCCGATCACCGCCGACGACGACGGTGTCCACTTGGTCGTGCCGGGGCGTGGTGTCACCGGCATCGTCCGGGTCGGCGCGACCGCGGGATCGAGTTGCCGGGCCACGGCCCGACGGCTGGGCACGCTGCCGCGGCCGCATGTCAAGGACTCCGCGTTCCCGATGGCGCCGGCCGAGCGGCAGCCGGTCCCGGAGGTCTCGGGCAACGCCGACATCGGCCCGGCGGTCGTCGTACCGGCGGGGGAGCGGGAGTTGGTCGTCCGGCATCGGCGCCGGGAGACCGGGCTGTACGACCAAGCCCCGTACGTGGAGGAGTGGAAGCCGCTGCCGCCACGTCTGCATGACATCCAGACCGTGAGCCGCTCGGTGTCGCTGAGCGGGATCTCGGTCGCGGTGTCCGAGGTGACCAACGTCGACTTCGCCGAGTTCCTGGCCGCGACCGGCTACCGGCCGCGGATCCCGAACCGTTTCCTGAAGCACTGGGTGGACGGGGCACCGGTGCCGGGGACCGAGGCGCAGCCGGTCACGTACGTCGACCTGCCGGATGCGCGCGCGTACGCGGACTGGCGCGGCGGACGGTTGCCGACCGAAGACGAGTGGCAGGTCGCCGCCGGACTGGACGGGTTCACCCGGGTCGAGCCGCTGGTGTGGAACCTGACCGAGAGCGAGCACCGGGACGGCCGCAGCCGGTTCTGCATCCTCAAGGGCGGGTCGCACTACGTTGCCGAGGGCTCCGACTGGTACGCCGACGGCGGCCCACAGCCCCCCGAGGTCAGCTTCAAACTCGTCCTCACCGGCGCCGGCCTGGACCGCTCCGAAACCATCGGCTTCAGGATTGCAGGATGAGGACTGTTCCGCTTGAGGGTGTGAAGGTGCTGGAGGCGGCGACGCTGTTTGCGGGGCCGCTGGCGGCGACGTACCTGGGGGACTTCGGGGCCGACGTCACGAAGATCGAGCATCCGGCGCGGCCGGATGCGGCGCGGACGCACGGCGCGTCGAAGGACGGCGTCGGGTTGTGGTTCAAGACGCTCGGCCGGAACAAGCGGCTGGCGACGCTCGACCTGTCCCGCGGTCGCGACGTGTTCCTCGATCTGGTGCGGGAGAACGACGTACTGATCGAGAACTTCCGGCCCGGGACGTTGGAGCGCTGGGGGCTGGGCCCGGACGTGCTGCTGGCGGCGAACCCGCGGCTGGTGATCGCGCGGGTGACGGCGTTCGGGCAGGTCGGGCCGTGGTCGGGCCGGCCCGGGTTCGGATCGCTGGCCGAGGCGATGAG
This sequence comes from Kribbella sp. NPDC050820, assembly GCF_040653975.1. NCBI lineage: Bacteria > Bacillati > Actinomycetota > Actinomycetes > Propionibacteriales > Kribbellaceae > Kribbella > Kribbella sp. NPDC050820. The sequence goes on from NZ_JBFAHB010000048.1 coordinate 24,954, forward strand.
CGGGTTCGCGGCGGTGACGGGTGAGCCGGACGGGCCGCCGACGCTGCCGCCGTTCGGGCTCGCGGACGGGATCACGGCGCTGGCGACGGCGTACGCGGTGATGGTCGCGCTGCGCGAGCGGGACCGGTCCGGTCAGGGGCAGGTGATCGACATGGCGATCATCGAGCCGATCCTGATGATGCTCGGCGGCGGGATCACGGCGTACCAGCAGACCGGGTACGTGCAGCCGCGGCTGGGGAACCGGTCGTCGAACAACGCGCCGCGCAACGTCTACCGGACCGCGGACGGCCGGTGGGTCGCGGTGTCGACCAGCTCGCAGAGCATCGCCGAGCGGGTGGTGACGCTGGTCGGCCGGCCGGATCTGGTCGCGCAGCCGTGGTTCGCCACCGGGCGCGAGCGGGCGCAGCACGCGGACGAGCTGGACGACGCGGTCGGGTCGTGGATCGCCGAGCGGCCGCTGGACGTGGTGATGGCGGAGTTCGAGAAGGCGGAGGCCGCGATCGGGCCGGTGCACGACATCCGCGGGATCATGGCCGATCCGCAGTACGCCGCGCTGCAGACGATCGTTGCCGTGGACGACGAGGAACTGGGGGGTCCGGTGCAGATGCAGAACGTGTTGTTCCGGCTGTCGGAGTCGCCGGGGTCGATCCGGTGGGCCGGCCGGCCGCACGGCGCGAACACCGACGAGGTGCTCGCCGAGATCGGGGTGACGCCTGCCCAACTGGCCGCCCTGCGCGAAGCCGGCGTGGTCTGAGTGCTCACAGCGCTGTACGTCCCGGCGAACCGGCCGGACCGCTTCGCGAAGGCGGTCGCCGCGGGAGCGGATGTGGTCGTGTTCGACCTGGAGGACGCCGTACCGGTCGACGACAAGGCGGCCGCACGCGGCTGGGCGGTGGCCTGGATCGCTGCCAACGCCTCGGGATCGGTCGAGGTGCGGGTCAACGCGCCGGGCACGCCGTGGATCGAGGACGACCTGGCCGCGGTGGCCGCCGTACCGCGGATCCGGATCCGGCTGCCGAAGGTGGAGAGCGCGGCCGATGTGCACGCCGTGCTGGAGCAGGTGCCGTCGGCAAGGATTACGGCGCTGATCGAGTCGCCGCTGGGCCTGGAGAAGGCGTTCGAGATCGCGTCGGCCGACTCGCGGGTGACCGCGATCGCGCTGGGTGAGGCGGATCTGCAGAGCTCGCTCGGCGTGGACGGCCCCGCCGGTCTGGCGTGGGCGCGCGGCCGGCTGGTTGCCGCCTCCCGGGCCGCCGGGCTGGGGGCGCCGATGATGTCGGTCTACCCGCACGTGCACGATCTCGACGGCCTCCGGGAGACGTCGCTGGAGGGTCGTGCGCTCGGTTTCGTCGGGCGTACGGCGATCCATCCGCGGCAGCTCGCGACGATCGTCGAGTGCTTCACGCCCACCGCCGTACAGGTGGCCGAGGCCGAGGCCCTGCTCGCCGCCGTCGAGAAGGCCGGCGTGTCGGCGGGCGGCGTGATCGTCCTGCCCGACGGCCGGATGGTCGACCCCGCCATGGTGGGGCGCGCCCGCGAAGTGAGCACCCTGATGCGAGAGATCGAGCTAAGGTCGTAGGCATGCTGCCGCGCAGTGTTGATGCCGTGGTGATCGGGTCGGGGCCGAACGGGCTGGTGAGCGCGATCGCCCTCGCCGACGCGGGCTGGGACGTGCTGGTGCTGGAGGCCGAGGAGACCTTCGGCGGCGCGGTCCGGTCGACCGAGAGTGACGGCTGGATCAGTGATCGTTTCAGCTCGAACTACCCCCTGGGCGTGGCCTCACCGGTGCTGCGCGCGCTGGAGCTGGAGAAGCACGGTCTGCGCTGGGCGCACGCGCCGCTGCCCCTCGTGCACCTGCTCGACGAGGACGGCGCCGCGGTCGCGATCCACCCGGACCCGGAGGACACGGCCAAGTCGATCGGTGTCGACCACCCGGGTGACGGCGACGCGTGGCTGCGGCTCTACCAGCAGTACGTCACGATCCGCGAGCCGCTGCTGAAGTCGCTGCTCACCACCTGGCCGCCGATCGTGCCGGGGATCAAGCTGGCCCGCAAGCTCGGGTCGGTGGGGGAGTTGCTGCGCTTCGCGCGGTTCATGGCGATGCCGATGCACCGGATGGGCCAGGAGCTGTTCGAGGGATCGCGCGGCCCGGCCCTGATCGCCGGCAACTCGCTGCACGCCGACGCCCCGCTGTCCGGCGCCGTCAGCGGCACTATGGGCTGGTTGCTCGTCATGCTCGCGCAGGATGTCGGCTACCCGGTCGCGGCCGGTGGATCGAGCTCGCTGTCGGGCGCGCTGGTCCGGCGGGCCGAACGAGCCGGTGCGTTGCTCGTTCGCGGGACGCCGGTGTCCGCGATCGAGGTGTCGTCCGGGCGGGTGACCGGCGTACGGACGGCGTCCGGGGAGACCGTCGTCGTCAACCGGGCGGTGATCGCGGACACGTCCGCGCCCACGCTCTACGACTCGTTGTTGCCAAGCGCAACGATTCCGGCGGGGTTGCGGCGGGACCTGGACGAGCGGTTCGAGTGGGACTACCCGACGGTGAAGCTGAACTTCCGGCTGAGCGGGCCGATCCCGTGGCGCTCGCCGGAGGCGCGGTCCGCCGGCGTGGTGCACCTCGGCGGCACCGCCGACGACCTCGTCCACCTGTCCGCCGACCTCGACACCGGCCGGCTCCCGTCGACGCCGTTCCTGCTGATCGGGCAGACCACCAAGGCGGACCCGTCGCGGTCACCGGAGGGCACCGAGGCGGTCTGGGCCTACGCGCACCTGCCCCGCAGGGTGGCGGACGACGAGTCCGCGGCGAAACTGGCGAACCGGATGGAGCGGGCGATCGAGCGCTTCGCTCCCGGGTTCGGCGAGCTGATCATCGACCGGGACGTGCAGATCCCGAGCGCCCTCGAAGCCGGCAACGCCGCGCTCGGGCTCGGTGCGGTGGGCGGCGGCACCATGCAACTCCAGCAGCAGCTGATCTTCCGGCCGACCATCGGGCTGGGAAGTCCGCGGACGTTCGTCTCCGGGCTCTACCTCGGCAGCTCGGCGGTCCACCCCGGCGGCGGCGTCCACGGCGCCTGCGGTCACCTGGCGGCCCGGACCGCGCTCCGCGACGCCTCTGTCCTCGGCCCGCTGACCCGCACCCTCCCGACGGCCGCACTCCGACGACTCCAACAGTGACGTGCGACTCGACGAAGCCAACTGCAGGGCCCGGGTTGCGGCGGCGCGGGTGGGGCGGCTGGCGACCGTAGGCGCTGACTTGCGGCCGCACGTCGTACCAGTGACTTATGCGGTGCACGGGGACGAGGTGTACATCGCGATCGACCACAAGCCGAAGACGACGACAGACTTGAGGCGGCTGCGGAACATCGCGGAGAACGACCGGGTCGCGGTCCTCGTCGACGAGTACGACGAGGACTGGACGCACCTGTGGTGGGTCCGGCTCGACGGCGTCGCGCGGGTGCTGCCTTCCTTGCCGGCGGCGGTGCAGTTGCTGCAGGCGAAGTACCCGCAGTACGACGCCGAGCCGCCGCGCGGGCCGGTGATCGCCGTACAGGTGCAGAACTGGTCGGGCTGGTCCTACACCTGAGTTGCGATCCGGAGGGCGGCGACCAGGTCGCGGTAGAGGTCGTCGGTCGCGAGCAACTCCTGGTGGGTGCCGCGGGCGCGGACCCGGCCGGACTCGAGAACGACGATCTGGTCGGCGTCGATGACCGTGGACAGCCGGTGGGCGATCGTGAGGACGGCGCCGGTCCCGGCGATCCGGGCGATCACCTCGTGGACGGCGGCCTCGGTCAGGCCATCGAGCTGAGCGGTCGCCTCGTCGAGCAGCAGGATCTCGGGGTCGCTGACCAGCGCCCGGGCCAGGGCGATGCGCTGCCGCTCGCAGCCGGAGATGGCCGCGGTGGACAACACCGTGTCGAGGCCGTCCGGTAGCTCGCGAACCCGGTCCTCCAGGCGGACTGCCCGGAGCGCCTCCCAGAGCGCGGGCTCGCCGGCGTCCTCGTGGGTGTAGAGCAGGTTCTCCCGAAGGGTGCCGGGAACCAGGGGCGTGTCCTGCTCGACGTACACGATCCGGCGGCGCAGGTCCTCCAGCGACCACTCCGGCAGCGGTACGCCGTCCAGCACCAGGCGGCCGGAGTCCGGGTTCAGGAACCTGAGCAGGAGCGAGAACATCGTGGTCTTGCCGGCTCCGGACGGACCGACGATCGCGGTGTGGCCGCGGCGGGGGATGGTGAGGCTGACGTCCTGCAACGCCGGTGCCGCGCCGGGCGCGTAGCGGGCGGTGACGTTCTCGAACGTGAGCGCTGACGGCACGTTCGTCGTACGGCCGGGATTGGTGTCGGCGGGCTCGAGCTCGAAGGCGTCGACCTCGCGGATCCGCATCGCGGCCGCGACTCCGGACTGCAGACCACTGACAGTCTGCGTGAGGGTGCCCACCGGCTCCATCAGCTGGAAGGCGTACAGCAGGAACGCGACCAGGGCCGAAACAGTCAGCAGGTTCTCGCTGACTCGCCAGGCGCCGATGCCGAGGATGAGCAGGGTCGCGGACCCGATCCCGAAGCCGGCCGCGGTCCAGGCGACGGCTTCATAGCGGACCGCGCGGACGCTCTGCCGCGCCGATTCGGTCGCCTCGGAGATGACCCGGTCGCTCTCCCGCGCTTCGGCCCGGCTGGCCTTGACCGTCCGGATCGCCCGCAGCGCACCTTCCAGTGAGCCGCCCAGCCGGCCGACCGCACCTTGCGCCTGCTCCTGGGCCTTCGCCATCGGCGGCATCAGCAACGCAACGATGATCCCGACCGCGGCCAGCGCGCCCAGTGTCGTGAGCAGCAGCACGCCGTCGAGCATCGCCATCAGCACCAGCGCGCCGACCAGCGAGATCACGCCGTTGACCAGCTGCACCAGACTCGATGCGGCGGCCTCGCGGAGCAGCACGGTGTCGGACGTGACCCGAGTGGCGAGCTCGCCGGGGGAGCGGCCCGCGAGCTCACCCACGCGCACCCGGAACAGGCGCCGCACCATCGAGCTCCGCGCGTCGAGCACGACCCGCTCGCCCATCTTGCCGAGCAGGATCCACTGCACCAGGCCGAGCCCGGAGCTGACCACCAGCAGTACGACGAGCAGCATCACGGCCGACGTGATCGGTGTCGACGCGGCCAGGCCGTCCAGGACCGGGCGATCCTGGAGGCTGCGGTGGTGGTGTTCGCCAAGCGGCGGACCGCCTCGCTGGGCGACATCGCGACCGAGGCGCAGGTCGCGCGCAGCACCCTGCACCGGTACTTCCCGGACCGCGAGGCGCTGATCCGGGCACTCGCCGAGGACGTCCTGGAGCAGACCGAGCGGACCATCCAGGAGGCCCAGCTCGACCAGGGGCCGGCCAGGGAGGCGCTGCAGCGCCTGATGACCGGGTGGTTCGACCTCGGCCCGCGGCTGTTCTTCCTGTACAACGAGCCGAGCTTCAACACCACCTATCCGGAAGCGGCGCAGTGGGTGCAGGACTTCTTCACCCGGCTTGACCAGGTCGGCAAGCCGATCGACCAGCTCATCGCCCGGGGGCAGGCGGACGGAGTCTTTGCGCCGTCGCTGCCGCCGGCCTGGATCAGCCGGATGATCTGGTGGATGGTCTACATCGGCTGGGAAGGCATCACCGAAGGCGACCTGACCCGCTTCACCGCCCCCGCCACCGTCCTCCAAACCCTCGAATCCGGCATCCTCGCCGCCCTCCCGCCCTCCGGCCGACCGTTGAGTTGTCGATTTCGGTTGGTGATCGGGCCGGATCTGCGCCGTTTTCCACGACTGAGTGGGGACTCACCTAGGGTGGAGGCGTGATGGGTGGTGTGGAAGGGGTACTGCGGGAGTTGGCGCCGCAGGTGCTGGGGTTCCTGGCTCGGCGGCATGGGCAGTTCGACCTGTGCGAGGACGCCGTACAGGAGGCTTTGCTGGCGGCGGCGACGCAGTGGCCGGTGGACGGGGTGCCGGCGAATCCGCGGGGCTGGCTGATCACGGTCGCGACCCGGCGGCTGACCGACCAGTTCCGCAGCGAGAACGCGCGGCGGCGCCGGGAGGACACCGTAGCGGCGATGGCCGGGCCGGAGGAACTCGTTGCCCCAGGCGCCGATGTGGACGCCCCACCGGACGCCGACGACACCCTCACCCTGCTCTTCCTGTGCTGCCATCCCGCTGTCACACCGGCGTCGCAGGTCGCGCTGACGCTGCGTGCGGTCGGCGGTCTGACCACGGCCGAGATCGCCCGCGCGTTCATGGTGCCGGAGGCAACGATGGCGCCGCGGATCAGCCGGGCGAAGAAGAGCATCAAGGCGGCCGGCAGCCGGTTCGCGATGCCGCCGGAGGAGGAGCGGGCCGACCGGCTGCGTGTCGTCCTGCAGGTGTTGTACCTGATCTTCAACGAGGGCTACACGGCCAGCTCGGGGGAGGCGTTGCAGCGGGTCGAGCTGACCGCCGAGGCGATCCGGCTGACCCGGATGCTGCACGACTCGCTGCCCGGCGACGGCGAGGTGGCGGGCCTGCTCGCGTTGATGCTGCTGACGGATTCCCGTCGTACGGCGCGGACGACGGCCGACGGCGGCCTGGTCCCGATCGACGAGCAGGACCGGAGCCGGTGGGACCGCAAGCAGATCGAGGAAGGTGTCGCGCTGATCCTGGAGACGCTGGCTCGGGGTGAGGTCGGGCCGTACCAGGTGCAGGCGGCGATCGCGGCGGTCCATGCGGAGGCGCCGAGCACCGAGGAGACGGACTGGCGGGAGATCCTCGGGCTGTACGTGCTGCTGGAGAAGCTCGCGCCGAACCCGATGGTCACGCTGAACCGCGCGATCGCCCTCGCTCAGGTCGAAGGTCCGCAGGCCGGTCTCGACCTGCTGGCAACTCTCGACGACGACAAGAACGTGACCGAGACCCACCGGCTGGACGCTGTCCGGGCGCATCTGTACGAACGGGCGGGGGCGCCGGCGAAGGCGCGGGAGCATTACCTGGCCGCGGCGCGCCGTACCACCAGCCTGCCTGAGCAGCGCTACCTGAACGCGAAGGCCGCCGGCATCCCGTCTGGGACGACCGGCGGCTGACGCGCGGGATCACACCGACTCGGTGACCTTGTTTTCGGCCGGAGCTTCCTTCAGGGCGAGCGCGGCCAGGAGTGCGCAGGCGAGGAAGGCGACGGCGCCGACGACAGCGACGACGTTCAGCCCACTGACGAACGCTGCCTTCGCGGCCACCGCCAGGTCGGAACCGAGTTGATGGGCGGCGCCCACACTCTCCGTTGCCTGCCGGGCGACGTCGTCGGGCAACGTCGCCGGCACGTCGAGTTGCTTGCGGTAGACGGCCGTCCCCAGGCTCCCGAGCAGCGCGACTCCCAGTGCGATACCGCCTTCGCCGCTGGTCTCGGCCAGTGAGGCGACCGACCCGGCCCGCTCCGGCGGAGCCGCGGCCAGCATGAGGTTCATCGTGAGAGCCATCGGCATCCCGATGCCGAACGAGGTCAGGGTCAGGCCGGTGACCAGGAAGCCCAGCCCACCGCCGGTGACCACCAGAAGCCCGGCTGCTGAGATCGCCAGGCCGATCGCGGCCGTGGTCGACGTCGGCAGCCGTTGGGCGATCCGCGGCGCCAGCGACAGGCCGAAGATCATCGCCACGCTCTGTGGCAGCAGCCAGAGCCCGGCCTGGAACGGAGTCAGCTCCTCGACGACCTGCAGGAAGAGCGCAGCCTGGAGCGAGATCCCCGCCATCACCACACCGGCGGCGACGGAGATGCCGAGGGCGGCGCTGAACTTCGGCGTCCGGAACAGCCGCAGGTCGAGCAACGGATGCGCCAGCTGTTGCTGGCGCCGGATGAAGCCGATGCCGATCAGCAGCCCGGCCAGGATCGCAACGAGCGGAGCGGTCGCCCAGCCGTGGCGGGCCAGTTCCTTGAGTCCCCAGACGACCGGCAGGATCGTTGCCAGCGACAACCCCACGCTGAGCAGGTCGAGCTTGCCCGCCGAGGTGTCCCGGTACTCCGGAAGCAGCAGCGGACCCGCGATCAGGAGTAGCAGCATCACCGGTACGCCGAGCAGGAACGCCGAACCCCACCAGAACCGCTCGAGCAGCAACCCGCCGACCACCGGGCCGATCAGCATGCCGACCATGAAGCAGCTGAACCACAGACCGATCGCCTGCGCGAGCTGGGCCGGATCGTGGAACATGTTGCGGATCAACGCCATCGTCGACGGCATCAAGGTCGCTCCGGCGATCCCGAGCATCGCCCGGCTGGCGATCAGCATCTCGGGGCTGCTCGAGTACGCCGCGAGGACTGACGCGACCGTGAACGCGGCGCCGCCGATCAGCAGCAGCTTCCGCCGACCGATCCGGTCGCCGAGCGTTCCCATCGTGACCAGGAAGCCGGCCAGCAGGAACGAGTAGATGTCCAGGATCCACAGCTGCTCGGTGCTGTCGGCGCCGAGATCGGAGCTCAGACTGGGCAGGGCCAGGTAGAGCACGCTGACGTCGAGCGACAGCAACAGCGTCGGGAGCGCGAGGACCGCCAGGCCCGTCCACTCTCGTTTGGTCGCCTTCATCGGTTCGTCCCTTCAAGAGTCGTGATCAGGTCGGGCATCAGCACCAGGTCGGGCCAGCCCTCGTCCGCCGCGAGCCGGGTCACCGCCGCCGCGACCCGGGCGCCGTCGCCGGTGCCGGTGATCAGCAGGCGGGCGGGATCGGCCTGCAGCTCGACGGCATGGTCCGCGGCCCAGCCGACGATCGCCTTGGCGTCGGCGACGGCTTCGTCGTACTGCGGGCTGGTCGGGCCGGCGAGGATCACCAGTCCGCCGCGCCGGCACAGCTGCCGGCACTCGGGGTCGGGATCGCCGGCGCCGGGGAGGAACACCAGCAGTGGCGGGCTCGTGCCGCTCGCCGGGGGCCAGTAGACCCGGGCCCAGATCGGCCCGCTGCTTCCGCGGAGCTGAACCGCGGCACTTCGTACGGTCGTCATGGCTCACACGCTGGCACCGGCGACGGACCGGAGGGAAAGGCCGATCGTGCATGACGGTGGTGCGTCATCGGCATCACCATCCGACGCCGATCCGGGCCAGAATGAACGTCATGACCGACAACGGGCGTGGTGAGGACACAGCCGACGTACTGGCGATGCCGCAGACCCCGGATGCGATCGAGCTCCGGCACCTGCGGTCGTTCGTCGCGGTCGCCGAGGAGCTCAACTTCGGCCGGGCGGCCACTCGGCTGTACCTGTCGCAGCCCGCGTTGAGCCGGCAGATCCGGGCTTTGGAGCGGCTCCTCGGCTGCGATCTGCTCCGGCGCTCGACGCATCGGGTGGAGCTGACACTCGCCGGCGAGGCGTTCCTCGACCGGGCCCGGACCCTGCTCGGCGACCTGGACAGCGCGATCGCGACCACCCGCTCGGTCGGTGGCGAGCTGACCAACCGGGTGAACCGGATGTGGGCGCCGCTGGCGGAGGAGGGTTTCGAGGGAGAGGTCGGCCGGATGCGGGCGGCGTACGAGGGGATGCTCGCGCAGGTGGAGCCGCCGGCCGACGTCCCGGTCGTGCCGGTGACCGCCGGAGGGGTTCCGTCCTTGCAGGTGGGTGGTCCGCCGTCGGTGCTGCTGCTCCACGGTGGTGGGTTCGTGCTCGGATCGGCGTACGGCTACCGGGCGCTGGCCGGGGCGTTGGCGGTCAGCACGAGTTCCGGCGTACTCGTGCCTGACTACCGGCTGGCGCCGGAGCACCCCTTCCCCGCCGCTGTGGACGACGCCCGGAACGCGTATCTGTGGATGCTGGAGCAAGGAGTCGCCCCGGAGGAGCTTCTGGTCGCCGGGGACTCGTCGGGTGGCGGGCTGGTGATGTCGCTCCTCCTTCTGCTGCGCGAGCAGGGCCTGCCGCTGCCGGGTGGCGCCGTACTGCTGTGCCCGGGGCTGAACGTGGCCGCGATCCTGGACGGCAGCTCACCGCTTGCCACGCAGGATCAGTTCCAGACGATGGCGCGCGTCACCTCCTGGTACGTCGGTGGGCATCCGCTGGACGATCCGCTGCTGAGCCCTCTGAACGCCGACCTGCACGGCCTGCCGCCGTTGCTGGTCCAGTCGGCCACCGGCGATCCGGTCGGGGACGACATGCGCCGGCTGATCGAGCAGGCGGAGAAATCTGGAGTCGACGTGGTAGCCGAGCTGTATCCGGCCGACACCCACGTGTTCCAGCTCTTCTGGTCGTTCCTGCCCGAGGCGCAGCAGGCGATGACGCGGATCGGTGAGTTCGCCGCCTCGATCAGGGGATCAGCAGATAGAAGCGCAGGTAGTCGTCCTGGATCGGAAGGGTCTGTACGTCGGTGAAGCCGGCGTCGGTGGCGTAGCGGCGCAGCGTTGACGGGCGCATGACTGCTCCCGTTGCCGCGGTCTCGGGGTCGCCCATCGCGTCGGGCAGACACGAGAGGACGCTCCAGCTGTAGTGGTAGCGCTCGATGTCCGAGGCCGGGGCGGTGAACTCGTCCTCGACGAGCTCGTCGACGATCAGGACGGTCCCGTCGGCGGCCAGCATGTCGCGGACGCCTTGGAGCGCCTCGACCGGGCGCGACATGTCGTGCAGGGCCTCGATGACCGTGACCAGGTCATAGCCGGGCGTCTGCTTCAGTTTGGCGGCGTCGACTACCGAGAACGTGACCCGATCGGCGACGCCGGCTTCCTCCGCGTTTTCGCGCGCGGCGGCGACGGCGTCCTCGTCGAGGTCGTAGCCGTCGACAGTGACGCGGGGATAGGCCTGTGCGATGGCGATCGCCGCCCAGCCCGTGCCACAGGCCACGTCGGCCAGCCGGGCCGGTGGGTCGGAGCGCAGCCTGCGGTCGAGCTCGGGGATCGCCGGCAGCCAGGACTTGGCCAGCAGGTTGAGGAACAGCGGCCGGTTCCACTCCGCTCGACCTTCCGGCTCCCAGGGGAGTGGAGGTGGCGCGTCGCCCGTCCGGAAGGCCTCGACCAGCTCGGGCAGCCGGCGGCCGGCGCGGGCGATCTCGACACCCTGGTGCGCCTGGTAGCGAACGTCGTCCGGATCTGCCAGGACCGGGACGAACGCGGGCGGCAGGCTGAACCGCCGTACGGCGGCTTCTGCAGTCGGGTCGTCGACCTCGAGCAGTCCGCTGGCGGCCTGGTGCTCGAGCCACTCGCGGATGTAGCGCTCCGCGGTGCCCGTGCGTTGGGCCAGCTCGGTCGAGGTCGCGGGGCCTTGCTCGGCGAGCGACCGGTACAGGCCGAGGCGTTCGCCGAGGTAGACCGTGTAGATCTCCAGGGCCGCACCGGCGTGGCGGAGCAGTCGATCGGCGAGCGCTTGGCTGTCGTCCGTCGTACCCATGAGGGGATCGTAGTGGCCTGGGTCACGTGACCTGAGTTGTAACTTCGGTTTACAGTTGCTGGTATGAGTCTTGTGGTGAGGAGCCGGCGGGACGCCATCGGAGTCGGGGTGGCGCTGCTGAACCGGCTGGCCAACTCGCGGGCGGTCGACCGGCTGGGACTGCGGAAGCCGGCCGAGCGGGTGGTGTTCGAGGCGACCAAGACCGGATTCCGGACGGCTGGCGCGTTGTCCCGCCGGTTCACCGCGGCGTCGAAGCTGGCCAAGCCGTCCCGGCTGCCCGCGGCCCGCGGCACCGGGCGGTTCGACCTGACGCCGACCGAGGACCAGCAGATGGTGGTCGAGGTCGTGCGCGAGTACGCGGCCGAGGTGCTGCGTCCGGCGGCCGCTTCCGCGGACACGGCGTGCGCGACCGACGCCCAGGTGCTCTCGTCGTCCGCGGACCTCGGCTTGAGCCTGATCGAAGTACCCGAGGAGCTCGGCGGCATCGTCACCGAGCGGTCGGCGATGACCGGCGTACTGGTGGCCGAGGCGATGGCCCACGGTGACATGGGTCAGGCCGTCGCGTGCCTGGCGCCGGCGGCGGTGAGTACGGCGATCTCGCTGTGGGGTGACGAGACGCAGCAGGCGACGTACCTGCCGGCGTTCACCGGGTCGTCGGTGCCGCCGGCCGCGCTGGCGATTCTCGAACCGCGGCCGCTGTTCGATCCGTTCTCGTTGCAGACGACCTTCGCTGGTGGGCGGCTGAGCGGGGTGAAGTCGTTGGTGCCGCGGGGCGCCGAGGCCGAGTTGTTCGTGATCGCGGCTGCGTCGGAGTCCGGTCGGCCGGCGTTGTTCCTGGTGGAGTCCGATCATCCTGGGGTGACGATCGAGGCCGAGCCGTCGATGGGGTTGCGGGCTGCGTCGCTCAGTCGGGTGATCCTGCAGGACGTGCCGGCTGTGCAGTTGGGGACTGTGGAGGACTACGCCGAGTGCGTGCGGCTGTCGCGACTCGGGTGGTGTGCGTTGTCCCTTGGTACGGCGAAGGCGGTGCTCGACTACGTGACGCCGTACGTGAACTCGCGGGTCGCCTTCGGTGAGCCGATCAGCCATCGGCAGTCGGTGGCGTTCATGGTCGCGAACATCGGGATCGAGCTGGAGGGCATGCGGCTGGTGACGTACCGGGCCGGATCGCGCGCGGAACAAGGGCTTCCCTTCGCGCGCGAAGTCGCGCTGGCACGGCGGTTGTGCACGGACAAGGGGATGCAGATCGGGACGGACGGCGTGCAGCTGCTCGGCGGACACGGGTTCGTGAAGGAGCACCCGGTCGAGCGGTGGTACCGCGACCTCCGGGCCATCGGCGTCATGGAAGGTGCGGTGCTGGTCTGATGATCAACCTCGAAACCCCTCGCAAGTTCAGGGCCTTCGTCAACCAGGCGCACCAGGTCGCGGCCGAGATGCTGCGGCCGAACTCGCGCAAGTACGACCTGGCCGAGCACGCCTACCCGGTCGAGCTGGACATGCTCGCCGCGGTGGTCGACGGATTGGGTGCCTCGGGCACCGGTTCGGGCGCCGGGGCCTCCGGCGTACGGCGGTCCGTCGAGGCGGCCGACGGTGTCGTGAACGGGTCGAACATGTCGTCGGTGCTGTCGGTCATGGAGATGTGCTGGGGTGACGTCGGGCTGCTGCTGTCGATGCCGCGGCAGGGACTCGGCAACTCGGCGATCGCGTCGGTGGCGTCGGACGAGCAGCTCCGGCGCTTCGAGGGCGTGTGGGCCGGGATGGCGATCACCGAACCCGACTGCGGATCCGACTCGGCCAACATCCAGACCACGGCGCGGCTCGACGGCGACTCCTACGTGCTGAACGGCGAGAAGATCTTCGTCACCGCCGGCGGCCGCTGCGACGCGGTCGTGGTGTGGGCGACGCTGGACAAGTCGCTCGGCCGCGCTGCGATCAAGTCGTTCGTCGTACCGAAGGACACCCCCGGGATGACGGTCGAACGCCTCGAGCACAAGCTCGGCATCCGCGCCTCCGACACCGCCACGATCCGCTTCGAGGACTGCCGGGTGCCCGCGGCCAACCTGCTCGGCTCGCCCGGCATCGACACCGGCAAAGGCTTCGCCGGCGTCATGCAGACCTTCGACAACACCCGCCCACTCGTCGCCGCGATGGCGGTCGGCGTGGCCCGGGCGTCGCTGGAGCTCACCCGCTCGATGCTGTCCGAGGCCGGCGTCGAGATCGACTACGACCGCCCCGTCCACCTGCAGCCGGCGGCGGCAGCGACGTACCTGACCCTGGAAGCCGATTGGGAAGCCGCCTACCTCCTCACCCTCCAGGCCGCCTGGATGGCCGACAACGGCCGGCCCAACTCCCTCCAGGCCTCCATGGCCAAAGCCAAAGCTGGCCGCACCGCCAACGACATCACCCTCCGCTGCGTAGAACTGACCGCCCCCCTCGGCTACTCCGAACACCACCTCCTCGAAAAATGGTCCCGAGACAGCAAAATTTTGGACATCTTCGAAGGCACCCAACAAATCCAGCAGCTCATCGTCGCCCGCAGACTCCTCGGCAAGACATCTGCTGAGCTGAAATAGCCTTGTTTGCAAGGGATCTGAGTGGACTATCACAGCAGATCGGGACCGCTGTCGAGGTTATCGACTTCCGGGCTCTGATCCGCCCTGCTCCGTGACTGCTCCGTCAACCGCCCGGCAAGTCGCTCCAGTCGTCGGTCGACGCCGGTGACTAGCCAAGTCACATCGCACAGATCACGACTCGGCCGGCCGCGAGTACGCCGCGCGGACCTGCGACGGGTGTCACAGGACTGCTATCTGTACGCAGCCGTATAGATGGGATTACGCTCCATCTATACGCAATCGTATGGATTGGGCGGATATAGATGAGGATTCCGAAGTCGGAGCACACTGCGCGGCCCTGGCGGATCCACGAGATCACGCCGGACTTCACTCTGGAGGACGTCTGGCGGCTGCCGACACCCGGTGGTCCTGACGACCTCCGGCTCTTCGTCGCGGACGTCACGGGCACGAACGACCCGTCGGCAAACTGGGCCTGGCCTGCTCGTGCGCTGTGGACGATCCGCTGGAAGCTCGGCGAGCTGTTCGGCTGGGACGACCCGGAGCACGGCCTGACGACAAGGGTTCCCTCCCTGCGCGATCGGCTGCCGGACGACCTGCGCGACGGGCCGTCGGGGCCGGAGTTCACCGGGCTGTCGTTCTCACCGCTCTACCAGCTGCAGGACGAGTGGGCGGCAGAGATGGCCAACCGGACCATGCATGGGGTGATGCACATCGGGTGGGTGCCGGACGGGGACGGTCGGTACCACGCCCAGATGGCCGTGCTGGTACGGCCGAACGGATTCTTCGGTCGCCTGTACATGTCCGCCATCGCGCCGTTCCGCTACTGGATCGTCTATCCGGCACTGATGCGCGCGATGGAACGCGAATGGGGCAGCGTCGCAGGCGCTGTGAGTCCGGTCCGGTGAGTGGGGCACTCGTCGCGGTCGCGGCGATCATCGTGGCCCTGCTCGGGGGAGCGCATCTGACCTTGCTGTACGCGAGCCCGAAGCTGAGTCCTGACGACGATCTGGGCAAGCGTCTCTCGGTGTCCGTGGTCCCGTTGTCCGACGCGACGAACCTGTTACGGCTGTGGGTCGGGTTCAACGCCAGCCATGCCCTCGGCGCGCTGGTCTTCGGGCTGACTACAGCTATCTCGCCCTCGTGCACGACGAGATGGTGTCCGAATCGCCGTACCTGATCGTGGTCGGTGCAGCCTATCTGCTGGCGATGCTCCTCGCCAGCGTCCGCTACTGGTTCAGCGTGCCAAGTACCGGTCTCGCGCTCGCAACTCTTCTCTACCTCGTCGGTGCCGTGCTGGGCGCGGCTTGATTCTCACGAAATGTCCACTCAGGAAAGGTGTTTGGCGCCATGACACAACCTCTGCGACGCATCGCCGGGTCGGCGCTGTCCGTAACAGTCGTCGCGATCGCCTCGGGACTCACTGCGGCACCGGCTCAGGCAGCTCCCTACTACGCGTACAAGAACGAGCATTCGCGCACCTGTCTGACGGGTGGCAAGACCGGGACGGTGTTCGTCTCGTCCTGTAACGGCAGTTGGTATCAGCAGTGGACGTGGGCGGGCGGCGACGAACAGGGCTACTACCGCCTCAAGAACCGCGCGACCGGCGAGTGCCTCATGACCGACTACAAGAGCCAGGTCAACGCAGTGTGGACGAGTCGCTGCAGCACCGACAACGACGTACGCGGCCAGCTCTGGAGAACCCCCGGCTACATCATCAACCGAGATCTGATCAGCCTGCTGCGGACGAGCCCGACAGCCGGCGCCGTCTACAGCGACAAGAGCGACAGCTCGTTCGACTGGTCGTACTACGAGTGGCACTCGACAACCCCGTAGATGATCGCCGAGGGAGCCGTGACGCCGGCGTCCGGCTCCCTCGCCGTAGAGAGGTCTGCTGATGATCCGCAGCGTGGTCCCGGGCATCCTCGTGCTCGTTCTGGTCGTGATCGGCCTTCTTCACTTCGTCTGGGCGGTCACGCCCTGGCCTTGGCGCGACCAGGTGTCCTTCAGCAAGGCGATCTACGGCAGTGACAGCGGCGACATGCCGCCACCGCTGTTGTCGGCGCTTGTCGGGGTCGCACTGCTCGGCGGTGCGACGCTCACCCTCATGGTCAACGACACCCTTCCCGGGATCGGACCGGACTGGCTCCAACACACGGGCATGTTCGGCCTTGTCCTGGTGATGCTCGGCCGCGGTGTCGGCGGCTATTTCATGAACTCTGGCCGGGCCGCCGAGTTCCGGCGATGGAACTCCATCCTCTACTCACCGCTGTGTCTCGGGCTGTGCCTGCTCGCCACGACAGTTGCTGTAGCAGCGATCGCCCGTTAGCGCTCGCTCGAGATGTGGTTTCGACCAACTCGGCCAGGACCCGGCAGTGGTCCTGCCAGATCTTCACCCTGATCGCCGCTGGGAGCGCCTCTGCTCCCTGGCGCCACGTCTGACCAGATCATCGGTACTGAATGGAGGAACAATGACCAGTCAAGAGCGGCCAAAGGTCGTGGTGCTGGGAGCCGGCTTCGCCGGCGTCCAGGCGATCCGCCAGCTCTCGCGTGCACATGTCGACGTGACCTGGGTGGATCAGCACCCCTACAGCACCTTCCAGCCGTTGCTGTACCAGGTAGCGACCGGTGGCCTGAACGCGGGGGACATCACGTACCCACTGCGGCACCTCAGCGCTCGGCATAAGGTCCGGTTCCGGCGGGCGACCGTGCTCGGCATCGACCGCACGAGCCGGCAGGTGCTGGTCGACGCCGGTGCGCCGATCCCGTACGACTACCTGATCGTCGGCATCGGAACGGTCGCCGATCACTTCGGTGTCCCTGGGGCGGCCGATCACTCGATGTCGATGTACACCCGCACGGATGCGCTCGCCGTACGGGACAGGATCTTCGGCGGACTCGAAAGGCTCGCCGGTCAGTCAGGTCCCGGAGCCGACGAGTTCCACATCGTCGTCGTCGGGGGCGGTGCTACCGGGGTCGAGATGGCTGGTGCGATCGCCGAGCTCAAGCAATCCATGGTGTCCAAGGCGTTCCCGGAGCTTGACGAGTCTCGTGTCAGGGTCACGTTGGTCGAGATGGCCGGCGCTCTCCTGGCACCATTCGACGAACGTCTGCAGGACTACACCTACCGCCAGCTGATCAAGCGCGGCGTCGATGTCCGGCTCACTACGGCGATCTCCTCGGTTCACGAGGACCGTGTCGATCTGAAGGACGGCTCGACCTGGCCGGCGGACCTGGTCGTCTGGGCCGCTGGTATGACCGGCGGCGCGGAGGACGGGTGGGGGCTGCCGACCGGCCGTGGCGGACGAATCGTCGTCGACGACGACCTTCGCGTTCCAGGCCTCGGCACTGTCTTCGCGGTCGGTGACGCGGCGATCAATCCGGCCGATCCGATGGCGCAGCTTGCGCAACCCGCGATGCAGATGGGCAAGCACGCGGCACGCCAGATCGCCAGGCTCGAGCGAGGCAAGGCCGCCCAGCCGTTCCGCTACCGGGACAAGGGCACCATGGCAACCATCGGCAACCGGGCCGCCGTTGTCCAGTTGTCCATCGGGCCCCGGATCACCGGAACCATCGCGTGGGCAACCTGGGTGCTGCTCCACATCTGGTTCCTCCTCGGTGGCCGCAACCGCATCGGAACCCTGGTCAACCTGGCCTACCAGTACCTCCTCTGGCCCCGCCGAACGGGCGCGATCGTCGGCGACATCTCCTCCCTGCCGCCCTCCGCTCACGAGACTCGCAGTACCGCTCGGCAGGAAGTCACCTGACGGCAGTGGCGGCGAGGTGGCTGAGTCGTGCGGAACCGCTGGCGCGGTTCTTGTACTCGGTTCGGACTGGCCTCGGCGCCACTTCGGCAATTCGAGGTCCGACTTGGCATCGAGCCTTGCACGATTTCGCGACGCCGATCGCGGTAGCCGGCATCGATCTCGTACCAGTCGCCGTCGACGATCCGTACCTTGCAGGCCTGGATGTTCTCGGTCCCGCCGGCCACTCCCCTCGAGTCGAAGGCCCAGATCGGTGCGCCGCTCGACGCGTAGCCGAGACCGTCAACAACGAGGAGCAAGAAGCCTGCCGATCGTGAGTCGGTGAAGTGGGCGGCGCGACCAGTGGTGGGGCAGCCGTCACAGCCCGGTGATCTATACGACTCCGTATAGAAAAGTCGGGCTCCATGTATACGCCATCGTATGGAATAGGGCCGCGAGGGCCCTGATTCATTGAGGAGGAGTCCGTTGCGAGATTTCCGGTTTGGATTCAGTGTGCTGGGGATCCGGTCTCGAAAGGAGCTCGTCGAGCAGTGTCGCGCCGCCGAGCGGTACGGCTTCGACATAGTGCTGGCCGCCGACCATTTGGGGATGCCGGCGCCCTTTCCGGTGCTCACCGCCGCGGCTGATGCCACGACTCGGCTGCGTGTTGGCACGTTCGTCCTCAACACCGCGCTGTGGAATCCCCACGTGCTCGCCCGCGAGATCGCCACCGTCGACCGGCTCACCGATGGACGCCTGGAGGTCGGTCTCGGTGCCGGATACGTGCGCTGGGAGAACGAGGAAGCGGGGATCGGATGGGATCGGTTCACCACTCGGACCGACCGGCTGCAGGCGACGATCGATGAGCTCAGCAGGCTTTTCGGAGGCCAGGGGTACGAGCAGCAGCGTTCGCTGCGTGAGATGTTGGATCTGCCGATTCTCGCCCCGCTGCAGTCTCGAGGCTTCGGTGGGCTCGGGCCGCCGCTACTCGTGGGCGGCACCGGCGACACCGTGCTGGAGCTGGCGGCGCGGCAGGCGGACATAGTCAGCATCTCCGGAACCCATCAGATCAAGGGATCGCCGTTGGGTGCGGTCCGGCTCGGCACGGCCCGGGAGACCCAGGAACGGGCGCGGTTCGTGCGGCAGGCGGCGGGGGACCGGTTCCCCGGCATGGATCTGAACACGATCGTGCAGCTGGTCCTCGTGACCGCTGACCGGCGCGCCGCCGCGGAGAAGCTGGTCAGTACTCAGCTTCGGACCTTGACTGTCGACGAGGCCCTCGAAACGCCCCATTTGCTCATCGGGACCGAAGATCAGATCGCTGATCAACTCCAGGAGCGAAGAGAGCAGTACGGCTTCAACTACTTCACGGTCCAGGAACCGTTCATGCACGCCCTCGGCCCCGTCGTCGAGCGCCTGCAGGGGTGATCCCGCTGCACCGTTCCGGCCGTTGACTTCATGGAGGTCATTCGACGCACACGCACGAGAAGCGCCCGACGCTCGCTCGCCTCAGAGGCCTTGTTCGACGGGCCGGCGTGGCCACGGTCGCCGCCGTCGCGATCGTCGCCTCAGTGCCGACAGTGGCGGCCGCCGGAGTCGACACGCCGACAGCGGAGATCAGCAGCTCTGACTGCCCGGCGCTCGACAATCTCTCCGCCCATGGCAGATTCGTAGCGTACGGCGACAGTTTCTGGGTGTACGACGACTGCGCCGACGGCCACTCCGCTCAGCTCCAGGTCGACATCGAGCCGTTCGGCGCCTCGGGCCACTTCGACTGGAAATTCACGACATCGAACGGCGATGGCAGCTACAAGAAGGTCCAGTTCGATCTCCACGAGGGTACCGCGGTGACTGTGCGAGTCTGCATCAGCGAAGGCTCCGTCGCGGTCGCCTGTGGCCGGTGGGAGACAGGAATGGCCTGACGACTCGGCCGATGTCCTGCTGGTCGGGCGTTTGCAGTCCAGTTACGTACGCGAGTGACGCCTTTGACGGCGGGGGCTTCAGTGCCGGGTGATGCGGCCTGTCAGGCGGTTGAAGGCGGCGAGGTAGTCCTTGGGGCGTTCGAAATGTACGAGGTGCCCTGAGCTCACGGTGACGATCTCGGCGTTGGGCAGCAGGTCTGCCGCCCGCGCGGCATCGTCGGTGTCCATGGCGGCCATGAGTACGCCGGCGTCGTTGTAGGACGTCGCGTGGTGGTCCTGCCACCAGGTGGTGTGCATCAGAACGGTAGGCGCGTCGACTGCGGCGAGTGCCACGGCGGTGTCGAACTCGCCGTACCACTGTTCCGTGTCCCAGGCGGCGCCGAAGGCCGGATCGTAGTGAACAAGTCCCTCGAAGTAGACGTTGATCAACGGCGGCAGGAACCAGATCCGCAACGGCTGGCCCGGGTGGCGGTCGATCCAGCGCAGGGAGTACTTGGTGAGCGGACGGTCGAACGGTCCGAAGAAGGCGAAGTAGTTGCTGTGCTCCACGTAGTAGCGCTGGAAGCTCGTGTGTGGGCGCTCCCGGACGTAGGCGGCGGCGATCCGGTGGAGTGTTCCCCCGGTGGTCTTCTCGCCCCTAGGGAGGACCGAGGAGAACAGGGGAGGGTCCTCCAGGAGCAGGCCGCGGACCAGGTCGGGTCGGTTGGCGGCGATCCAGAGTGCGAGCAGTCCGCCTGAAGAGTGGCCGGAAACGATCGCCGCTCGTCCAACGACCTGATGGATGGTCTCCGCGAGCACAACCCCGATGTCCGCGAGCGTGTACGACGACGGCGGTAGCGTGGCTGAGGCTCCGTGGCCGGGGATGTCGATCGCGAAGACGTGATGCTCTGCCCCCAGCGCGGGCAGCACCCGCCGGTGGTCCTGCCACCTGGACCCCTGACCGTGCAGCAGCACGACGGCCGGCCCGTTGCCGGGGCCCTCGGCGACGTTGATCGTCCGCTCCCCGACCCGGACCTGGCGCTCGGTCAGCGGATCCGGGCCGTGAGTGTTCGTCGGACTCGGCATGGTTGGCTCCTGGTCGTCACTCTGCCGCGTGGGGGTGCGGCCGTGGGCTGGTCTTCGCAGTCAGTGCCACGATGAAGGCAACGACTGCGACGGAGAACGTCGCGACTGGCGGTCCGGGGATCAACGCCAAGGCGAGGGTGAGCGTGCAGGCGGTGGCGATCAGTGCGACGACACCGAAGGGCCGCAGTTGATGCGCTTGGGTTTTGAGTGCTTGCGTGATCATGAGCAGGAGGAGCCCGACGACGATCATCGCGAGACCCATCGCCAGGCTGACACCCCGATTCACGGACTCCGCGTTCATGGAGATGGGGCCTATCTCGATGACTGAGCCGCGCATGGTCTCGTTGAGTTCGGGATCGCCCGGGAGGGCGAATTCGAGGACGTCGTGCACGAAGCCGGTGAAGATCCAGGCGGCTGCGCCAACTCGCATTGCTGTCAACTGCATCCGGGTATCAGCTCCCTTGTCAGTGGCCGGACGGTTCGCCCTGGTGGTTCCGCGGAAGCATCATACATTCGTACGCGTATGTATGTTAATCTGGTATCGCCGCTCCGGAGTGAGATTGAACAGAAGGGGAGCATGCCGAATCCGACCAGCCCGTCCGGAAGTCGCCGCCGCACACAGGCGGAGCGCGTCGAGTTGACGCGGAGCCGCCTGCTGGAGTCGGCGGCGCGAGGATTCTCCACCGACGGTTACGCCAACGTTCGCCTGGACGACATCGCCCGCGAGGCGGGCTACACCCGCGGCGCGGTCTACCACCTGTTCGCCAACAAGGAGGAGCTCGCGCTGGCGGTGGTCGAATGGGTCGGGAGTACCTGGCGCGCCGAGGTGGGGGAGCCGGCCGAGGAGATCGCCGACCCGGCCGAGCGGTTGCTGTGGACCGCGCGGGCTCACGCCAGATACTGCCGCCGGGACATCGCCGCGGTCCTGATGAGCCTGCGCATCGAGTTCGCTGACCGCGATCATCCCGTCGGAGCGGCACTCAGCGGAATGATCGAGCCGTTGAAGGAGGAACTGGTGAAACTCATCACCCGCGGACGCCGGGCCGGCAGCATCCCGCCAGGCCCCTCCCCTCGCGCCCTCGCCGCGGCCTACCTCGGCGTCCTCGAAGGGGTCACGACCGCGGTCCGCGGTGACTCGCAGGATCAGGAGATCACGGAGCGAGCGGTACGCGGACTGCTCGGGCTTCCGCCTCGATGAAGGCGATCCATGGCAACCTCGTCCTCGGGGCGACCTGCGCTCCTGCGCGAGCGCCACGACGACCTGCTCGGGCGGGGAGGGAGTTCGATCGAGTGCCGAACCCGACGTAGCTCTCGGCTAGTGGGGCACGCCCTCGTCGAGGATGCGACCACCTACAGCGGGCCGGCAGAGCTCCTGTCAGCGGCGGTGGCGATGCGCAGCCGGAGTTGTACGCCGACTACGCGCCGATGACTGAAAGCGGCGGGGCGAGGAGGTCTTCGTGCCGACGAACGCGGCAGCATCGGTTTCGCGCCACCGTCTCGCCTGTCGATGCCGAGCGACTCCTCATGGCCCTTGAAGGCTTCCGAACCACCTGACGCGATACCCGTTCCACAGGGTCCGGCCGACCGGGGGCCTGTTGGGGTGACAGTCAGACAGTTGAGGATGTTCATCCCGCCGGCGGGGACGTGGAGTATCACGGCCAGGCCGCTGATCCGGCCGCAGGTCCAGATACGTCACATCGTCGTCGCGCCAGGAGCCCCGCGGGGTTGTCCCGCAGATTGATCAGATGCAGCACCGCTCGGCCGAGCGCTGTTGCACCGCCGTCCAACCGGCTCTGCCCGACCGGTGGAGCTTCCCGCGACCCGCGTCGTCGTGGCGCGGGCAGCCGGGGCGAGCACGGCTCAGTCCGTGGCGTTGCCGCGCGGTGCGCCTTCCTCTTCGCGGTGACGTGCGAGTTCGTATTCGGTGAAGGCCTGGATCATCGCGCGCCAGATGGCTTCGGCGACATCGGGCGACAAACCCGCGGCGGTGGCACGCCTCCGGGCGGCTTGAATCACCGCATCGGCGCGGTCGGGTGCGCGAACGGCGTGCTCGTCCTTCTTGAAGGCCGCGGCGGCGCGCACCAAGTCCTGACGCCTGGCCAGCAGATCGGTCAACTGCTCGTCCAGCTCGTCAATGCGGCCGCGGATCTCAGCGAGCGAGCTCAACTCGGACACGGAACCCCAATCTCTGGGCAGCTTCGGCGCTACGTTGGCGATGACGTCACCGTAGCCAGTTGGTGAGTTCCGGGACGAAGCGGGTCTTGCCTTTCCCTGGGCGGTTGGGAGGTGAGGTCGGAGGGGCGGGACCAGAAGTCGTGTTCGCCGCGCAGGCTGAGTGTGCGGGCTCGGATCCGGTGGGCGTTCCAGAGTTGGGTGCCGTTGGCAAGTTGTGGCTGTCGGCCATCGCGCCGGTCGGGGGCGTGGAAACTCGGTGGTTCTCGGTCGGTGGAGATCGGACCGCTAGCGAATGCTTCGTCGGTGTGACTGTGCAACGCGTGGGTCACGCCATCGTGCTGTTCCTGCGTACTCTCGGTCCCGGCTTGTACGACGAGATCACCGCAGCGTGCAGGCGCGGCGACTTTGCGCCCACCGTCACGCCGGAGGCAGATCAACTGCAGACCATCGTCGGCCCGGTCGCCGCGGGCTGCGGAGTCAGCATCCTGCCGGCTCGACGGCCCAACCGAGGCCGGAAGTGGTCATCCCACTGGCCCGCCTGGTGGACCTTTGCGATCGTGCTCCCGAAACAGAACCCATCCGCCGCGGCAATCAACTTCGCTGCACGGGCGAAGGCCTCACACGCTAACCGTCGGATGACACGGGGTTGATCACCCGCTGGAGTGCGGCGCGGAATCGTGGTCGTCCCCTCAGCGACACTTCGTCGCCGACTCGACGGCGGCGCCCAGTCCCGCGCCGATCGCCACGCCGAAGGTGAGCGTCAGGCCGAGGGTGTCGACCACCAACAGACCGATGCACACACACCAAGACACACGCCGACGGCTATACCGATCCCCGGCGGCGAATCGTTCCGGTGCCGCTCATGGCGCCTGCCGGCCCAGTTTCATCTGCGGGCGCTTGCGGTCGAGCAGCAGGTCGGCCGCGCGGGCGATGACCTCGGCCCGGGTGCGGGGGCCGTGCTCGGCGGCGAGGAAGTGTTCGCCGATGGCGACGCAGAACGCCATCAGGCTGCGGGCCTCGACCTCGTCCGGGTCGGTACAGAAGGTGCCGATCATCTCGCGCAGCAGGTCCATCCGGCGGTTGTCCACCCGGGTCAACCGCGCGGCAACCGCGGGGTCTCGGCGCGCCCAGTCGCGGACCGCGAGATCGATGGGCCGCAGCCGCTCGTCGGAGAAGGTCAGGACGCCGGCCCGCTGGATCTTGGTCTTCGGGTCGCCGCCTTCCTGGTGCACACGGTCGATCACCTCGTCGATGCTCTCCCGCTCCCAGGTGTCCAGCATCTCTTCGAGCAGGGCGTTGCGGTCGGCGAAGAAGCCGTAGAAGCCACCCTTGGTGACGCCGAGGTTCTTCGCCAGCGTCTCGATCCGGACCGCGTCCGGCCCACCGTTGCCGAGGACCCGCAGCCCCTCCTCGATCCAGCGCTCGCGCGGCGTCCGCGTCGTCGCACCCATACCGCGCTCCACCTCACCTTTCGCCGTCTCCACATCGCATTGTCAGCTAACTATACGACATCGTATAGATCGCGCGGTCCGCGAGTGGTTCGAAGGCCCTGTACGACCAGTCCGGTGGGTCGCGGCGGGCTGGAACCGGCTCGGTCCTGCTCCGTGACTGCTCCGTCGAACGCTGACAATCATCGGTCATCGGTGGCTGTCGATGAGTAGTAGACGTGCAGGTCAGATGCGAAATCGGCGGTGTTGACCCGGTCACGCAGCTCAGCACCACCGAGATCTTGGACTCTTCGAAGGCACCCAGCAGATCCAACAACTCATCGTGGCGCGCAGACTCCTCGGAAAGACCTCGGCCGAGCTCAAGTAGATACAACTGCGCCGGCTCGCCTGGATCAGGGTGGGGGAGCGGTGG
The DNA here is from genome assembly GCF_040653975.1 of Kribbella sp. NPDC050820. Taxonomy (NCBI): domain Bacteria; kingdom Bacillati; phylum Actinomycetota; class Actinomycetes; order Propionibacteriales; family Kribbellaceae; genus Kribbella; species Kribbella sp. NPDC050820. The sequence continues at coordinate 49,624 of NZ_JBFAHB010000048.1, forward strand.
TGCGGCGGGGGATGAGGGTGGGGGAAAGCTTGATCTGGGTGGTGGGTCGGTGGCGGTCGGTGATGCGGTCCTGGAGAAGGCGGGCCGCGTTGGCGCCGATGTGGTGGCCGGCCTGGTCGACGCTGGTGAGGGAGACCTGGCCGAGGGCGGCAAAGGTGGTGTTGTCGTAGCCTGCGAGGGAGATGTCGCCGGGGACGGAGAGGCCGGCTTCGGCGAGCGCGTCCAGGACGCCCATCGCGGTGAAGTCGGAGCCGGCGAAGATCGCGGTGGGGCGTTGCGGCCGGGCGAGGAGTTGCTGCGCGCCGAGGTAGCCGCCTTCTTGGGTGTAGGTGGTGGAGACGATGTTGATCTGGTCGGCGAGGTTGTGGGCGTGCATTGCCTGCCGGTAGCCGTCGGCTCGGACGGCGTTCGGCATCTCGATGAGGCGGATGGGGTCGGTCTCGTGGTGTTCGATATGGGCGATCCGGCGGTGACCGAGTCCGGTCAGGTGATCGATGACGAGAGCGGCGCCGGCGAGGTCGTCGTCGGTGACCGTGTCGTAGGCGGCGGAGGGTCCGTGCCGGCCGATGACGACGGTCGGCACCAGGCCGGCGATGCGCTCGAGGTGCGAGCGGGGTGAGACCGGCGCGATCAGGACCAGGCCGTCCATGCCGCGGTCGACCATCGCCTCGGTGACGCGGGCCTCGGCGGCGACCCCGTTGCAGCCCGGGCCGAGCAGGACCTGGTAGTCGGTGTCCTGGAACGAATCGGTGATGCCGTCGAGGATCTCGGGGAAGAACGGGTTGCGGATGTCGGGCAGCATGACGCCGATCGTGTAGGTCTGGCCGCGCATACCCCGGGCCGCGGCGTACGGCCGGTAGCCCAGCTCCTCGATCGCCTTGCGCACCTTCGCGCGCATGGTCGGACTGGTGCCGTAGGCGTTGCGCAGCACCTTGGAGACCGCAGTCGTCGACACCTTCGCGTGCTGTGCGACATCGACGATGGTGACTCGTCGCGGCGGTGTGACCGGCTCCATCGGTTCTCCCTCGATGTTGGGCAACGTTGCCTGATGAGTGTAGGTGACCGAATGCGGCAAATCGCCAGGTCGCAGCGCCGACATCTTGACGCCCCGGAACGGCGGCTCTTACAGTCGCAGCAAGATTTGTAAAACGTTACCCACTCCCTGACGCGCAGGCCGCAGGCGGTCTCCGGCGGCTTTTTGAAACGTTTCATGAAGGCGGGATCCAGCACGTGACCATTGCCCCGAGTAAGTACCAGGCGAAGTCGGCGTCCGCGCCGCGCGGCCGCCGCGAGCGCAACCCTCCGGTCCGCCGGCGGACCGCGCCGCCGTGGTGGTTCGCGCTGCCCGCGATGGTGCTCTTCGCCTTCGGCGTTCTGATCCCGAGCGCGCGCGGCGTGTACTACGCCTTCACCGACTGGAACGGTCTCGATCCGGACTTCGCGTTCGTCGGCCTGGACAACTTCGCGGAACTCTGGCGTGATCCGGACGCACGCCAGGCGGTCTGGCACACGCTCGTGATCGCCGTGTCGATCACGATCATCCAGAACGGCTTCGGCCTGCTCCTGGCACTCGGCGTCAACTCGGCCATCAAGTCGCGCAACGTGCTGCGGGTCTTCCTGTTCGCTCCGGCGGTGGTGACCCCGATCGTGACGGCCTACCTGTGGCGAAACCTGCTCGGCCCGGACGGTGCGGTCAACAGCCTGCTCGGCGCGGTCGGCCTGGATTCGTGGCGGCAGGACTGGCTGGGTGATCCGCAGCTCGCGTTGTGGTCGATCGTCGCGGTGATCGTCTGGCAGTTCGGCGGCTACTCGATGGTGATCTTCCTGGCCGGGTTGCAGTCGGTGCCGCAGGAGATCTACGAGGCCGCGGACATGGACGGGGCCGGTCCGGTACGACGGTTCTGGTCGGTCACCCGGCCGCTGCTCGCGCCGGCGTTCACCATCAACCTGATGTTGTCGATCATCGGCGGGATCAAGCTGTTCGACCAGGTCTACGCGCTCACCGGCGGCGGCCCCGGGCACGCCACGGACACCATCTCGACGTTGATCTACAAGGACGCCTTCACGCTCGGGGAGTTCGGCTACAGCATCGCGCTCGCGGTCGTCCTCACCATCATCGTGGCGATCGCCGCCAGCGGTCAGTACGTCGTACTGGCCCGCAACGAGAGGGCGGCATCGTGAAGCGGCGCTACCGATTCCGGACCTTTGGCCTGGAACTGGTCATGGTCGGGGTGGCCCTCGTGGTCGGGTTCCCGATCTACGTCCTGGTCAACCTGGCGGTCCGGGCGCCGTCGGACACGTCGTCACCGATCCGTCCGACGTCCTCGCCGACCTTCGACAACTTCAGCCAGGCCTGGCAGCAGGGCGCACTCGGTGGTGCGCTGATGAACAGTGTGCTGGTGACGGTCGTGAGCGTCGTGATCGTGCTGGCGGTCTCGTCGCTGGCCGCATATCCGTTGGCGAGGGCAACGGCACGCTGGTCGCGCGTGACGTTCCTGCTCATCATGCTCGGCCTCGTGCTGCCGTTCCAGCTTGCCGCGTTGCCGCTGTACCAGACGATGCGGGACCTCGGGCTGCTCGGCACAGCGTGGGCGCTGATCCTGTTCTACGCCGGGTTGCAGGTGCCGTTCACGACGTTCCTCTACATCGGCTTCCTGCGGGCGTTGCCGCGCGACTTCGAGGACGCCGCGCTGATCGACGGCTGCACGCCGCTGCAGGGTTTCCGGTACGTCGTCTTCCCGATGCTCAAGCCGATCACGGTCACCGCGCTGGTGCTCAACGCGGTGTCGGTCTGGAACGACTTCTTCACCCCGCTGCTGTACCTCAGCGGCAGCACCCAGCAGACCATGCCGGTCGCGATCGCCGGCTTCGTCGGCCAGTACGTCACCGACTGGAACCTCATCTTCGCCGCCTTGGCGATCAGCATCGTCCCGATCCTGGCCGTCTACTTCGCGCTGCAGCGCAGCATCATCAGCGGCTTCGCGGGCGGGCTCAAGGGATGACACTCACTTCTCACCAGGAGACACCATGAAGACACGTACGTTGCCCGCCGTGGCGGTCGCGATCGCCGCGACCCTCGCACTGGTCGCCTGCAGCGGCGGTACCAAGGCCGCGTCCGGCGGCGACTCCGGCGGCGAGTCCCAGACCTTGTCGCTGGCCTCGGTCGACCAGGGGTCGATCGAGGACGTCGTGAAGGCGTTCGAGGCGGCCAACCCGGGCGTCAAGGTCAACTTCACCACCGCCGGAGCGGACCAGTACCAGCAGCAGATCCGCACCCAGCTGTCGTCCGGCACCGCACCCGACGTGATGTCGGTCTGGCCGGGGAACGGCAACCCCGGTGCCATCTACGTCCTCGCAAAACCGGGCTACCTGCTCGATCTGTCCGACCGGCCGTGGGCGTCCAAGTTGCCCGACGCGGTCAAGACGGTCGCGCAGTACGACGGGAAGACCTACAACGGCGTGTTCGGCCTGAACGGGATCGGCGCGGTCTACAACCAGCAAGCGCTGGCGAAGTCCGGGCTGACCGCACCGACCACGTGGACCGAACTGCTCTCGTTCTGCAAGGCAGCCGCCGCCAAGGGCACACCTGCCTTCGCACTCGGAATTCAGGACAACTGGGTCACCCAGCTGGTTCTGTACGCGCTGGTCGCCACCACCGTCTACGGCCCCGACCGCGACTTCGACAAGAAGATGCAGGCAGGCCAGGCCACCTTCGCGGCCTCCCCGTGGACGACAGCGATGGCGAAGTACCAGGAAATGAACGCGACCGGCTGCTTCCAGAAGAACCCGCTCGGCACCAACTACGAGGCCAGCCAGACACTGGCGGCCAGCGGCAAGACGCTCGGCCTCGTCCAGGGCAACTGGGTGATCGCCCTGCTCAAGGGCAAGAACCCGTCCGGCACGTTCACCTGGAAGCCGCTGCCTGCGACGGACGACCCAGCCACGGCTATGGTTCCGGCCGCGGCCGGCGCCGGCTACGGCGTCAACGCGAAGGCGAAGAACAAGGAACTCGCGCTGAAGTTCGTCGACTACGTGATGTCGCCTGAGGGCATGAACCTGTTCGTCAAGAAGCAGGGCGGCCTGCCGACGTTGCCGGACACCGGGTTCACTCCGGACCCGTCGCTGACCGAACTCTCGCAGTTCATCACCGACGACCGGACCGTGCCGTTCATGGACCAGCTCTGGCCCAACGCGAAGGTCCAGCAGACCATGCTCAGCGGCCTCCAAGAGATCTTCAGCGGGCAGTCCACCCCCGAAAAGGTGCTGACGGCAATGGACACCGACTACCAGGCCGGCACCTGACGAACGATCAGAAGACCTCCAGGCCGAGGTGCGTGCTGATCCGTTCAGCAGAGAGCTGGGTCGAGGCGAGGTTGGTCTCGGCCTCGGGGACGTCGACCTCGACGATGATCAGCTAGTTCGCGTCGGCGTCCCGGGCGGCCTGCGCCTGGGCCAGGTGGACGTCCTTGAGGTACCGGCCCAGGCGAGGTGACCGGTGTCGGGCCCGATGGACAGAATCGATGCGGGTACGGCGTCCAGGACCGCACGGATCTCGGGTTCGGTCTCGATGGTGCTGCCGACGTGGGGGTGCAGGGCCGGGGTGACACCTTCGGATGTGATGGCCTCGGCGGCCACGCCGACACCGGCAACCACCTTCGGCAGCAGCGCATCACCGCCGTACCCGCCGCCTGGCCACATCGCGTCATAGGTGCGTGGTACGGCGTACCAGCCGTCGAGTGTCCGTCCGTCGAACAGTTCGGTGTACCCGTTCATCTGTTCCTTTCTCAGCGACCGGCGAGGGATCCGCGAGACCGCTTCGGTCAGGTTGAAGCCCTCGGGGGTCAGGACCCAGGGCAACGGGTTCAGGCCAACACGGAAGCCGACCTGACGTGAAGGGGGTCATTCCGAGCTCCTTGATTGCGAGGTTGCGCCACCGAGGCATCCCCTCTGCTCCCTGAGAGGGTGACAACAGTCGTCACCGGTGCCAGGTGCCGTTGAGTGGGAAGCCGGCTGCGGTCGCGATGCGGTTGCGGGAGTCCAGGAGCCGGGTCTGCAAGGTGGCGAGATCCAGGCCGACGAGCTGTCCCTCGCGCTTGACCGTTCGGCCGGCGACCAGGACGGTGTCGACCAGGCCGGGGTGGGCTGCGGTGACGATGGCGCCGACCGGATTGTTGAATGGGAAGACGGCTGGATCGTCGGTGCGCAACAGGATGACGTCGGCGGCCTTGCCTGGTGTGAGGCTGCCGGTTGGCACCCCGCACGCTGCCGCGCCGTTGACCGTGGTGAACGTGAGCAGGTCTCGGGAAGTGAGCCCGCCGTCGATGCCGCGCTGAGCGGCGTACGCGGTGCGCATGGTGGCGAACATGTCACCTGCGACCGCGGGCACGTCATCAGGGGACAGGGTCGGGGCGATTCCGGCAGCGAGCACCCGACCGGTCTCCGGCTGACCGAAGCCCATCTTCAGCTCCACGTCCGGGCTGATCGAGACCGAGCCGCCGCTGTCGGCGATCAGCCGGATCTCCTCGTCGCTGAGACCGTTCGCATGGACGTACGTCGTGGTGTCCCGGAGCAGACCGTGCTCGCGCAGGGCGGCGATCGGGCGGTGGCCGTCGAGTCCGTCGACGTGGACGCTGGTCCGCAGGCCCAGTTCGTCGGCGAGCTTCAGGTCGGCGGCGACGTTGTCCATCGTGGTCTCGTCAGGACCGCGGAGCCCGAGTGCCATGGTCAGCAGGCCGTCGTGGGGGACTTGCGCGCGCATCCGGCGTACCTCGGTGTCGATGGAGTCGTCGGTGCGGTAGCCCGCGCCGTAGCAGAAGATCGACCGCCCCGGCGCGTCCCGCAGCGCGGCGACTGCTGCGTCGGCGTGCTCGGGCGTCTGCGCGGCGTGGAACCAGTCGAGCATCGTGGTCACGCCGGAGTGCAAGGCGTCGACCCGGCCGAACAGGTTGCTGAGGTAGACGTCCTCGGGCCGGTACTGCGGCTTGAGCATCCCGTGGATCACGGTCGCGTAGTCGGCGAACGTCCAGTCCGCGCCGACGCCGCGGAACGCGGTCTGCCAGGTGTGCCGGTGAGTGTCGACGAACCCGGGCATCACGACCCGATCGGTCGCGTCGATGACCTGGGCGTCCGGTCGTTCGATCCGCTCGGCCACGGCGACGATGACGCCGTCTTCGATCAGTACGTCGCCCCGGTCGAGATCACCGATGGCCGGATCCATGGTGACCACGATGCCGCCGGTAATGAGGCTCCTCATCGGTCGACCGCCTCCAATGCGTTGCGTACGTCGGCGACCAGGTCCGCGGTGTCCTCAGTACCTGCGGCCAGCCGAACCAGGCCGAGCGGGACTCCCGAGGCCGCGATCTGCTCCTGGCTGAGCATCCCGCGCCACATCGAGGCCGGATGGACGGCCAGTGACTCCACGCCGCCGAGGCTGGCCGACCGGCGGGCGTACCGCAGCCGGCCAAGGAATGCATCTGCTGCCTCGAACCCGCCGGCGAGCTCGATCGCCAGGACGCCCCCGAACCCGCTCAGCTGACTGTTCGCCAACGTGTGCTGCGGATGGCCGGCCAGGCCGGGATAGTGCACGCGGGTTACTGCCGGATGCATGCTCAGTGCCTCTGCGAGTGCCTGACCGTTGGCGTTGTGCCGTTCCATCCGCAGCGGCAAAGTCCGCAGGCCGCGGAGCAGCAGCCACGCGTCGATCGGTCCGAGGACAGCGCCGGTCAGCACGCCGACGTCCCAGATCCGATCCAGGACCTCCGCAGCTCCGGCAAGTACTCCGGCCGAGACGTCGGAGTGGCCGTTCAGGTACTTCGTGGCGCTGTGCCAGACCAGATCGATGCCGAAGGCAACCGGTCGCTGGTTGACGGGAGTTGCGAAGGTGTTGTCGGCAAGAGTCAGCACGCCGTGTGCGCGGGCGAGGTCCGCGACCGCGCGCAGGTCGGTGATCTGCAACAGCGGGTTGCTCGGAGACTCCACCAGGATCAGCCGCGTCCGCGGGGTCAGCGCCTTCTCGAACGCCTGCGGGTCGGTCTGGTCGACCAGAGTGGTCTCGACACCGAGGCGCGGCAGGAGGTTCATCAGCACCGACGCCGTACCGCCGTACGTCGACTGCTGCCCGATCACGTGGTCGCCGGCGGACACCAGCGCGAGTACGGCGGTAGTCAGCGCGGCCATCCCGGACGCGGTGACCATGGCCGCCTCGGTGCCCTCGAGCTCGGCGACCACGGCCGCGACCTGCGCATGGTTCGGGTTCCCGTAGCGGGTGTAGAAATCGTGGCCCCGGCGATCGACGGCGACCTGAGCGAACTGCTCGCCGTCCTCGGCCCAGAACGTCGCCGTCTGGAAGATGGGCCGTGCCACGGCGCGGCTCGGATGGATATCGCGGTCGGCATGAACAGCGATTGTGGAGGTCCCGGTCATAGGGACAGCCTGACCTAGGGATCCGGCGGGAGACGCGGATCAGCGCAACTTTGGCAGCAAATTGCTCCGTGAAGCCGCGCAGATGATGTGGTAGATGTCGCTCGCGCGCAATAATCTGCCCATGGATGATGTGGACCGGGCGATCCTCGCCGTACTGGAGCGGGACGGGCGGATCAGCAACGCGGAGCTCGCCGAGCGCGTCGGGCTGTCGCCGTCGCCCTGTCTGCGGCGTGTGCACCGGCTCGAGGAGACTGGCGTGATCCGCGGCTACCGGGCGCTGATCGATCCGGCCGCGATCGGACGTGGTCTGCGCGTCATCGCAGGCGTCCGGCTGGTACGGCATGCCCGGGTCGACGTGGTCGCGTTCGAGCAGGCAGTAGTCGAGTTGCCGGAGGTGGTGTACTGCCACCACGTCACCGGCAACTTCGACTACCTGCTCCAGATCGAGCTCGCGGACCTCTCGGCGTACGAAGACTTCCACGCCAACCAACTGGCAAGCCTGCCCGCCGTCGCCACCGTGACGACGTACGTCACGATGAAGACCCTGTAGCTCAGTGTCTCGGTCGTTGTACGTAGAGACGGTTGGTCGTAGGTCCGGTCCACTCCATTCGGACGACGCCCGGGACGGTCGCCTTGTCGCGGCGTGATGGGTCGGACCAGTAGCCGAACCGGGGGTTGCGGAAGAACGTCGCCCACAACCGGCCACCGGCGTCCTGGAAGATGTTGTTGTGGCCGGCGCCGACGCCTGCGCTCCACCGCTTCGAGTACGGGCCTTCGAAGTGGTCGGCGACCGCCATGATCGCGTCGTAGTGATACTGAACCCTCCCCGGCCCGGCCGGGTCGTAGGCGTTCCGGGTGGTGCCGTCCGCGTTCGTCGAGGTCCGGTTCCACGCAGCGTGGAGGAGGAAGTACTTGCCGCCGTACTTGAACACGTACGCGCCCTCGAGATACGGCTCGGGTTCGTACGGGCGCTGCTGGAACCTCGGCAGGCCGGTGGTGGGGATGATGTCCTCCATGTCGTCCCGGAATCTCGCGTACAGGTCGTTGTGGAGCACCAGCCAGGCGTCGTCGTTCTCGGTGTAGATGCTGCCGTCGATGTGGTGGTAGGCGCCGGGCTCGATGAACGCCGGCCCTCCGATGAAGGAGTCCCCGAACGGCTTGTCGACGTTGCCCTCGGCAAGACGGTACGGGCCCTCCACCCCACCTTCGCTCACCAGAAGGAAAGAGCCGACCTTGCGGGAGTGGTCGCCCATGCAGGCGGCGATGTACCAGGTGCCACGGAAGAAGTGCACTTCAGGAGCCCACACGGCTCCCCGCTTGCCGAACTGCTCGTCGTACCAGTACTCCTGCCAAGGAGCGACGACAGTTCGCCCGGACCGGTTCTCACCGACGAACTCGGGCGACCAGACCTTGCCCTTCTCCACGTCCGGCCGGATCCCGGTCGTGTCGGCGAGGCGCCAGGGACCGGAGAGCGAGCTCGACACCCACACGAAGAGGCCGTCGTTCCAGGGCGCGGGTCCGCTGACACCTGGGGCGCGCGTCGTGCCCGTGGCGACGTACTGCGGTCTGCCGTCGACAAGGAAGCAGTTGACGTAGGTGTCACGCATCCAGACCCGCCCGAGCTCGTCGTCGCGCGGGCGGAGCTCGAGTGGCAGGACGAAGGAGTTGTCTTCCCGCGGCCAGAGTTCGGGCCGGGTGTCGGCCAGGCCGTAGGGCTCGAGCTCAGGCCAGGGCGAGGGGTAGCGGCGCATCGAAGTGCGCCCCGCCGACTGGATTCCGGGATCGCCGGCCGCGGTCACCGGGGGCAGTGCGGCCGCGCCCACCAATCCGGCCATACCGGCCATGACGGTACGTCGACCGACGTGCGACCCGCTCTCGTTGCTGGTCATCCGCGAATCCTCCTTCGTCGTGCTGGGCTCCCGTGCCCTGCGGAAAGCACACGCTAACGACGTTCATTTCGACGGTGAACAGCCGACAAAAAGGGATCTCGAACCGGGCTCGTCAGCGAGCAAGGGTGTCAGCTTGGGGGTAGCCGACCAGTAGTGGGCTGTTGTGGAACAGGGCTGCCAGTGCGCCGACTGCGCCGGCCTCCTCCGCGAGCTCGGCGGCCCGGACGGACGGGGGAGTGACGCCACTGGGAAACAGTTCGTCGGCGACCGCGGCGGTGACCTGCTGAACGATGACCGGCGCAACCCGGGTGATCTCGCCGCCGATCACGATTCTGGCCGGGTTCAGCGCCATCGCGGACCGTCCAGCGACTCGGCCAACCGCGGCCGCCGCAGTCCGCAGTACCTGCTCGACGACCGGGCTCGGGTGCGCGGCGGCTGCCTGCAGGTCGTCGAGGTTGTCGACCAGTACGCCGCCGGCCCGACAGGCGGCGAGGATGGCCGGAACGGATGCAACAGTCTCGAGGCAGCCGAGCTTGCCGCAGCGACACTGCCGACCGTCCGGTTGCACTGTCACGTGACCGAGCTCGCCGGCCAGGCCGTCCGAGCCGGTGACCAGTCGGCCACCTACCACCAGGCCGCCGCCGACGCCGTCGCCGAGGCGCACGTAGATGAGATCCTCGACCGGGTCGTCGCCGCTGATGGCCTCGGCCAGCGCGGCCAGCCTGGTGTTGTTGTCGACGATCGCCGGCGCGTCGAAGCGGTGAACGAAGGCGGCGTCCACACCGTCGGCGGAACCACGACCGGCCGAGTCGCCGACGTGGCGCGGCCTGGCGGTCGGAGGCCCTGGGTGCGGGCCGGGCACGCCGATCCCGATGCCCTGCAGGGCGCCGAGGTGAACACGCGCCTCGGAGCTCAGCCGATCGATCAGCCCGAACGCCCGCTCGATCCGGGCCGGCCAGGCGGTGTCGCTCTCGTACGGCGCCGATCCCGACATGAGGATCTCGTGCGAGGCGTCTGCCACCACGACGTGCACCCGCCGATGGCCGAAGTCGACGCCCATGAACTGGCCGGAGCCCGGGTCGAGTGCCAGTCGCTCGGCCGGCCGCCCGCTGCCCGTGCGGCGCCCCGCGTCGGTGTCCACGACCACGATGGCGCCGCGGAGCAGCAGGCTGCCGGTGATCTCCGAGAGCGTCGACCGCGACAGCCCGACCACTTCCGCGATCTCGGCCCTGCTCATCGCTCCGCCGTCCCGGAGGGCGCCCAGGACCCGCTCCTCATGAGTTCGCCGGACGAAGGCTTGAACTCCGGCGCGACTCGGCATGAGCGCACTGTAGGAACCGCGGGTTTTTCCGACAAGCCTCCGGACGAATTCAACCGGAGTTTCGTCGACTGCTGTCACCTGCCGATCATCGGCGAACAGCGCGGACCGTGTCGCGGATGACCACGTGGGTGCCGAGGGTGGTGTGGGGTTCGGTGGGGGAGGGGGCTATGGCCAGGGCGGCGGCGGTGCGGCCGAGCTCGCGGGCGGGGATGTGGACGGTGGTCAGCTGGAGGTCGGCGGCGAAGGAGTCGTTGTTGAAACCCACGACCGAGATGTCGTCCGGGACCCGGAGGCCGGCGTCTCGCAGTGCCTGCATGGCGCCGGCGGCGACGTGGTCGGTGTGTGCGAGTACGCCGGTGAACGCGGGCGGGCCCGCGTCGAGGAGCTCACGCATCCGGGCGTAGCCGCTCTCGCGGTTCCACGCGGGGTGGATCTCCAGACTGGGGTCGAGGTCGCCGCCCAGGTCGCGCAGGGCGTTGCGGTAGCCGATGGATCGCCGGGTGGTGATGCTCTGGCCGTCGGGGCCGCCGAGGAGCAGGATCCTGCGGTGGCCGCGGGACAGCAGGTGGCTGGTGGCGGCGTACGCCCCGCCCTCGTTGTCGTACTCGACCGAGGCGTCCTGGAAGCTGGGGTCGATCGGCGGCCGTGCGCACAGCACCAGACGAGTGCCGGACTGTCTGAGCTGGGCGGCGAAGGCGCTCATCCGCTCGCGGTACTCGTCGCTCTCGACCACGGCGCCGACGAGGATGATCGCCTCGACGTGCTGGGCGTGCATCTGCCGCAGTACGGCGAGCTCGCGGTCGAGATCGCCTCCGCTGGTGCCGATCAGGCACAGCTTGCCGGCCTCGGCGACCCCCGTGGCGATGCTCTCGACCAGATTCATCAGGAACCCGTCGTCGAGCATCATGACCACGAGTGCGATGGTGCCGGTGCCCTGGCGGGTCAGGGCGCGGGCGTGCGGGTTGGCGACGTAGTCGAGCTCCTGGACGGCCCGCATCACCTTGTCCCGGGTCTTGGGCGCCGGGGGATAGCTGCCGTTCAGGATCCGGGAGACGGTCGTGACGGAGACGCCGGCCCGGGCCGCGACGTCCCGGATGCTCGGCCGCCCATCGCTCATGCGCCGCTCCTCGAGTCGGTTAAATCGGTGTACCAAACCCTAGCACTCTCGACGCCTCATGCGATGGAAAACGCTTGCAGTTGACCGTCACTGGCTCTTGACCCGGGTGTGAAACCGTTTTAACTTTCTCGGCAGATCGCGGATGAAGAGCCGTCCCGATCCCTCGACGAAAGGTCGTGCCATGCGGTCCCACCTCACCCACCTCGGCCGGCGGTTGACTGCCGTTGGTCTCGCCGCAGCCCTCGCCGCAAACCTCGCGCCTCCGGCCACGGCCGCGCCTGCCGCCATCGAGCCACCCGACAGCGTGGTGGCGCTCCTGACCCCGCAGCATCCCCGCCTGCTCGCCCGCCAGGCCGACTTCACGACGGCGAGCGGGCGCCTGCAGACCGACACCAGGCTGCAGCGCTGGTTCGCCAAGGTGCGCAAGGACGCAGACGCGGCCCTTGGTACGACGCCGAAGTCGCCACCCAACAGCGTCGACACGAGCCGCGAGGTGAAGCGCCGGGTCTACTCGCTGGCCTTGGTGTACCGGCTGACTGGTGACAGCCGGTACGCCGCCCGCGCGGCCGAGGAACTGCTCGCGGCCTCGGCGTTCCCGGACTGGAATCCGTCGCACTTCCTCGACGTCGGCGAGATGACCAATGCGGTTGCCGTCGGCTACGACTGGCTGTACGACTACCTGTCCGCCGCCCAGCGGGCGACGATCCGCACGGCGATCGAGACCAAGGCGCTCCAGCCGGCGCTGACGGTCTACGCGCAGCCGGCCAGCTTCTACACGCAGACGCACAACTGGAACCTCGTCTGCAACGCGGTCGCCCTGGGTGCGCTGGCGATCGGTGACGAGAGTCCGGAGCTGGCCGATCAGGTGCTGCGCAAGAGCATCACCTCGATCCAGAACGGCATCAGCGAGTACAACCCCGGCGGTGGGTACGCCGAAAGTCCGGTCTACTGGGCGTACGGAACGGAGTACCTGGTCCAGTACCTGGCTGCGTTCAAGACCGCGGTCGGGACCGACTTCGGCCTGTCCGCGCTGCCGGGGTTGTCCATCACCGGTGACTTCCCGATCCAGGTCACGGGTGCGGGTGGCGAGGTGTTCAACTTCGGTGACGGCGGCACGGACCTGTTCGGCGCCGTCACGTCCGGCTGGCACCTGCCCTCGATGATGTGGCTGGCGAGCCGGTACAACCGCTCGTACCTGGCCGCCTGGGAGGCCGCGCGGGCGGATCGATCGGCCAGCCCACTGGACATTCTCTGGTACGACCCGAGCCGCACGACCGGCGTCACGCATCCCGGCTGGACCGATTGGACGTTCCATGGCGCCGAGGTGGCCACGGCCCGCAGTGCGTGGGACGACCCGTACGCCGTCTCGGTGGCGACGAAGGGACTCCGCGCCGGCTACGACCAGGTGGTCGCGCACGAGAACCTGGATGCCGGCGACCTCGTGATGGACGCGAACGGCGTCCGCTGGTTCGACGATCTCGGCGGTGACAGCTACAGCCTGCCCGGGTACTTCGACTGGAGGAAGAACGCCGGCGGACGGTGGGACTACTACGTCGCGCGGGCCGAGGGCCAGAACACCATGCAGCTCGGCAGCGGCCCGAACCCGCAGACGGCGCTGACCAACGGCGCGCCCGTCGTCGAGACCGGATCGACCGCACAGCAGTGGCACGAGATCACCGACCTCACCGGGATGTACGGCGGGACCGTGCAGCGGGCCCAACGCGGGGTGAAGCTCTTCGACGACCGCAGGCAGGTACTGATCCAGGACGAGGTCCAGGCCGGCCAGCCGACGGACTACTGGTCCTTCCTGCACACTCGCGCCGACGTCGTGGTCGCGGCCGACGGGCGGTCCGCCACCCTGTACCGGGGCGGTCAGCGGTTGTGGGTCCAGTTGCTGGCGCCCTCGAGCGCGCGAATCCTGGTCGGCGACGCGACCCCGTTGGCCGGCAGCCCCGCGCCGTCCGGACAGAACCCGCAGTCCGGTGTCCGCAAGCTGATTGTCAACATTCCTGATGTCAGCAATGCGACCGTCGCACTCCGCGCGGTCCCGCTGGCCACCGGACAGCAACCACCGGCCGCGCCGACGATCTCACCGTTGGCGTCGTGGGACACGGGTTCGGCGGCTTCGGCACCCCTCAAGGCGCTCGTTGTCGGCGGCAAGCAGCTGACCGAGTTCGACCCCGGTCGCTACCGGTACGACGTGACCCTGCCCTGGACCGCGAGCAGTGCACCGAAGGTCCTCGCCTCGACCGAGTCGGACGTGGTTGCAGTCGTCTCCCAGGCCGCGGACGTGTCGGGGGTCGCCACTGTCAGCACGTATCGGTCCGGGCGGCGCGGACCGTCGTACCAGATCCACTTTCGGCAGCCAGGGAAGGCCGGCCGGTCGTATCCGGTCGCGTCGGCCAGGGCCAGCAGCGACGACGGCAACGCCGCGCCGAGCACGGTCGACGGGAGTCTGGCGACCCGATGGTCCGCTGCGGGGGACGGGGAGCACATCACCTACGACTTGGGTCGCGCACGCTCCGTCGGCGCGGTCGCGGTGGCCTTCTACAACGGAGCGCGGCGGACCGCGAAGTTCGACCTGCTGACCTCAAGCGACGGCGTGACCTGGCGGACCGCCCGGGCCGGCGTCGTGTCGTCCGGGACTACGGACGACCTCGAGGCCTACGGCCTCCCGACAGCGACCGCCAGGTATGTGCGGCTCGTCGGTCATGGCAACTCCGCCAGCAACTACAACAGCGTCCTCGAGGTCCGCCTGTACGGGAGCACTGCCGACGCGAACGCCGATGCTCCACCGCGGCCCGTCGTACTGGGAACTGTCGCCCTCGCTGCGCCGCCTGAGCTCACTCTCGGCAGCAGCGCGCAACTTTCCCTGACCGGGACCCGCACCGACGGCCGGCCCGCAGACCTCACCACCGCGGCGATCACGTGGGCCAGCAGCAACCCCACGGTGGCGGACGTGGACGGGAACGGTCGGGTCACCGGCACAGCGGGTGGCACCACGTCGATCGCCGCCATGGTCACGGCGCCGCCGGTGCTGAAGGTCGCGCGCACGCCGATCAGGGTGATCGACCCGTCGCGGGTCGACGTGACCGCCGACAGCTTCGTGCGCAACGGTTCCTTCGCGGGTACGACGTACGGCAACGCGGCCGCCCTCGAAGTACGCAACAACCCGGGCCTGAACAGCGGTTTCGACCGAGTCGCCTACCTGACGTTCGACCCGTCCGCGGTCCGCGGCACGATCGCGTCCGCCACATTGCAGCTGTACGGCGGGATCGACGACGGAACGGCCACCTCGACGGTCAACGGGGTGTACGCGGTGGACGGCGACTGGACCGAGTCCACGCTGACCTGGAACAACCGCCCGCCGCTCGGCGCCCAGCTCGGCGCCCTCGCCCTCGACGGCACAGCCGCCTGGCGCACGGCCGACATCACCGAATACGTCCGCTCGCGGATCGACAGCGGCCGGCCCATCAGCCTCGCCGTCGCCTCGACCGTTCCCAGCTACGGCCCGCACACCGGCTTCACCAGCAAAGAGGCGGCCGGCAACCGGCCCTACCTGCACCTCACGTTCTCCTGAAAAGTGGAAGGAACTTCGACATGGCAGCACACATCTCCCGGCGGCGAGTCCTGCAGCTCGGCGGCCTCGCGCTGGGATCCGGCCTCCTGACCGCCTGTGGCGGCTCCGGATCGGGTAGCGGCGGCACGGTGACGATCCGGGTCGCGTACGACGGGAACGCCGAGCGCACCAAGCAGGTCGGCCTCGCGCTGGAGAGGATCCAGTCCAAGCTGACCGGTGTCACCGTCCAGTCCGAGTTCGGCGGCGACGCCGCGTTCTTCACCAAGGTGCGGACCCAGATCGCGAGTGGTGACGGGCCCGACATCTTCCTCGCGAACACGATCGACCTGGGCAACTACGTGAAGAGCAACGCCGCCCTGGACCTCGGCAAGTACCTGCCGGGCACCATCCGGACCGGGGAGTGGGACCAGCAGCTGCTCAAGGGCGCACAGGTCGACGGCAAGCAGTACAGCATCGGCACCGGCGTGAACTCGTTCTGCCTGCTGTACGACAAGGCCGCGTTCGCGAAGGCCGGGATCACCACGCTCGACCCGGCCTGGACCTGGGACGACTTCACCGGGATCGCGACCGAAGTGTCGGCTGCCAACGCGCGCAAGCCGTACGGCACGAGCGACGCGAGCCGGGATCTGCAGACCTTCCAGGTCTACGCGCGCGGCCACGGCGCCGAGCTCTTCACCCCGGACGGCGCGCTCGGTTTCACCGAGGACCATCTCGTCGCCTTCTGGACGCTGTGGCAGCGGCTGCGCGACACCGGCGCCGCCGTGCCCGCGGAGGTCACGGCGGCCGCCGACTTCAACAACAACAACCTGGTCAAGCGCAAGGCCGCGATGAACTTCGACTTCTCCAACCGCATCCTGTCCAACCAGACCCTCGCCGGGCGCCCGCTCGGCTCCACCACCTACCCGCAGGGCGACCGACCGGGAGCCTACATCCGGCCGTCCCGCGTCTGGGCCGTCTACGGCCGGAGCAAGAACCCGGAGAAGGCGGCGCAGGTCCTCGACGGGCTCGTCAACGACCCGGACGCGGCCCTGCTGATCAGGACTCAGCTCGGCGTCCCGAACAACCCGGAGAACCGGGCCGCGGTCGAGTCGTCGGCGACTCCGGACCAGGCCCGCGAGTTCACCCACCTCGCGCTGGTGGAGAAGCATCAGACGCCGCTGGAGAACGTCGTCTTCCCGGCCGGCGGCGGCGACGTGTCGGGCGCGTTCCAGACGTTCGCCGACAAGGTTGCCTTCGGCAAGATGTCGGTCGCCGAGGCGGCCAAGAGCCTGATCGCCGACGCGACCAAGGCGCTGAAGGGCTGAGCAGATGCCGACAGTGACAGCTCGCGAACCGGACACGTCGGCCCCGGAAAGCGGGGACAGCAGTCCGCCACCAGACGAACGACGTACCGCCGGACGGAGTCGGGAGGGCCGCTGGGGTGCGCTGTTCCTGACGCCCTGGCTGCTCGGCCTCGTCCTGCTGACGCTCGGCCCGATGGCGGCCTCGCTGTACTTCTCCTTCACCGACTTCGGACTGCTCGGCAGCCCGCACTGGATCGGCGGCCAGAACTACAGCGAGCTGCTGACCGACGATGCGACGTACCTGCAGTCGATCAAGGTGACGCTGGTCTACGTCGGCCTGTCGGTGCCGCTGAAGCTGGCGATCGCGCTCGCCGTCGCGATGGTGCTGAACACCAAGCTGCGGGGCCTGTCGTTCTACCGGGCCGTGTTCTACCTGCCGTCGTTGCTGGGGGCAAGTGTCGCGGTCGCGATCATGTGGCGACAGCTGTTCACCGGCGACGGGGTCGTGAACCAGTTCCTCGGCGCGTTCGGCATCGACGCGCCGAGCTGGGTCTCGAACCCCGACTACTCGATCTACACCCTGGTCGCGCTCGCCGTCTGGCAGTTCGGCACGCCGATGCTGATCTTCCTCGCCGGGTTGCAGCAGATCCCGCGGACCCTGCTCGAGGCGGCCGGCGTGGACGGGGCCGGGACGGTCAGCCGGTTCTTCCGGGTCACTCTGCCGCTGCTGACGCCGATCCTGTTCTTCAACCTCGTCATGCAGGTGATCGGGGCCTTCCAGACCTTCTCCCAGGCGTACGTCGTCGGCGACGGCCAAGGCGGTCCGGCCGAGTCGACGCTCGTCTACAGCCTGTACCTCTACAAGGCCGCGTTCGTCGAGTTCAAGATGGGCTACGCCTCCGCCATCGCCTGGGTCCTGCTGGTCGGGATCGCCGCGATCACCGCCGTCAACTTCCTCTTCTCACGCTACTGGGTCTTCTATGACGACGAACACTGACCGCCGCCGCTTCGCCTGGGCGCGCCACGCCGTACTGCTGTGCGGGGTGGTCCTGATGCTCTACCCGGTCGCCTGGATGCTGAGCAGCTCGCTCAAGCCGGCCGGCGACATCTTCACCACCACCTCGCTGGTCCCGCGGTCGTGGGACCTGTCCAACTATGCGACCGGCTGGGAAGGCGCCGGCAACTCGTTCGGCGCCGCGATCGTCAACTCGTTCCTGGTCGCCTGCGTCTGCGTCGTCGGCAACGTGCTGTCCTGCTCGATGGCGGCGTACGCATTCGCCCGGCTGCGCTTCAGGTTCCGCGGCGCGGCTCTGGCGGTCATGCTCGGCAGCATCATGCTGCCGCACCAGGTGCTGCTGATCCCGCAGTACTACCTGTTCTTCCAGGCCGGCTGGGTCAACTCGTTCTTGCCGATGACCGTGCCGAAGTTCCTCGCCGTCGACGCGTTCTTCATCTTCTTGATGGTCCAGTTCATCCGCGGCCTCCCGAAGGAGCTGGACGAGGCTGCCGTCATCGACGGGTGCGGCCCGGCCCGGATCTACTGGCACATCATCCTGCCGCTGCTCACCCCGGCGATGGTGACGACCGCGATCCTGACCTTCGTCTGGACGTACGACGACTTCTTCGGGCAGCTCATCTACCTCACCGACCCGGCCAAGCAGACCGTCCCGGTCGCGCTCAGCGGCTTCATGGACAACATGGGCGGCGCATCACTGTGGGGACCGATGTTCGCGATGTCCGTCATCGCCCTCGTCCCCGTCGTGGTCATCTTCCTCGTCTTCCAGAAACGCATCGTCGAAGGAGTCGCCACCACCGGCCTGAAAGGCTGAGGACCAGGACTACTTGCAGTTGAAGTTGTGGTCGCTGGGGGTTTCGTACTTGCTGGTCTGCCAGGTGAGGGCGGCGGCGTCGCGGACCTTGAAGAAGTTCTCCCTGAAGCGGTCGTGGATCTGGTCGTCGGTGATCCGGAGGAGGCACGCATGACCCCACCACCCACCACAGACAACGCCGAGGCGGCCCCACTCCCCAGTTAAGCAGTGGTCGGCCGTTTGGTCAGTGGGTACTGGGGGCCTTCGCGGAGGAGAGGAGGGCTTTGTGACCAGCGGGCGTGGGTCTTTGCCGTTGCCGGAGTTCGAGGGAGTGCCGGCTGGGGCGTTGGCGGGGCGGATCGGGACGCTTGATCTTCAGCAGGTGGAGCAGTTGATCGGGTACGAGCGCAACCATGGGGAGCGGGGCGCGGTGCTCGAGGTCCTCGAGCGGCGGCGGGATCAGCTTCGCGGCGGCGCGGAGGCGACGACTTCGTAGCTGGATTGTTGCGGGCGCCGATCAACCGTCGGGCGGTTACGCGGTCTTGATGATGGTCTTCACCGGGAGGCGGTTGGACGGGGGAGGGTGTGCGTGCCGTCGCAGAGGGGTGGGATGCCGGTGCGGCCGCAGCGGCAGAGGGCGATGGTACGGCGCTGGGCCGGGATCGGATCGCCGTTCTCGTCCAGGAGCTGGAAGTCGCCGCGGACCAGGAGCGGGCCGTCGGGGTACGCGCGGATCTCGGCCGGGCGCTCGTCCTTCGAGGTCATGAACAGGCGGTACCCACCCTGATTCGCGGCCGTTATCCGCCGGGTACCGGTTCGCGCATGCAGCTACCACCGCCACGTGGGCCGCTCAGCGCCTGGCTGAACGACCGGCTCACCGGACAAGACAACGCAGCGCCTGAGGTCGGGACGTCCGGCCGGCCGTACGACGACGATCTCCAGCTCGCCCTCTGGGTCGCGTACGAACTGCAGTACCGCGGCTTCGACGGCGTACACCCCGATCACCAGTGGGATCCGGTCGTCATCGCGTTCCGCACCGAGTTGGAGCGGCCCTGGATCGGCTGGCTGGAGGGCAACTGCCGGATCCTGCCGACCGATCGACCGGTAGCACAGCAGTTGCGCGCTGTGCTCGACGCCGATGATGGTCCGCGACTGGCGCCGTACCTGCGTCGGCATGCGACGGTGGAGCAGTTCCGGCAGTTCGTGCTCAACCGGTCCGTCTACCAACTCAAGGAGGCCGACCCGCACACGTTCGGCATCCCGCGCCTGGACGGTGCTGCCAAGGCGGCGCTGGTCGAGATCCAGTCCGACGAGTACGGCGGTGGTCGCCCGGAGCGCATGCATTCCGAGCTGTTCCGTACGACGATGCGCTGGCTCGGACTCGACGACAGCTACGGCCACTACGTCCCGGAGGTCCCGGCGGTCACGCTGGCGGTGTCGAACGTGATGTCGCTGTTCGCGGTCCATCGCCGCTGGACGCCCGCGCTCCTCGGGCACTTGGCCGCACTCGAGATGACCTCGACGCTTCCCAACCGCCAGTACGCCGCCGGCGCCGCGAGACTCGGCGCGTCGGATGAGCAGGCTCGCTACTTCACGGAACACGTCGAAGCCGACGCCGTCCACGAGCAGATCGCCGCCCACGACCTCTGCGCGAGCTACGTGCAACAGCATCCCGACGCGATTGCCGACGTACTGTTCGGCGCCCGGTGCTCGGTGGTGGTGGACAACCTGTTCGCCGAGCATCTGCTGACGGGCTGGCAGGAGTACGGGCGAGTCGCCGAGGCGACTGCGGGATGACGGTCTATCGGGTGATCTGGCGAGGGCTCTGCTGCGTACTCCTCGCAGCCGGAGTAGCGGCCGGTGCCGTCCTGCTGCCTGGAGAGCTGTGGGTCCCGGTGGTGTTTGTGGCGGTCGTCCTCACGCTCACGACTGCCGCGGCCGGTGTGGTCGCGGGCAGGCGCGCGCCTGTCACGCCGCATTCCGTACTGCGACCCGTCACCATCTGTCTCGCGATCTTCGGCGTTCTCGGACTGGCCGCCGTACTTCATGAGGGTGCGGCCTATCTCCTCGTGCTGCTGGCTGCGAGCTCACCGTGGGCGATCGAGTGGTGTCCGCGCCGGCTCGGTCGTCACCCTGCACCCCCGCCAGCTCCCGTCAGCACGGGGCAGCTGTGCCGGGAATGGCATGAGAGCTACCAAGCGCTCAGCCAGGCGGCAACCTTGTCGGCCCGCCTGCGCATCGTGAAGGCGCGCGAGCGATGCCTCGACGAGCTCGAGCGCCGCGACCCCGCGGGCCTGCAGGCGTGGCTGGCCTCAACCGCCAGCGCCGGCGGCGACCCCACACGATTCCTGGCCACCCCGGACAAACCACTCGATCAGGACCCGACCTGAGTGGTGGCCGCCCAGGCGCTCAGCAGCTTGAGGTTGTCGGCGGTAGGAGTGTTCTTGGGAGCGGTGTAGACGAGCAGGGTGAGGCCGGGGTGGGAGGGCAGCTCCATGGCTTCGAAGTTGAGGTCCAGGTCGCCGACGGCGGGGTGGTGGAGTTTCTTCCGGCCGGTGCGGTGGAAGCGGACGTTGTGGGCGGCCCAGCGGGCCGTCGGGGGTCGGCGAGCATCGGCGCGTACAACGCGACGGCCAGCCGGTTCGCGGCGCGGTGGTCGTGGCGGGCGTTGCGGACCCAGGCGGGGGCTTCGGTGATGGCCTCGAGGACTTCCAGGACGCTGGCCGGCACCGATTCCGGGTCGGATGCGCCGCCGAGGGTGCCGCGTTCCGTCCGCACGTAGTAGTCGATGCTGACGCCGGCCAGCATCGCCACTTCCTCGCGGCGGAGGCCCTTGACGCGGCGATTCCCGCCGTACGCCGATAGGCCTGCCTGCTCGGGGGTGAGCCGGGCCCGGCGCGACGAGAGGAACTCGCGGACCTCTGCTCGGTTGTCCATGCCTCCACGGTATGCGGCGCCGGGCCGGCGAAGGAGGGACTGCCAGTACCTGGATCAGCAGGTCCTCCCACAACGTCGCCGATACCCCTTCACTGGAACCGTGACTCCCCGACCCCGTGCCGCCCCGGCGTGCTGCTGGGGTGTGCTTGATCACCGTGCTGACTTCGAAGGAAGGAACGATTCGTGGCGAAGAAGTTGTCGAAGGCACCGACCGGTAGAGGGCCGGCGGAGTGGTTCACCGGTGAGGTCTGGTTCGACCAGATCTACCGCGGTGAGGAGCCGTCGCGGGTGCGGGTCAACTCCGTGCACTTCGCACCGGGGTCGCGTACTGCGTGGCACAAGCATGCGGTCGGACAAACACTGCACGTGACCGAGGGGGTCGGCCTGGTCCAGGCGCGCGGTGGCGAGGTGATCGTGATGCGACCCGGCGACACCGTGCATACCCCACCCGGCGAGTGGCACTGGCACGGCGCCGCCGACGCCCACTTCATGACCCATCTGGCCATCTGGGAAGGCGCCGGCGACGGCCCGGAGACCACCTGGGGCGATCACGTGACCGATCCCGAGTACAACCAGGAGCAACCGTGACCGGGCGCCCGAGCTGAGAAGAACGGCCTGACCGAGAGCGAGCTCAAGGAAGCGATCATCTACCTGGCGTTCTACGCCGGCTGGCCGCGGGCGATGTCCGCGATCACGGTCGCCAGAGACGTGTTCACCCAGCACTGAGCAAGGAGTTTCGATGCGAGCGACTTACATGTACGGCGCCGGCGACGTTCTGGTGGTGGACGTGCCGGATCCGATCGTCAAGGAGCCGACGGACGCGATCGTGCGCGTGGTGCGACTGCACACCTCCTGCCGGTGCGGCGGATTCTGGAACAGTGCCGGGGTCGGCGGCGGACAGGCCGAGGCGGTCCGGGTCCCGCTCGCCGACGGCACGCTTGTCGCAGTACCGGTCGAGGAGACGTCCGCGCTGATCCCGTCCTTGCTGACGCTGTCCGACGTGTACGGGACCGGCTACCACGCCGCAATCAAGGCGAACGTCAACCCGCGGACCACGGTCACGCCACCGATGTCGTCGCCGAGCGGGGCGAGGAGGGCATCGCCAAGGTCCGCGAGCTGACCGGAGGCGATGGCACCCACGTGGTCATCGAGGCTGTCGGTCACATGCCCGCCTACGAGCAGGCCGTCGGTGTCGTCCGGCCAGGTGGTGTCATCAGCCGGGTCGGCGTACCGCAGTACGAGGCCGCCCCGGTCGGATTCGGCAGCCTGTTCGGACCCAACATCACGCTCACCGGCGGTCCCGCCCCGGCCCGCGCCTACATCGAGACCTTGCTGCCCGCCGTACTCGATGGAACCGTCGACCCCGGCAAGGTCTTCGACCGCGAAGTCGCGCTCGACGAGATCGCGGCCGGCTACCGAGCGATGGACGACCGCGAGGCCCTCAAGGTCCTGGTCCGGCCGTGAAGCAGGCCCGCGAAGGAGGAGATGACGTGACCCAGAACGGCTGGACGCCCGACGAGCTGACCCGGATCGGCGGCGCCACCGAGCTGAAGCTGGCCTCGTACCGCAAGGACGGCACCCTGCGGCGCTACATCACCATGTGGACCGTCGCCGTCGGCACCAGCGTCTACGTGCGTTCGGCCTACGGCACCGACAACCCCTGGTTCCGGCGGGCGGTCGCCGCCGGCCGTGGACGCATCCGGGCCGGCGGCGTGGAACGCGACGTCGACTTCACCCGCCTGACCGCCGACGACCCGCTCCATACCGACATCGACGCCGCCTACCACACCAAGTACGACCGGTACGGCGCTCGGCTGGTCGCCACCGTCACCGGCGACCAAGCCACCCACACCACCATCCGGCTCCTTCTCGGCTAGCTTTCGCGCTGGGAGTCAAGGGTGCGTGTGGGCAGGCGTGAGTGCCGTCCGGCGTCTTGGCGGTTCGGACGGGGTCTGGTGCGTGATGAAGAGGCGGTGTGTAGGGGTTTGGCCGCAGTGGGGCCGCCGTTGGCCGGCAGGCTGATCAGTCGCGGTCGTGCCGCAGGCTTTCGTGTGCGCCGTGCGTAG